>NZ_MUEW01000005.1:0-236042 GCF_001995655.1 Salinivibrio sp. IB868
TAACAACATAAAACACCAAAAATTACAGTATTTATTGCTTATATTGGAATAAAAAACTAATCAATAGCTTAAATCAGGCGTTTTGTTAATCAAACGGCAGATCAGCAAGATAGCGAAGAATGGTTCAAATTAAATTCGTGACCAGGATCTCATATCTGTAAGGAAATCTTGCAGTTCGCGATCGTTTTCACGTTTTTGCCCCGTGTTATACTAGGTGCCAACCTTTGCAACTCGGACCTGTTGATGCTCAGTCCTGCCGTAAAATCAGACATTCGCGCGTGCTACCAAACGCTACAAGATCAACTTCCCCACTTTATTCCCCGTAAAGCTCAGAACTATTTGGTGGCAGAGCTCGCGAAGACCCTAGCTGGCGATTACGAGCCTAAACGGCGACTATTAGTGGCAGAAGCAGGCACAGGGGTCGGTAAGTCGATGGCCTATCTGATGGGCGCGATCCCGTTTGCACTCAACAACAATAAAAAAGTGGTTATTTCAACCGCGACGGTGGCGTTGCAAGAACAGCTTGCCAATAAAGACATCCCGTTTTTTCATCGCATCTGCCCCAAACCGTTCGATTTTATTTTAGCCAAAGGGCGTCAACGCTATTGCTGTGCACATAAGCTCAGTGCGGTAGCGGACATGGAAAGCATTCAAGGGGCGCTATTTACCCAAAAACCCAAGCGCAGCGAGCAATTATTACTCAACGATCTCTACGCTGCGCTGAGCCGAGGTAAGTGGGATGGTGACAGAGACAGTTGGCCAAAACCCATTGCTGATCATCTTTGGCAAGCCATCGCCTCTGATAAGCACACTTGTCATGCCGGTTTGCCCGCCCACCGTGCTTGCCCGTTTGCTAAAGCACGAGAGGCGATGGATAAAGCGGATGTGGTGGTGGTGAACCACAGTTTGCTGCTCGCCGATCTCGAACTA
Source organism: Salinivibrio sp. IB868 (assembly GCF_001995655.1). NCBI lineage: Bacteria > Pseudomonadati > Pseudomonadota > Gammaproteobacteria > Vibrionales > Vibrionaceae > Salinivibrio > Salinivibrio sp. IB868. Next base: position 931 of record NZ_MUEW01000005.1, read on the forward strand.
GGCGGCGGAGTGATCTTGCCCGAGCCGGAGCAATGCCTGTATATGATTGACGAAGCTCATCACTTGCCTACTGTCGCGCGAGACTTTTCTGCCGCCAGTGCCAGCCTGTTGGGTGTGGTCAGCTGGCTGGAAAAGCTCAATCAAGCGACGACCAAGTTGGGGAATACCGCTGATATTAAGCGCGCACATCGGTTTGTGGATAGCTTGCTAGACGCGATTCAAACCTTAATCCCAGGCTTACGCGAGGTTAAACAACAGCTCAGTCAATTGCCGCTCAACGATGATGGTTGCTACCGCTTTGCTGATGGCGAGCTCCCCGATGCGCTTACCTCACCCAGTGAGCAACTCAAAAAGGCGAGTAAAAAAGCCCATCAGGCATTGGGAAAAATTCATGATTTGATCAATGAACGTCTGAAAGAAAATGACATTTCGGCCAAACTGGCTGATCCGGCGCTCGCGGAAACGGCTTTTTTCCTGCAACGGTTAGAAAATTTAGAAAAGGTGTGGACCTTGATGGCTCAACCTAATTCGGATAAAGGCGCCCCCTTGGCACGTTGGGTGCGAGCGTGTCGCGAGCGCGAAGGCGACCTTTGGATCCATGTCTCCCCCTTGGAAGTCGGTTGGCGTTTAGACCAAATGCTCTGGTCCCGTGCAGCCGGGGTTGGCCTCTTTTCTGCGACCTTACGTGCACTCAACCGGTTCAGTTATTTCTGCCGTCAAGTGGGCTTGAGCGAAACCGACGGCTCGCGTTATTTAGCCTTGCCTTCGCCATTTGATTACCCCAACAAAGCGCGCTTGGTGATCCCGACGATGCCTTGTGAACCTCAAGCAAGCGACTTTACGGATGTGCTGAGCGATAAAATACTCGAACATCTGGAAGGCGAACGCGCCTCTTTGGTGCTCTTCGCCTCCTACTGGCAAATGCAGCAAGTGACAAAAGTGATAGAAAGCACCTGCAAGCAACGGGGCTGGCAGCTGCTTTGCCAAGGGAGCCAGTCGCGTACCGGATTACTAAAGGCGCATCAGCAAGCGGTTAGCGTTGATAAAACCAGTATCATTTTTGGCACCGGCAGCTTTTCCGAAGGCCTGGACTTACCGGGCAACTTATTGACCAACCTCATTATTACTAAGATCCCTTTTGCCGTGCCCACCTCGCCGGTTGAAGAAGCGCACGCTGAATATATCGAGCGCTGTGGTGGCAACCCGTTTTTACAAATCGCGGTGCCAGAGGCGAGTAAAAAGCTTGTACAATCAGTCGGTCGTCTACTGCGCAAAGAAGAGGACTCTGGTAAAGTAGTGCTTCTTGACCGGCGCATTATCACCCGTAGATATGGCCAATCCTTACTCGACTCGCTACCTCCCTTTACACGCGTGATCGAACCTTAAACTGACGAGTTAACATGCTGGAACTGATTGACCTCTCTACTTTAGTTATTCTGGGGCTAACCGCGTTTGTCGCTGGATTTATTGATGCGGTAGCTGGAGGTGGCGGCATGCTAACTGTCCCTGCCCTATTATCACTTGGCCTGCCGCCGCATGTTGCGTTAGGCACCAATAAGTTGGCCGCGACCTTTGCGTCGAGCACCGCCGCGTTCACTTATTATAAAAAGCGCCTATTTTCTCCCTTATTTTGGCAACATGCGTTTTGGGGCACCTTAATTGGCGCCACAGCCGGCACCCTGCTGGTGGACGTTCTGAGTACCGAATGGTTAGAGAAGGCCATTCCCATTGTGGTGTTGGTCGCCGCGGTGTATACCATCTGGCATCCACACCCTAAAGGCGATAACAACCAGCTACCCGCACGTTGCCCAAAGCTGCCCATAAAACAGTGGAGTCAGGGTTTATCACTTGGCTTTTATGACGGGGTGGCAGGTCCGGGAACCGGCGCGTTTTGGACGGTTTCCACCATGTCGCTCTATCGGATGAATATTTTGCTATCCTCGGGATTAGCAAAGGCGATGAACTTTACCAGTAACTTCACCTCACTGGTGGCGTTCGCGCTGTTAGGCCATGTAAGCTGGGCACTGGGCTTAACCATGGGAGCCTGCTTAATGCTAGGGGCTTTTATTGGCGCTCACTCAGCCATCCGCTTTGGTAGCCGTTTTATTCGCCCTATTTTTATCACCGCGGTGGTTATTCTAGCGGGCAAACTCGCCGTTGATGCTTGGTTCTAACCCTCATTGAGAGAGAAAACATCATGAAAGCGCAAATCGATGCCATGGCTCAACATTTAGATCAACTCGCCGTTCAAGCCGCAGAGGTTGATCGTCGCCGAGGAGAAGCCAAGGCACCGCTATTTGCCACGCCACTTTTTCACTGCAAAGGTAAGTTATTAACGCCCTGTGTTAATGAAGCACAAGGCCTGTTAGCCGTGATGCGCCGCGATCATCAGCAAGGGGTACTAACGGATGCGCGAGCCACCCATATTTGCGAAACCTTGTTAGCACAAATCACCGCACTCCAACGTGAACTTGCCACTCAACCTTTACGTAAGCAAGAACAAGCTCGTCGTGGTCCAAGACGCCAATCTATCGGTGAGCTCTATCAAGACTTGGCCAAGCATCAAGACTGGGAGCGGCGTCTCGCCGACAAACTCCGTGATGCCAACGCCAGTGTTGAGATGGCCTCCAGTCCGGCTGTACGGCAACAGCATCAAAAGCAAGTTCTCGCGCTCGAGCAGCGTCTAGCGCGGTGCACCAAAGCCCGAGAGCGCATTGAAACCACCATTACTTACCGGGAAAAGCGATAACGTAAGGAGCGAATGTGCTACCACTGATATACCATCCCATTTACTCTGATTTCCCGCTTCCCGAGGGTCACCGTTATCCACTGCAAAAGTACCGGCTGCTGTTCGAACGATTACAAGCGCTTGCATTGCCGGTTGAGTTTTACCAGCCCACCGCCGCGCATAGAGAGATCATTGACGCGATTCATGACCCCGCCTATGTGAGTCAATTACTCGAGGGCAACTTGCCTTTGGTAAAAATGCGCCGTATTGGGTTTCCTTGGAGTAAGTCGCTAATAAAGCGCAGTTTAACCTCACTGGGTGGCACCACCTTAACGGTGGATCAGGCATTGCGCACGGGTCTGGCTATTCACCTTACCGGCGGCTACCATCACGCCCATTATGACTTTGGCAGTGGCTTTTGTTTATTTAACGACTTAATGATTGCTGCGCGTCATGCCCTCACGCAGCCGGGCATAGAGACAGTGATGATCGTCGATTGCGATGTTCACCACGGTGACGGCACCGCCGCGTTAGCCTCCTCACATCCAGATATTGTGACCTTTTCCGTCCACTGTGAGAAAAATTTCCCCTCGCGAAAGCCATCATCAACGCTTGATTTACCCCTCCCGATTGGCACCCAAGATAACGACTATCTCGATGCCTTTTTGCCTTTACTCGACCTTGCACTGGCTCAGCACCGCCCCGACATGGTGATCTATGATGCGGGTGTCGACGTGCATAAAGACGATGCGTTGGGGTATTTGTCACTTACCGCTGAGGGTATTTTTCAACGCGACACAGGCGTGTTATCACGGTGTGCCGCCCACCAGATACCTGTCGCTGCGGTCATAGGAGGAGGCTATCATGACACCCATGAGCAGCTGATCCCGTTGCACGAACAACTGATACAAGCCGCGCTCACCCACTTTCCCGACTTTTCCGCCAGCCTGGAGGCATCATGACTGACTCACATTCTTCCTCGTCAAAAGTACTCGAAGAGGCCCCCGACGACGTTAAACTCGCCGTCGATCTTATTTACTTGCTTGAAAGCCATGCGATCGAAACCGACACAGCGCTCTCCGCGATCGATATCGTTAAGCATGATTTGCTGACCAAAAAAGCGGCGTCATCCAGTGATTAAGTCACCTTTATCTACCGGTTCGGGCAAATTCGTTCGACAGTCGGTACGATGAATCGGCGGCAATATGAGGCATTGATCACATTTCGTTCAGCGCGCAAGAAAACGTTATTTAGTCAAAAAATACGGAATAATATGCGAAAGGCGTCGAGATGACTGCTTTAACATCAAGTAATTAGCGTGCAACGCATTACATTCTTGTTACAGTTTTTAGTGCTGTTATTAACACCCAGAGCCGCTCAAAAAACCAACAGAACAATAATCATCTAGTGTTTTGTCTCACAAATGTCGGTATTATCCGGCGTGCTCCACCCAGTGTATTGATGTGCTAAGACATCGCTATCACTGGTAACGGCGCACTCTGGCAACAGCCGAGCATGGATTCAAAATGCTGTTGCAGATCCAACATCGCGCGTCATAGCAAGCCAGATGTTTTGGTGCTATCGCGCGTTTCGTTGCTCACCTGCATGGACGGCAGAGATCTCACATGGACAGTGGTTGTCGACCCTCGCTCTTTCACGATGAACCTGAGTTCACGTGCTTATCGAGTTAGGCGTCTCCCAACAGACAAAACAGAGTTTAATGATGGAACAACTTAAAAATCTATTTGTGTCCATAGTCGATACAGGTAACGGCCTCCTTTGGGGCAGCGTACTCATTTATCTTTTGATTGGCTTAGGTTTGTACTTCACCGTACGATCTGGCTTTATTCAATTCCGTAACTTTGGCCACATGTTCAAACTCATGGCCAACAGCCGCGATGGCGCGTCAGGTGGTATCTCTTCTTTCCAAGCCTTTAGTACCAGTCTGGCAGCGCGCGTCGGTACCGGAAACATGGCCGGTGTGGCCGTCGCACTCTATCTGGGTGGCCCTGGTGCTATCTTCTGGATGTGGCTGACGGCATTGGTCGGCATGGCAACCAGTTTCGTCGAGTCCACCTTGGCGCAGGCGTACAAAGTTAACCACAACGATAAGACCTTTCGCGGTGGCCCGGCTTACTACATTGAGAAAGGCTTAGGTCAGCGCTGGTTAGGTATTGCGTTCGCTATTTGTCTGATTATCGCCTTTGGTCTGGCGTTTAACGGTGTCCAGTCCAACTCGATTGCTGCAGCAATGAATACCGCGTTTGGCTTTGATGCCTTAGCGGTTGGCATCGGCCTTGCCGTAGTGACCGCACCCGTGATTTTTGGCGGTATGCGTTCGGTTGCGCGTGTGGCGGAGCTGATCGTGCCGTTTATGGCACTGGCGTATTTGCTGGTTGCGCTTGTCGTGGTTGGCATGAATATCGAGCAGCTACCTGCTGTGATCTCCACCATTGTTAAAAGCGCGCTCGGGCTTGAACAAGCGGCGGGTGGTGCTATGGGTTATGCGATCGCGCAAGCGATGATGCACGGTATCAAGCGCGGTTTGTTCTCAAACGAAGCAGGTATGGGTTCAGCACCGAATGCGGCCGCTACCGCAACCACCAAGCCGAATCACCCAGCGGCGCAAGGCTATGTTCAGATGCTGGGTGTTTTTGTCGACACCATCGTTATCTGTACCGCGACAGCATCGATCATCTTAATCTCCGGTATGCTTGAGCCAAATAGCGGCCTAACGGGTATTGCGCTTACCCAAGAAGCATTGGTTAGCCAAGTGGGTGACTGGGGTGCGGCGTTTATTGCTATCGCAATCCTCTTATTCGCTTTCACCTCTATCATTGCCAACTATTCTTATGGTGAGTCAAACATCGAGTATATTTTCCGCTCGAAAAACGCGATTCTACTCTACCGTATTGCTGTGCTAGCTATGGTGTTGGTGGGATCGATTACCGACTTACCGTTAATCTGGAGCTTTGCTGACTTGTCGATGGGCATGATGGCCGTGATCAACTTGGTGGCGATTGCGCTCTTGTCGGGTGTCGCCTTCGCGCTGATGAAAGACTATGAAGACCAGCGCCGTGCGGGCAAAAACCCAACTTTTGATCGCACCAAGTTCCCGAAACTGGATAAGCAAATCGATAAAGACGTTTGGTAATCCCCTACGGGTCATACGAAAAAACCACCGAGCAATCGGTGGTTTTTTTACACTCACTTTTAAGTCTTAGACTTGCGCTGTCGCCGTTATACCAAAGTTTCTAAGGCTACACGCTCAACCAATAGCCAATGAGTAGGGCGAAAACAAGACACGCGCCCGCATAAAACCCCAACTCAATCTTACGTGCGGTCATGTCCTCAGCCTCTTCAGGCTTTAAAGTGATCCCCCAATACGCAAAGCCAATGGACGATGACAGCAATAGCACACCGAGACCGAACGCTAACCCTTCAACCGCATGGATCAATGTCATTTTTCCTCTCACTTCCGTCACTGACTTGTAGCACGTCGATTATACGCCTTATCAGTCATTACGAAAACCACCAGAGAAGGGTTCATTCGTTCTCTCGCCCCGAGATCATCCGTTTTAGAAGTGAGGCTCGCTCCCGCGGCTAGCGCCATAGTTCACTGATGGGCGTGTCCGGTGAAAAGTCATGGGCAATTTGCGCTTGCAGTAGTTCAGCCGTTGCCATCGCATCCGTCAGCGCATGGTGGCTCTGGTAAAAGGGTAAGTGATAACGATGACGACTATCGGCTAAACGAATCGACTCGGGCGGGCGACGGGCAATCCAATCCATAAAGCTGCGTTTACCGTTTCTATGTTTGCGCGCTTCTAATTCCATGGTATCGACCATTGGGAAAATGATCCCCTCGCCTAGGCGCTGTTTGATCGCACGGTCCAGAAACTCCCGCTCAATACGGCGATAATGAACCACGACTACTGAGCCGGCCAGCGCGCTCAGTAAAGGTTCAATCACATGCGAAAAGTCAGGGGCATTCACGATATCTGAGTGGGTGATCCCATGAATGACAATCGACGACTCTGCCAACGGCCGGTTAGGGTTAACAATCCAGTGTTGCGCATGCTGACAACGAATGCGATTCAGGGTAAAGGGCACCAAACCAATACTGACAATCGCATCTTGCTGGCTATCAAGCCCTGTGGTTTCAAAGTCTAACGCCACAAAAGACACCTGGGAGACAGGCGTATCAGGCGATACCCAGCCTTGCTGATAAAACGCTTGCAACGTCTCATGCTGGACCGTCTCACGTTTGGTTTCCAGCATGGCACGCCAATCCACGTGGTCGGCATCCTCTTTTTTTCTCAAATCGAAATGAAGCATACCCTCCCCTTAAGACCGATTCGGCTGATAGCGGAATTTCAAGAACTTCTGCGCGTTACTTAAGATCTGAAATGCATCTTTTAAGTTTCGACGTTCAAAGTCAGATAGGTTCTCTGGCTCGATGTTGTTGTCCGGCTCGCGACCCGCTTCGATGTCTAACGCTTGATGACGAATGCGCACCATAGAGATAAATTCCATTGCATCGCGTAAGTCTGGGCCTCGACCTTTAGGCAAGATCCCCGACTCGATAATATCGTCCAAACGCTCAAAGGAGTTTTGCGAGCGTGAATCGATCGCCAATGAATGTACCCGAATCAGATCGGCCAAAGGTGCCGTGCCACGACGTTTTAAGTTAATGGAATTGTTATGACGCCCGTCTTGCTCCATGACAAAGTCTTTGAAAAAGCCCAGTGGCGGTGTGCGATTGAGCGCATTGCGTGCCATCGCCGCCAAGAAGCGGTTGTTGCGGCGCGCACGACGACCAATAAAGGCTTTAAGTTGCTCTGCCCAGTTGGTGCGACCATGGACGCCATCAAGGTCAAAAAAGATATTGCTATCAAGTAGCGATCGCGGACTGGGATTATCAATCCAATCAGCAAAGCATTGCTCCCACTCTTTCAGCGTTTTTCGCCACTCAGGGTTAGTCGCCATAATATTGCCGGTGCAATACGTATACCCACACGCATTCAATCCATCAGAGACACGTTTAGACAAGGCTTCAAAATACGCATTGTGCTGACTGTGATCATAACTATCGTCCAAAATAATGGCGTTATCTTGGTCAGTAACAATTAACTGCTCGTCACGTGCCATTGACCCCATGGCCAAAAAGCAATACGGCACTGGCGGCTCACCGAGCTCTTCCTCAGCAAGCTCAAGCAAGCGCTGTTTGAAACTACGGCCAATCACCGACAACGCGGAGCCTATCATGTGCGAGTTCGCGTCTTCGTTGACCATACGGACAAAGCAATCTTTCACTTGTTTAGACAAGATGACCAAATCATCCACAGATTGTTGGCGGAAGATACTCGCCACCAAGAACAAACTGTTTTGCGACTCATAGCGCGCGATATCAGACAGTGCGACCACACCAATCGGCTTACCGTGTTGAATCACGGGCACATGATGAAGGTTTGAGCGCAAGATGGTCAGCATTGCCTCAAAGATATACGCATTGTGGTCAAGCGTGATCAGCTGTGGTGACATGATTTCTTGCACTGGCGTCTCATAAGGCAACCCTTCCGCTAAGACGCGATTACGTAAGTCACGATCCGTTATGATCCCCAGTACCGGCTTTATACCAGTATCAGGATCTGGCTCATCGCCCATCACCAGAATAGAAGAGACTGTCTCTTGTGACATGACCTGAGCAGCGTGCTGAACCGAGTCTGTACTGGATATCATTACCGGGTCACGGATAATCAGTTTTTTCACTTTTGAGGTGGTCAAATCATTGGCTTCGTTGTGACTCGATACCGCTTGGCGCAATCGGGTTCTGTCCTCTACCTCAACAAAATCAGCAAAGTGCTCAAAGTCATCAAAGAGCCGGTTGAACATCGCCTCTGGGATAAAATAGACCAAGGTATCCTCGATCGCTTTGGCGGGCATCCGGACGCGGTTGTTCATCAAAAGGCCCATCTGACCAAAGATATCGCCTTCTGAAATACGGTTATACAAGGTTCCATTCCGGCGAAAGAGCTCGACCGCGCCACTGCGCAGGATGGCTAAATCGTGAATTTCATCACCGTAAGCAAAAATATCGGTGCCTGCACGGTAGTAACTGATTTCAATACTGGTTGCTACCTCAGCCACCACCTCTTCCGGCATTGCGTCAAAAGGGGCGTACTGGGCAAGAAATGTCGCGATTTCAATTTGTTCAGCTTCCATAATGCTCACCTAAACCTGCATTTTATTGAAGGGCTCCCCTTTGGGGCATCCGTTCTTTCGCCAGCGGCACAGCTCAAGCGCTGGCCGGGTAATAAAAAAGGCAGCCCCGAAGGCCTGCCTTTCCTATCTTAGCTAACAATCAAACAGTTAGCACACCTGTTTATTTCGCGCGTGGCTCAGAGGCCAAGCCTTTAAACAAGGAGACAGTCGCTACCAGGAGCACCACGGCGAATGGGAAGCCGGTGGAGACAGCCATCGCTTGCAACGCCACCAAGCCGCCGCCAAGGATCAGCGCCACCGCCACTAAACCTTCAAAAGTGGCCCAGAACACCCGTTGTGATACGGGTACATCCATTTTTCCGCCCGCCGAGATGGTATCAAGCACCAAAGAGCCTGAGTCGGATGACGTGACGAAGAAGACAATGACAAGAATAATACCAATGAACGAGGTGATCGTCGCAAGTGGCAGGCCTTCAAGCATCGCAAACAACGTCAGAGACAGCTCGGCATCGACAACGGCGGTGTATCCGTCGTTGACAAACTGGTCAATCGCCGTGCCCCCGAATGACGTCATCCAAAGCACACTGGCCGCCGATGGGATCAACAACACACAGGTAATGAACTCGCGTACCGTTCGACCCCGAGATACGCGCGCGATAAACATCCCGACAAATGGTGACCAAGAGATCCACCACGCCCAATAGAAGGATGTCCAACCTTGGGTAAAGTTGGCGTCATCTCGCCCAAATGGCATCGCCAGTGCTGGCAAATTTTCTAAATAGGCGCCGAGATTACCGAAGAAACCGGTCAGAATTGCGAGCGTCGGGCCAACCGCAATCACAAACAGCAACAACAAGAACGCAAGGATAAGATTAAGCTCAGATAGGCGCTTCACCCCTTTATCGACGCCAGCGACAACGGAGAAAATCGCCATCGCGGTGATCACCACCACCAAGATGATCTCGGTCGTTGCGCCTAACGGCGTATCGAACAAGTAATGTAAACCACCGGACGCTTGTGAGGCACCAATACCGAGCGAGGTGGCAAGGCCAAAGAGCGTCGCCACAATAGCTAAGATATCAATCACATGACCGGTCCAGCCCCAAACGCGCTCACCAAACAAGGGATAGAACACCGAGCGGATAGTCAGCGGCAACCCTTTATTGTAAGCAAACAGTGCAAGACCAAGCGCCAGCACCGCATAGATGGCCCAAGGGTGCAGTCCCCAGTGGAAAATGGTCGCGGACATACCTAAACGACGTGCCGCGTCTGTATCCCCCGCGGCACCGCCTAACGGGGCCCAGTCAGTCCGGATACCATTAGCATTTGTCGACGTGCCATCGAGCGCGGTTTGAAAATGCGTCAACGGCTCTGACACGCCATAGAACATAAGACCAATGCCCATACCCGCGGCGAAAAGCATCGCGAACCAGCCACCATAGCCAAAGTCCGGCTTGGCTTCTGTGCCACCCAGCCGCACTTTTCCTAACGGCGAGACAATCAGTATTAAGCAAGCAATGACGAAAACATTGCCTGTCGAGAGGAAAAACCAATCGAGATTTGCAGTCAGCCAAGCACGTAAATCGCCAAAAATCGGCCCCATTTTATCTTGAAAGGCCAAGGTCACAAAGACAAAGGCCATAATCGCCAGCCCTGAGACCATAAATACACGGTTGTGAATATCAAAACCAAACGGGCCGACTTTCAAAGCGACGTTATCCTGACCCACTTGGTAGTCAGTGTCGATCGGGTTCACCTGACCGTCTGGTGTCATCATATCTTCATGGCTTTTATCGCTCACGCGTTAACTCCTTAGTCCGTCGATTCACAAGCCTCTCTGTGTTGCTGAACACTGCCGAAGGTTGCTTGGTATTTAAGCGTGATAAAAACACCAAAAAGGGTGGCAATGACAACACGGTCAGCAACAATACCATAGAGCGAACGCGCTTTAATTAGGCCCCTAACCGCTTGGTCACTTTGTCATCAAGGTTGTTACACACATACCTTGCCAGCACAGCTTATTTACAACGAAGCAGATCCTTTGAACTCATTCTTTAACAGTTATAACGATTGGATAAAGGTGCTCGCTTTTGGCGCAATCAGGGAAGAAAAACACAATAGGTAGGGAAAACGTAACCAATAAAAAAAGCAGCCCACTTGGGGCTGCTTATAAAACCTTAACGCGACGTTAAGTGTTTGGCTTAAGAAGCACGAGGCTCTGAGGCCAAACCTTTAAACAGTGACACGGTAGCAACCAGCAACACAATCGTGAATGGGAAGCCTGTCGACACCGCCATTGCTTGCAGGGCGACCAAGCCACCGCCAAGGATCAGCGCAACGGCCACCAAGCCCTCGAAAGAGGCCCAGAATACACGCTGTGGCACAGGAACATTCACTTTACCGCCGGCAGAAATGGTGTCGATAACCAATGACCCTGAGTCAGACGAGGTGATAAAGAACACCATGACCAGGATAATGCCGATAAACGAGGTGATCGCTGCTAGTGGCAGATCATCTAACATCGCAAACAGTTTCAGTGACAGCTCTGCGTCCACAACGGCTGTGTAGCCTTCATTGACGAACTGACCAATTGCGGTGCCACCAAAGGCAGTCATCCACAATACACAGGCTGCTGATGGGATGATCAACACACAAGTGATGAATTCACGCACGGTACGGCCACGCGATACGCGCGCAATAAACATACCGACGAATGGGGACCAAGAAATCCACCATGCCCAGTAGAAGGATGTCCACCCTTGCGTAAAGTTGGCATCTTCACGGCCAAATGGCATTGACAGCGCAGGCAAGTTTTGTAGATACGCGCCCAAGTTACCAAAGAAACCGGTCAGGATAGCGATGGTTGGACCCACTGCAATCACAAAGATGAGCAGCAATAGCGCAAGCATCATGTTGATTTCAGATAGGCGCTTGACCCCTTTATCAACACCAGCCACAACCGAAAGAATCGCGGCGCCTGTGATGCCCATTACCAGCAACACTTCTGTGGTATCACCTAGCGGTGTATCAAACAGATAGTGAAGACCCGCTGATGCCTGTGAGGCACCCAAGCCAAGCGATGTTGCAAGACCAAACAAGGTCGCGATGATTGCCAAAATGTCAATCACGTGGCCCGTCCAGCCCCAAACACGTTCACCGAACAGTGGGTAGAACACAGAACGCATGGTCAAAGGCAAGCCTTTGTTGTACGCAAACAGTGCCAGGCCTAACGCCAATACCGCGTAAATCGCCCATGGGTGTAAGCCCCAGTGGAAAATCGTGGCAGACATACCCAAGCGGCGCGCCGCCTCTGTATCACCGGCTGCCGCACCCAAAGGCGCCCAGTCAGTGCGAAGACCATCAGCGCCCACGGATGTCCCGCCTAACGCCGTTTGGAAATGCGTCAGTGGCTCTGAAACCCCGTAGAACATCAGACCAATACCCATACCGGCTGCGAAAAGCATCGCAAACCAGCCGCCGTAGCTGTAATCGGGCTTAGCTTCGGTACCACCGAGTCTCACTTTACCCAGTGGAGACGCAATCAGCACTAGACAGGCAATAACAAAAATGTTTCCTGCTGAAAGGAAGAACCAGTCTAGGTTTGAAGTTAGCCATCCACGTAGATCCCCAAAAACAGGACCAATTTGGTTTTGAAAGGCCAGGGTGACAAAAATGAAGGCCAAAATAGCCAGCCCTGAGACCATAAATACTCGGTTGTGAATATCAAAACCAAACGGGCCGAGTTTCAGTGCCACGTTATCCTGACCGACCTGATAATCAGTATCGATCGGGTTAACCTTCCCGTCTGGTGTCATCATATCTTCATGGCTTTTATCGCTCACGAGTTAACTCCTTAGTCCGTTTATTCGGAAGCCTGTGAGTGTTGGTGGTGCGCCCATTATTCATTGCTGTTCAAGCCATCTTTACCAGCAATAAAAGACCAGCTGTCACCACACAATCAACTACATTACCACATCTGAGAAAAAATTTAATTAGGCCCCTAACCAAATGTTTACTTTCTAACCAAGCGCCCAACAYTAACTTCCCTCCATGCCCCGATTTTACTGGCTTTCCCGGTTATTTGAACTCTTTATTTCAGAACAATAAACAATTTGGTTAATAGCGTTTTAGAACGCCTAACACCCTTTTAAAATCATAGTCGTATTTTCCACCATTGCTAAGCAAACATAACGATCGTGAAATTCATCACGCTTGGGCAACTCGCTTGCTCATATCAAAGACGCCATTGATGAAAAAAAATGCAAACACAAAACACACAAAGTGACACTTGTCACATAATAAAAACCACGTACAATACCGCCGCAATCGTTTTCCATCTCAAGTTTAACGTTTGCGGAGCAACATCATGCAGTTTGGCATTGGCCTGTTGGGGATTAGCGTCCTCTTTCTTATCGCGATGGGTTTTTCTGAAAATCGATCCGCGATTAACTGGCGCACCGTTGGCGGTGCATTCCTCATACAAATCGTCTTTGCTGGCTTTATCATCTCGGTTCCCCTTGGCCAGCGTATTTTGGCCAACGCGTCTGACACCGTCTCTGCGATCATCAGCTTTGGTGACATAGGCGCAGAGTTCCTCTTTGGCGATCTCGCTAAATTCAAACTCGGTTTTATATTCGCCTTTAATGTATTGCCCACCATCGTTTTTTTCTCTGCACTGATCGCTGTGCTGTACCACATTGGGGTCATGACATGGGTCATTAGCCTGATTGGTGGACTACTACGACGTGTACTCGGCACGTCGCGTACAGAATCAATGTCTGCCACCGCCAATATTTTTGTTGGCTCTGTTGAAGCGCCGCTGGTTGTTCGGCCTTTTCTTGCTGCCATGACACGCTCAGAGCTGTTTGCTGTCATGGTGGGTGGGCTCGCCTCAGTGGCTGGCGGCACCATGGTAGGCTATGCAGGGCTCGGTGTGGAAATGAAGTACCTTATTGCGGCGGCGTTTATGTCGGCACCGGCAGGACTCATGATGGCCAAGATCATCGTGCCACAAACCGAAACACCGATGACCCCGATGCAACATCAATCAGTGCAAGACACACAGGACAAACCAGTGAACCTGATTGATGCCGGCACGCAAGGCGCCTTAAGTGGCTTACAAATCGCCATGGCAGTGGGTGCCAGTTTATTGGCCGTGATCAGTATGATTGCGCTCATCAATGGTGGGTTAGGTAAGCTTGGTCCTCTTTTGAACCTGCCTCAGCTGAGCCTTGAATGGCTGTTTGGCTACCTGTTCGCGCCGGTGGCTTGGTTAATTGGCATTCCTTGGCATGAAGCCATGACCGCAGGCACCTTGATTGGTAAAAAAATCGCGGTGAACGAGTTTGTTGCTTTTGCCGATTTTATGAACTTAAAAGGCCAATTATCCGCCCACAGTCAAGCTATCGTGACGTTTGCGCTGTGTGGTTTTGCCAACTTGACCTCCATTGCCATGCTGATGGGAGGCCTAGGCGGCATCGTACCCGAACGCCGGGGCGATATTGCGACACTCGGTATGCGTGCCATTCTCGCGGCGACACTCGCCAACCTGATGAGTGCGACCCTGGCAGGTCTCTACCTTTCCTTGTGATTCCCCTAGCGTATTCGCTCACGGCCACTCACGCTGTTTCTCACCATGGACGGTGAGTAAACAAAAATGGACTCGAAAACCGCACTGGCACTCTGTTACACTTAGTTAACTTCACGTAAAGAGATGTAATAACATGCGATACCCATGGGTTTTATTCGATGCCGACGAGACCTTGTTTCACTTTGATGCGTTCTCCGGCTTACAACGTCTGTTCTCGCATTACGATGTCGATTTTGAACAGCAGGCGTTTGCCGAATACTCCGCACGCAATAAACCACTGTGGGTACAGTATCAAAATGGGGAAATTGATGCCCAGACTCTACAGACCGAACGCTTTACGGACTGGGGAAAGCGCTTAAACGTCGCCCCATCTTCCTTAAACCAAGGGTTTTTAGATGCCATGGCAGACATCTGTGAACCATTGCCAGGGGCTCGGGAACTCATCAACGCCATTTCCCCGCATGCTCATATTGGTATCATCACCAACGGGTTTACGGCTTTACAAGATATTCGTTTAGAAAAAACAGGATTGAAGGCGGCGATCTCTACGTTAGTCATTTCTGAGCAGGTCGGTGTCGCTAAGCCTGACCCACGTATCTTTGAACATGCGTTTGAAAAAATGGGGCATCCGCCTAAAGAGAAAATCTTGATGGTGGGTGATAACCCACATTCTGACGTTCTCGGTGGCATGCAAGCCGGCATCGATACGTGTTGGCTAAATGTTGATAATACCCCAGTCCCTGAAGATATTGCGCCGACACACCAAGTTGACTCTCTACATCAATTAAAAAATTGGCTACTGCCAACCTAAACAGTGACAAAAAAAAGAGAGCAAACATGCTCTCTTTTTATCGGCACCGCCATTGTTAACGGCGGCTTGAACTCAATCGCGCGTCTTTTAGCTGTGGTCGCCTTTGATGAATGCGGCTTGCTCTGCGCGCTCACCTTGATCGGTGCTAGCCACAAAGTTGATTGAGCGGCTGTTTTGGTTCTGAGCGTGGATAAATACACGACCAGACTCATCCGTTACCTTCGCATCAAGACCCGATTCATTGGCGACTTTAGCGCCTTTTACCGCTTGGCCTTGTTCAGTGACCGTTACCCAAGCGCCCCCTTCTGCAGGGTCTACATCGAGGTTCAGACCACCAGCCATTACAGACGTTGAAGCGAACGTTAGGGCAAAGATTGCAGCAAGTTTTTTCATGGTTTGTTTCCTCTTTCGTAATGGGTTGACAGCTATTAAACGCAAATTGTGCCGGTGATTTGTCACCTCAATGTCTCCATTTCTAAAAATCTGTCTCCAGAGACTCATCAAGGCGCAATCACGGTTCGACATTGTCATTGCGCTATTGCCGTGGAACGAGAATGAGATTACGCCTGACAGACCGTGACGACAATCACAATAATATGAATAACTCGTTCGAAAAATTTCACAAGACGGCGGCGGTTATTAGGCGTAGAAAAGAGGAAGATGGAGAATATTCTCCTTACCAGTGATCGACTTCGCTTCCGTCCTCGTTTTCACCCTTGCAACAAGTTGATACTTCCCAAGTCGTCACCAAGGGTTGTAATAAGGCAACTTATTGGGTGGGGAAACGAACGTAAAAGGGAGAATAATGATGTTAACACGCACGATCACGAAATTAGCCATCACTGCGACATTGCTGGTTGGGATGGGAAGCGCCGTCGCTGCCCACCACAAAGGTGAGCATGACATTGTTGATACAGCAATGAAAAATGACGACTTTTCAACATTGGTGGCAGCCGTTAAAGCCGCGGACCTTGTTGATACATTGAAAGGAGAGGGCCCGTTTACCGTCTTTGCCCCCACGAACGCGGCTTTCGATAAGTTACCTGACGGCACGGTGGACACCCTACTCAAGCCAGAAAACAAAGACAAACTCACCGAGATCCTGACCTACCACGTCGTCCCTGGAAAAGTAACGGCAGAGCAAGTGATGGGAATGTCTTCCGCGACCACAGTGCAAGGCAGTGACGTGATGATCAAAACATCGTACGGGGATGTCAAAATCGATAACGCTACCGTCGTCAAGCCCGATATCATGACCTCCAACGGCGTTATTCATGTGATTGATACCGTGATAATGCCCTAGTACTTTGTCCGTCTCGCTCAACAAGGTCGCTCGTGAGGCGATATGAGTGAGGCACCAAGCCTCGGTACACACATAGATACGTAAAAAAAACAGCCTGCTCTTGGAGCAGGCTGTTTTATTCATCTGTCTATAGACAAATCATACACCGAATGTCACGCCGCTTTATCAGTGCACTTTTGTTGAAACTTACCTAACAGCGCGTGGTAGAAGTCATGGTCAGATAAGGTACCAACCAGTTTCCCTTCTTCGATGAGTAACACCGGCTTAACAGTGTGATAGCGAATTTCAATCGCATCACGCATTTCGATGTCAGGCGAGGCAACCACAATGGTGTCGTCTCCAACTTGTGACAGATCTTGAACGTCTTTTTCCCATTCAACGACTCGTAAGGGCTGTGAGCCTGCAGCGGCTGACAAGCGACCGCCCTGCTCTGCGGTGACCCAAATATCACGCTGCTCACACACTTTCCAACGGTTGTCGACATGAGGTAAGTCGTCAACAGATTTCATCATCGAACGCCCTTTCAACACGTTCAATGGATTAGTATGAGCAACAAAGTCACGCACGTAATCCGTCTCAGGACGCAGCACAATGTCTTCAGGCTTACCATGTTGAATAAGCTGGCCTGATTCCATAATGGCAATGTTATTACCAATTTTCAGGGCTTCGTCCAAATCATGGCTCACAAACAAAATCGTTTTGTTGAGCTTTTTCTGCAACTCTAGCAACTCATCTTGTAGCTGCGCACGGATCAGTGGATCCAGTGCCGAGAAAGGTTCATCCATCAGTAGAATATCACTGTCCATCGCGAACGCACGGGCCAAGCCAACGCGCTGCTGCATACCACCAGACAGCTCATGCGGATATTGATAAGCCCAGTCGTCCAACCCGACCATTTCTAGCTTTTCCAGCGCTTGTCGACGACGCTCTTTCTTGCTGATACCTTTCATTTCTAGGCCAAAGGCGACGTTATCAACCACTGTCATCCAAGGCATAAGTGCAAACTTTTGAAACACCATAGATGCACGGTTAGTACGAAGGTGGCGAAGCGTTTGCGAGTCAACTGTTGCCATGTCGACCATTCTGTTGCCATCACGGACTTCAAGGCTACCGCGGCTGATGGGGTTCAATCCGTTCACGGCGCGCAGTAGGCTCGATTTACCTGAGCCTGATAAACCCATCAAGACACAGATTTCACCTTCTTTCACATTGAGTGAGACATTGTCCACGCCCACGACTTGACCGGTCTTCTCGATAATCTCTGAGCGGCTTAATCCGTCATCAAGCAGATCCAGTGCTGGCTTAACATTGTCGCCAAACACCACGTCTAAATTTTTAATTGCGATTGCGTCCATGGTTTCCCCCTTATTCGTTGCCTTGATTTGGTGCTTTACACAGGCGGTCAAGAATGATGGCTACCAATACAATCGCCAGACCCGCTTCAAAACCCTGAGAAATGTTGACGGTATTCAGTGCACGAACCACTGGTTTACCGAGGCCGTCAGCACCTACCAGCGCCGCGATCACCACCATCGACAGTGACAACATAATGCACTGAGTCACACCCGTCATAATGCTAGGCAGTGCCGCAGGAAGCTCCACTTTAAAAAGTAGTTTCATACGGTTAGCACCAAATGCGCGTCCTGCCTCTACCAACTCTTCCGGTACACGGGTAATGCCGAGATACGTCAAACGAATCGGCGCCGCAATAGCAAAAATGATGGTTGAAATCAGACCCGGGACAATCCCCAAGCCGAACAGCACCAAGGTTGGGATCAAGTACACAAACGGCGGTACCGTCTGCATCAAGTCCAATAAGGGCCGCATAATGGTGTACACCAAGGGCCGATGCGCGGCCATTATCCCAAGCGGTATGCCAATTAATACGGAAATCGTTGTCGCGGCAAATACCAGAACAAAGGTTTCCAGCATCTCTTGCCAGTAGCCCAGGTTGAGGATCAACAAGAGCGCACTCACAACAAAGATCACGATGGAAATTCGACGCTGCAGGTACCATGCTAAGGCGGCTGTCATAATGATCGGCCCTGCCGCTGGCATCCATTTAAAAATGTCGACTAATAGTGTGATGGTCGTATCTAAGCCAATTGAGATCGCATCAAAAAAGCCGGCGGCGTTCATGGTTAGCCAGTCAACACCATTTTCCATCCATTGGCCGAGTGGGATCTTGTTATCTGTAATAATATTCACAATAAAACCTTAGGGGCGGCGTTAACACCGCCCTCTCCTTCTACACTTTTTTTATTTACGCTTCAGTCTTTTTCAGGTACTCAGTGACCGCTTCAACCGCGTTCTCACCATCAACGGTGGTCACACCGTCCAGCCACTTGTTCAGCACACTTGGGTTATTACGCAACCACTCGCGTGCCGCGGCCTGAGGCTTCTCTCCGTCATTAAGGATTTTGCCCATCATTTCGTTTTCCATCTTGAGGCTGAACTCAAGTTGCTCAAGCATTTGACCGACGTTCGCACACTGCTCGACATAGCCGCTACGTACGTTGGTATGAACCGTGGCACCGCCATAGTTAGGACCAAAGTACTCGTCCGCACCAGATAGGTATTTCATATCAAAGTTGCTGTTCATTGGGTGCGGGGCCCAACCGAGGAAGGCAACCCACTTGTCACGACGAACGGCACGAGACACCTGAGACACCATGCCAGCTTCACTGGATTCGATAAGACGGAAGTCACCCAAGTTGAAATCATCGGTATCGATCATTTTCTGGATCTGGCGGTTACCGTCGTTACCTGGCTCAATGCCATAAATGCGTGAGTCGAACTTGTCAGCGTATTTCGCGATATCTGCGACGCTAGTAACACCGGCATCGTAAACATACTTAGGCACGGCGAGGGTATATTTGGCACCTGTCAGGTTGGCGCGAACGCTGTCGATCGAGCCTTCGTCAAGATACTTTTTGATATCGCCTGTTTGCGTARGCATCCAGTTACCGAGGAATACGTCGATGTCGCCCGACGCAAGTGATGAGAAGGTTACCGGCAAAGACAATAGATCGGTTTGTGTCTCGTAACCCATGCCTTTCAGCACTTCAGTAGTGATGGCAGTCGTTGAGGTCACGTCTGTCCAACCGATATCCGAAAAGCGGACTGTCTCACACTGATTAGCGGCGGCGCTAAAAGCGACCATTGAGCTCAAACCGACTGCGGTCATCAGAGTTTTGCTGGTTTTACGTTTATTCATTGACATCTTAGTTTCCTTGTAATGCTTACTGATTAGTTTCTAGTGTGTGCTCACCAACGGTGGCATCATCACTCTGCGCGTTTTGATTGCGTTGCTTGTGCTGCCACTCAGCCGCAATCCATACTGGCACCTGCTCGGCAGGCAAGAGTGGCTTTTCAAGGATCATGTCAGCGGCGCGCTCCGCTACCATGATGGTTGGGGCATTTAGGTTGCCGTTAGGGATCGTCGGGAAGACAGACGAGTCCACCACCCGCAACCCTTGAATTCCACGCACACGGCACTGCTCATCAAGCACAGCCAATGCGTCATCGTCGGCGCCCATTTTGCAAGTACACGAGGGGTGATACGCGCTTTCCACGTTGTCTTTCACCCAACGGTCAATCGCTTCATCAGACTGAACATCATTGCCCGGCTGAATTTCATCGCCGCGGAAGGTATCCATCGCGTTTTGCGCCATGATTTCACGGGTCAAACGGATGGTATCGCGCCAGTCTTGGCGATCTTGCTCGGTGGTAATGTAGTTAAATAAGATTGACGGCTTATCGTGCGGATCGGCTGATTTGATCCGAACGTGGCCGCGGCTCTCTGGTTTGTTCGGGCCGACGTGTACCTGAAAACCATGGCCATCAAACGCGGCTTTGCCGTCATAGCGCATCGCTGCAGGCAAGAAATGATACTGAACGTTCGGCCACTTCAATCCTTCACGAGAGCGAATAAAAGCGCATGACTCAAAGTGGTTGGTGGCCCCCAGCCCCTTACGGGTTAAGATCCACTCAGTACCAATCATGCCTTTGCTGATAAGGCCCAGCTTGCTATTAAGCGTAATAGGCTGTTTGCAGTGGAACTGGAAGTAGACCTCGAGGTGATCTTGCAGGTTTTCACCCACACCCGGCAGTTCATGCTTAACGTCTACGCCAGCTTTCTCAAGCACATCACGTGAACCAATCCCTGATAACTGCAGCAGCTGTGGCGATCCCACTGAACCCGCACTCGAAATGACTTCTTTGTCGGCCATCACATGCTCGATGTTGCCGCCTTTTTCAAATTCCACACCTACCGCGCGCTTGCCTTCCAACAAGATGCGGCGGGTAACCACACCTTTTTTCAAGGTCAGGTTGCTGCGCTTCAGTGCGCGGCGCAGATAAGCGTTCGACGTTGAGGCACGTACGCCCTTATCGACGGTCATGTGCATAGGGCCAAAGCCCTCTTGCTGATAACCGTTGTAATCGTTGGTTTCGGGATAGCCTGCTTCGACACCCGCATCAATAAAGGCTTGATACAGCGGGTTGAGCTTCATGTCGTTACCGTTACATGTGCCCACAGGCCCCTGACCGCCACGGTAAGTATCGGCACCGCCAGACCAGGTTTCTGCGCGCTTAAAGTACGGCAAACAGCTCGCGTAATCCCAACCGTTAGCACCGTGCTCAACCCACTCTTCAAAGTCACAAGCGTGACCGCGGACATACACCATGCCATTAATCGATGAGCTTCCACCCAGCACTTTGCCACGTGGACAATGCAGTTGGCGGCCGTCAAGGCCTGGCTCAGGCAAAGATTCAAACTGCCACGCGTAGCGTTTGGTATTCATCGGGATCGATAGCGCCGTTGGCATCTGAATAAAAATGCTCTTATCGGTACCACCGGCTTCCAGCAATAACACTTGATGTTGGCCTGACTCGGTCAGCCGATCAGCCAATGCACAGCCGGCCGAACCCGCGCCGACGATAATATAATCGTAGCGTTGTGACATATTGGTCGCTCCGTTAGAAATTAGGCGTAAGGGCTGGCGAAGTCGCCAAGCTCGATCAACACACTCTTGGTTTGGGTATAATGCGTGAGGGTTTCGACACCATTTTCACGCCCTACCCCTGAATGCTTATAGCCACCGACAGGCATTTCAGCCGGCGAATCGCCCCAGGTGTTGACCCAGCAAATACCCGCTTCGAGTTGATGAATAATGCGATGTGCACGCGATAGGTTTTGGGTGAAGACACCAGCCGCCAGGCCATAGTGAGTATTGTTGGCACGTGCTACCACTTCTTCCTCGTCAGAGAAACGCAGCACCGACATCACAGGACCAAAGATCTCGTCACGGACATGCGCCATACTGTCATCACAGTCAGTAAAGATGGTTGGGGCAACAAAGTTCCCCTTGTCGAGACCATTCTCAGTCACGCGATACCCCCCAGAGAGCAAGGTCGCGCCGCTTTGTTTTGCGGTCTCGATAGCCGTCATCACTTTCTCAAGGTGATCGGTTGAGATCAGCGCACCAATTTGCGTGTTCATGTCGGTTGGGTCACCGATAACAAGCTTTTCAGTACGATGTTTAAGCTGTTCAATAAAGCGGTCATAGATGCTGTCATGAACAAACACACGTGTACCGTGCGTACACACTTCACCCTGGGTGTAGAAGTTTGCCACCATTGCTGCGGATACCGCGTTGTCCAGGTCGGCATCATCAAACACGATACATGGCGATTTACCGCCTAGTTCCATCGTGACTGATTTCAGGGTCTTCGCGGCGTCACCCATCACGGTTTTGCCCGTGCCCACTTCACCGGTAAACGATACTTTGGCAATCTCAGGATGTGCCGTCAGCATTTGACCCACACGATAATCACCCTGCACCACATTAAAGACACCGGCAGGCATACCCGCTTCTGCAAATATCTCTGCCAGTTTCAGTGCGGTCAGCGGTGTTTCTTCCGAGGGTTTGAAAACCATGGCGTTACCCGCGGCTAAGGCAGGTGCTGACTTCCACATGGCAATTTGAATCGGATAGTTCCATGCACCAATGCCTGCACACACACCCAGTGGCTCACGGCGGGTGTAGAAGAATTGGTTGTCAGAAAGCGGTTGCTGCTCACCTTGCATTGATGGTACCAAGTTAGCAAAGTACTCAATCGCATCCGCGCCCGTCACCACGTCAACCTCTACCGCTTCTTGCATCGGTTTGCCGGTGTCTAGTACTTCCAGCTTGGCTAGCTCATCATTACGCTCACGTAACAACGCAACGGCTTTAAGCAAAATACGGCTACGCTCCATGGCCGTCATACGTGACCAAACCGCAAAACCTTGCTTAGCGGCATCCACCGCAGCTTGCACATCGTCTGCCGAGGCTTGGCCAATTTGCGCCAGTGTCTCGCCCGTTGCTGGGTTTACCGTTGCAAACTGCTCACCGCTTGTTGCGGAGGTAAGCTGACCGTTAATAAAAAGCGTTTTCGCATCCATGATTAATCCTGAATTCTTTTCTGTTCGAGTGTGCATGTAAGGCTCTGTTGAGGCTTAGCTCTGAGGACGACCATAAAAGGTCAGTTGCTTATCCAAATAGTCATTGATAATGGTGCGTGCGTTGTTGGCATCAATACCTTTAGGGTTCAATGCACCACGCAACCAGATACCATCAATCAATGCGGCAATCCCCTGAGCAACCATCGCAGCCTGCTCTTCTGGCAATAGTGCGCGAAGTTCAATGCGCAAATGTGACAGCAAGCGCTTCTCGTTCACGCGTTGTAAACGATGTAACTCGTTGTCATGCATGGCATAAGACCAGAACGCCAACCAGGTTTTAACCACATCAGATTTGGCCTGAAAACCTTCAAAGTTGGCATTAATAATCGCGTTAATACGCGCCTGGTGGTGATGACGCGGAATTTCTTTTAATGCGCCGATCACAGTGGCTGAAAGCTCGCGCAATACCACGCGCATCGTTTCTTCCAGCAAGCCATGCTTACCACCGAAGTAGTGGTTGATAATGCCTGTCGATACGCCGGCTTCCTTACTAATCAGAGAAATACTTGCCGCATGTAGCCCCACTCGACCAATCACCGTCATGGTGGCTCTAACAAGTTGCGGTTTTCGTACTTCCGGCATCCCTACCTTAGGCATTTCGTCTCCCATTCGTTTTTAATTGAACGATTAGTTAAAGATAATCTTACACGCTAATCTTTAGATCTCAAACATTATTTTTAACCAATTTGCTACGCCCACCCCCACCAAAAAACAGCTAGATAAAGACAAAACAATGATTTAGGTCAATTTTACCCTGACTGATTCCAGACCTAATATTTTGTGCTGATAGCACTATTTGTGAGCAAATCGTGTAAAAAACCGCCTTACCAAACCCTAAATACTGGCTTTAATAAGGGGCATAAAGAAGAAAAACGCTTCATTGTCTCGACGACCGAGACGTGCCGCCCACATAGCAATAAAAAGATAACAGCAAAATGCGGCACATTAGAGGAACATAGCTACTAATTAGCCACAAGTGACAGTTAGACACGGATCGTCACAATAAGATAAAGAGAGGAAAGCGTCGTACTAAACGGACGACAAATAAATGAGATGTAATGGTTAACCCCCTAAATGTTTAGGGTGACAAGTTTTATGACGTCGCAGCGTGATGCATGAAGCGATAACAGGCAACCTTGACATCGCTTAATAGAAGCGCGTTTAAGGCCAGCCACAAGGGGGACATAAAAAAGCGCTCAGGCCTGTCAAAAAGCCTGAGCGCCTCATCGATGATGTTAACGTCGCCTTACTCGTAGTTAAGCTCTGTCGCTTTCCCCGAGAAGACACGATAAACAAACAGGGTATACAAGAAGATCATGGGCAAGACAAACATGGCACCATAGCCCACAATCAATAAGGTACCCGGCGCACTGGCCGCTTCTTTTGCTGTCATCACCCCAGGAATAATATCGGGGAAAAAGCTATACGCGAGACCAAAGAAACTCAATGCGAATAGGAAAATTGCACCAATGAAAGGGAACTGGTATCCCACATCGTTTTCGACCGGTACGTGGCGTAGGTAGCGATCAACAAGCAGCATGATGGCAAGACAAACCAACGGGACGGGTGCGAGTAATAAAATTTCAGGGAAGCCAAACCAACGCGCTGCGACTGTCTCACTGACCAGAGGATTGACAATACTGATCGCTAACACCCCCAGAGCTGCCAGCCAACCGCCACGACGTGACCATTTAGCCGCACGTTTTTGCAAATCCCCCTCGGTTTTCATCACCAGCCAGGTACCGCCGATATAGATGTACGCTGCGGTAACACAGAGGCCGCTTAATAGCGCAAACAAATATGAGCCTGTGCTGTCATCAAACGCCAACACATAGCGACCAATCATGTAGCCTTGCGTCATTGACGCGATAAAAGACCCGGCTTTAAAACAGCGGTCCCAGAGATCTTTACGCTCTGGCTTCACCTTGGCACGAAAATCAAAAGAGACACCACGCAAGATAAGCCCTGCTAGCATCACAGACGTTGGCAGGTACAGTTCAGTCAAAATCATGCTGTGGGCCGCTGGAAAAGCAATCAGCAACAATCCCACCGCCAACACCAGCCAGGTTTCGTTGGCATCCCAAAAGGGACCAATTGACGCAATCATACGGTCACGCTGCGCCTGATTGCAGCTTGGTAACAGCATACCGACGCCAAGGTCGTAGCCATCAAGCACGGCATACATGAAGACCGAAAAGCCAAACAGCAGCAGATAAATTTCAGGCAGATAAGGAGTTATGCTCATACGTTCACCTCTTTCTCAGGCTGAGCGTGATTGTCTGATTGATATTCAGGCAGGCGTTTTTTTGCCAAAAAGAATAAGGTGCGAATATACGCCACCATTAGCACCGCGTAGAGCGTCAGGTAAATGGTTAAGGTAATCCCCACGTGCGAGCTCGCGACTGGAGTGACCGCATCGGCGGTTTTAAGCACCCCCTGCACCAGCCAGGGCTGACGACCGATTTCCGTCACATACCAGCCTGAAAGCGTAGCCACCCAACCGGAAAACGTCATAGCGACCAAGCCGATTAAGTGCCACTTGGGCATCGGCTGGTTACGCCACACGCGATACGCTGTAAACCAGCTTACCAGCAGCATCAATACGCCCACTCCGACCATAATGCGGAAACCAAAGAACAACGGCTTCACCGGCGGATGATAGTCAAAGCTTTCCAGCCCTTTAATCTCGCCGTCGAGTTGGTGAGTCAGAATCAAGCTCGCCAGATTCGGGATCCCAACTTCAAAGTCGTTGGAACGTGTTTCTTCATTGGGTACCGCAAACAACAGCAAAGGCGCACCCTGCTCGGTTTCCCAAACCCCTTCCATGGCCGCAATTTTCTGCGGCTGATGTTCAAGGGTATTGAGACCGTGCATATCACCGACAAAAATTTGCAAGGGAATAAGGATGGCGGCAGCCGTGATCCCTACTTTTAATGGTTTATCTGCCACACCTGATTTAGGCGATTTCAACTTCTGGTAGGCGGAAATACCGGCGATCAAGAAAGAAGCCGTCAGGCCAGACGCCAGCAGCATATGGCTTAAACGATACGGCATGGACGGATTAAAAATCACCTCGAACCAACTGGTTGGATGCACCACACCATCGATGATTTCAAAACCGGTTGGCGTATGCATCCAGCTGTTCAGCACCAAAATCCAGAACGCAGAAATAGTGGTACCAATCGCTACCAGCAGCGTCGCTAATGTGTGCACCCAGTTCGGGACGCGATTTTTACCAAACAGCATAATGCCAAGGAAGGTCGCCTCCATGAAAAAGGCGGTCATCACCTCATAACCCAACAGTGGGCCGGCAATATTACCGACCTTTTCCATAAAGCCAGGCCAATTGGTGCCGAACTGGAAACTCATGGTGATCCCAGACACCACCCCTAGCGCAAACGTGAGCGCGAACACTTTTACCCAGAAGTAGTAGGTATCCAACCAGATTTGCTCACCGGTACGGTTGTGCCGGAACTTGAAAAACACCAGCATCCACCCAAGTGCTATCGTGATGGTGGGAAACAGGATGTGGAAACTGATGTTGGCCGCAAACTGGATCCGCGACAACATTAATGTATCTAACATGACATTACCCTCAGGAGGTTAACTACCCGATTCTTCGTTGGATTTGCTGTGAAACAGCTTGCCGGACAGCTCAAGAAGCTTGCCGACACTGCTACCCAGCTTCATCAAGTTTTTTAGATGTTCAGGTTTCATTTGCTGCACATCGTCAAACCAGTGGTTAAACAGCTCTAGGAGATCGTGGATTTCGTGCAACTGTTTAACCGAGTGACTCTCTGCGTCGTCTTCACTCCGCATAAAGTGTGAGCGCAGCATAGATAAGGTAGGGTCGACTTCTCGCTTCTTCCTTTCGGCGAGAACTTGCTGCGCCAATTCCCAGATAGTGCCATTCGGCACAAAGTAGTCCTTTCTATCTCCAGGGGTGCGCTGCGAACGGATCAAGTGCCAGCCTTGCAGCTCTTTGGTTGCCATACTGACATTGCCACGAGAAATGTTGAGTGCCGACACAATGTCGTCTGCGCTCAGTGGATGCTCACTCAAAACAATCAGTGCCAGCATTTCGCCCACCGAACGGTTAAAGCCCCAACGACTTCCCATTTCACCAAAGTGCATCACCACATTACGTAGTTCTTGTGACAGCTCCATCTTGATCTCCCTCGCAGTGCCTTTGAGAAATAATACGGAGTTTCTTTGCGGGGGATCAATGAAAATTTGGAAATTTCAGAAATTATTGAAAATAGAAAAGCGAAGTTGTAAGCAAACGTAAGGAGAGGTTATGGATACGTTACAGTCGGCTATGATTAAACATGATCGAAGTCACACAGATTACGTATTCACAGACGCAAAAGAAAGGGGAAACACACAAACAGATACACAATTGAGAGGTTTATAAACATCGAGTCTCTCAACATAAATGGTTTTTTATACTGGAAACCACGATATATTTGGGGACAATGTCACATGCGAGACATCGCTAGGCGCTATACTCCTCAGCGTGCGCGAACTTATAACGATTCGACATGGCGCACCAATGATTAATACCTGAACAAAAGGAAGTTTGCTGTCATGTTCAAAAAGACGCAGCGAGAGCTGGACACCTGCCGAGCAGAAAAAGCCTCGCTCCAAGCAGAACTCAACGCTATCCAAGCACATATTGCGACCATCACCTTCACACCCGATGGCATTATTACCGATGTTAATGACAAATTGCTAAATATCATCGGCTACACCTACGATGAAGTGATCGGACAGCATCATCGCACGGTCTGTTTCGAGGAAACCAGCCAAGCATCAAGCTATCGGCAGTTTTGGCAATCGCTCGCACAAGGAAAGTCACAAAAGGGGGTGTTTCGCCGCCGCCATCAGACCGGCGCGGAGATTTGGCTGGAAGCGACCTATGTCCCCATTAAAGATGCCAACGGTAAGGTAGTCAGTATTCGCAAGTTAGCCGCGGATGTCACCAAGCCGCACCAGGATGCGCGTCGACAAGAAGCCATATTGGCGGCGATTAATCGCTCATTGGCTGTGATTGAATTTGAACCGGATGGCACGATTATTCGTGCCAACGATAACTTCCTCACCGCGGTAGGCTACCAAGATCACGAGATCAAAGGCCAACATCACCGCCTCTTCTGTGATCAGGACTTTTACGATGAAAACCCTGACTTTTGGGAGAATTTAGCTCGAGGACAATTCACCTCCGGGCAATACCTGCGCCGCGACAAACATGGCAATGAGGTGTGGTTGGAAGCCACCTATAATCCCGTTTTTGATGTGGAGGGAAACGTGCGTCAGGTGATCAAGTTCGCTACCGCCATCACCGATACGGTGAAACAAAACCAAGCGGTCAATCAAGCGGCTGAACTCGCTCAAGCTTCGTCAGAACAAACCCTTAGCGATAGTGAAAAAGGCAGTGCACTGCTGCAAGAGGCCGTGACCTTATCACAAAGCGTGACCGACCAAGCGGGCGAAGCCGCGAATCAAGTCAATCAATTGAGTGAGCACGCACAAAGTATCGAAAACATCGTGACCACCATTAAGCAGATCGCGGAACAAACCAACCTCCTCGCATTGAACGCAGCGATTGAGGCCGCACGCGCCGGCGAACAAGGACGTGGTTTTGCCGTCGTCGCAGATGAAGTGCGCGGTTTATCACAACGTACCAGCCAATCTACCACCGAAATTGCCGATGTCGTCGATGAAAATCTACAACTGATCAAAGGGGTAAGCGATGCGATGGCAAAAGTCACTGAACAATCTTCGCTCGGACAGGAAAAGGTAACCGCCGCCGATACTGTGATGACCGATATTCATGCTGGCGCAGAAGAGGTCTCCGCTACCGTTCGTCGCCTGACACACTAACTGTCGGTCATTGCCATCCGGTCGCGATGAGCATCAAGGATAAGGAATAACATGCACACCCAAGCCAGCAGCGCCACACAGTTGAAATTATCGGAGCTCATTTTGGCGTTAAGTACCGCGTTGGATATGACCGAGGGGCAGCCTCCTGAGCACTGTATGCGCTGCACGTGGTTAGGAATGAAACTCGCTGACGCCTTAGCGCTCGATGATCAACAACGTCATGATCTTTTCTATACGTTGCTGCTAAAAGATGCGGGCTGCAGCAGTAATGCGGCACGGATCTGTGAGCTTTACCTCACCAACGACTTGGCCTTTAAACAAAGCTACAAAGTTGTCGATGGTAGCTTGTCCAGCGTACTCAACTTTGTACTTAAAAATACCGGCGTCAAACGCGGCTTCATGCAAAAGCTCTCGACGACACTTGATATCATCCGCAACGGTGACATGTATGCGCAAGAGCTGATTGAAACACGATGTACCCGCGGAGCCGATGTCGCACGCGATTTGCGTTTTAATGAAACCGTTGCTGAAGCCATCTATGCGCTGGATGAACACTATGATGGCGGAGGGCGTCCTGACCAGTTAAAAGCCGAACAGATCCCTTTATTTTCGCGCATCGCATTGATGACACAGGTCATTGATGTGTTCCGAACCGAGTCCGGTGTCGACGCCGCACTCAGCGAGCTAAAAAACCGCCGCGGTACTTGGTTTGATCCGACGCTCGTCGACACCTTTTTACAGATAGCGCGCGATCCGCAGTTTTGGCAGCAGCTGGACAGCCCCGCATTAAAAGAAGACGTACTGTCGATGACGCCGGCAGACACATGTATCTGGGTCGACGATGACTATCTGGATGACATTGCGGCGGCTTTCGGACGCATTGTTGATGCCAAAAGCCCTTTCACCTCCGGACACAGCGAGCGCGTGGCCGTTTACGCCAGCTTAATTGCTGATGAACTTGGCATCAGTGAACAGGATAAAAAATGGCTAAAGCGTGGCGCGTTACTGCACGATATTGGCAAGCTCGGCGTGAGCAATGATGTGCTCGATAAACCGGGAAAACTGGATGACGACGAATGGGAGCACGTTAAACGCCATGCAGCACTGAGCAAAACCATCTTATCGAAAATCCACCAATTCGATCACCTCGCCAAGTTCGCCAGCGCTCATCACGAAAAGCTCGATGGTACTGGGTACCCTGAAGGTATCAAAAGCGATGACATTTCTTTGCTCACTCGCATTATCACCACCGCGGATATTTTCGATGCGATCACTGCAGAGCGCCCCTATCGTGGCCCTATTCCGATGAACAAAGCCCTCTCGATCATGAAAGAGGAGACAGGGACTGCCATTGACACGCAATGTTTACAGGCGCTAATTGCTGGCCTCGAGCGACTGCCTGACCACTTTATTGTTCATGACGATACCTAGATCACATCATAGATATCACCTATCGCGTATATAGGTTAACTCCATTTTCTTTTTTTATATCGGGTAGTTACTCTATTCACATCGTTTGGAACGAACCGTTTCCAGTGCTTGGCACTCGCGATAAGCGAAGGGTCGAACACATTGATTTGCCACTAAGGAGGCAT
The DNA here is from genome assembly GCF_001995655.1 of Salinivibrio sp. IB868. Lineage (NCBI taxonomy): Bacteria > Pseudomonadati > Pseudomonadota > Gammaproteobacteria > Vibrionales > Vibrionaceae > Salinivibrio > Salinivibrio sp. IB868. Next base: position 31,571 of record NZ_MUEW01000005.1, read on the forward strand.
TAAATGAGTAAGCAAGCAGCATTGATTGGACTAGACAGCAGCAAAGCCGCCGATCTAGGCGCGCGTTTGGATACGCTATTGGCGAACTACCAAGTGCTATACACCAATGTGCGTGGTTTTCACTGGAACATCAAAGGCAACGACTTTTTCGAGTTGCATACCAAATTTGAAGAGATTTATACCGATCTTCAAACCAAGATTGATGAAGTGGCTGAGCGCATTCTCACCATCGGTGGCACCGCCGAGCATCGCTTCAGCGAGTACCTGAAGGTCAGTGAAATTAAAGAGCACGCACCCGAAGCGAATGGTCAAGCTGGCGTACGTGCGCTGATCGAAGGCTTTAGCGTTCTGATTGGCCTACAACGCGATATCATGAACCTTGCTGGTGATGCCGGCGATGAAGGGACATCTGCATTGATGAGCGATTACATCCGCGAACAAGAAAAACTGATGTGGATGCTTAACGCTTACCTCAACTAATCTCCCTGCGACCTCGAAGGCTATCCTTCGAGGTCGCCTGATCGGGTTTTGTTCGTGAGTTAATCTCTATCCGCGAATACCTTTTTCACTACCGGCATCGCCGAGAAAACGTTCGGCCAACCAGCATAGAACGCGAGATGCGTAAGTACTTCTGAGGCTTGCTCCTCACTCAGCCCATTGGTCATTGCCTTGTTCAGATGGAACGGAACCTGTTCGACTTTGCCGGTAGAGATGAGTGCACTGACGGTCACGAGGCTTCGATCCCTAGGCTTTAATCCTGGCCTGAGCCAGAGATCCAGGAAGAGCGCACTTTCGGTATAGTCCACCACACCCTGCGACACCTCGCCAAAGGTGTCCTGCACGAAGGTTTGGCGTTTCACCTCAGCTTCTTTATCCAGCGGCAAAAGCTCCGGCGATACCGCAGGCAACTCAGAGGCCTTTACACCTCTGGCTTCGAAGACGTTCGCAGTAACAGCAACGGCAGACATGGCGTTCGCCCACCCGGAATAAAACGCCAGATGGGTAATAAGCTCTGAAATTTCGGAGGGCTCAACCCCGTTATCCAGCGCCAGGTTGACGTGGTAAGGCAGCTCGACCTGCTGATTGCGGGAGATCAGCGCAGCCAGCGTAACAACACTTCGGTCACGGGCAGACAGCCCCGGACGGTTCCAGACCTCTTCCAGAACTAGGTTCTCCGTGTAGGACGCCAAGGCAGGCGAGACCGATCGAATCTGCTCCAAGGATGGCGCGCTTCCCGGCAGACTGAGCTCCGGACCTGAGGCGGGGCCCTGCCCGAACGCGACCCCGGAAAAGCAAAGGGCCAATGGTACAACGGTATGTGCAAGCTTTCTCATAGCAAAGTCTTCCAATGATGGGTTGGTAGGTAATGTGACTTTTCTCCAGCGAGAGGCGAAAACGGCTACGGAGCCAGAGAGATGGTGGCTGTGAACCGTTCGGATCTCTTTAAATGCTTCATCCCACTGACGACCGTTCCAAGGTTGACCAGCGAATTTGCGTAGCCGAAATCCTGGTAAAAGATTGCAAGGTTTCCCCAGGGGGCATAGTAGGTGAAGCTTCCCACCTGCGGGTCAAAGCCAGCTGGCGCATCATCCGTTGAAAGGCGGCTTGGCAAGTCACTGACCTTTTCAATACCGTGATAATCCTCAAACTCCAGTGTCAGTGGCAGCTGCGCCAGAAAATCCCGTGTGGCAACCGAGTCTGCCAGTCGCACTTGGACGATCGAACCGTCTATGTTCAGAATGATGTCTGTTTGATTCCGCATGGATTTCTCCTCAGTTAAACGGGATTGCGGCTCGGCCGACACAGATAAAACCTCCCCCGCCAGGGTAAGCAAAATAAGTAGCAGAGAAAGTGGGGTTTTCTTCAACCGAAAAGGTTTCATACAAAGTTCTTCAAGATTCAGCACGAACCGGTCAGGCAGACTGCTGTACTAAATTGCGAATGTCCTGCATCGGCGGAGCTCCAAACATCCGGCTGTATTCACGACTGAATTGTGATGGGCTCTCGTACCCCACCTGAAAAGCGGCCCGTGAGGCATCCACATGCTCGGTCAGCATCAATCGACGCGCTTCGCTGAGTCGCATGCGCTTCTGGTACTGAAGAGGTGTCATCGCGGTCATTGCACGGAAATGGTGATGAAAGGCGGAGACGCTCAACCCCGCCCGGCCAGCCATCTCCTCCACTTTTATGGACTCCCGATAATGTTTCTTCAGCCACTCAATGGTTTTGGAAATCCGATAACCGTTCTGGCCAGAGGCCGCCATATTTCGAAGGCGTGCGCCCTGATCTCCTTTCAGCAGCCGGTAGAGAATTTCGCGTTGAATGAGTGGTGCCAGTACGGCACTGTCCTCCGGCTCGTCCACAAGGTCCAGCAACCGGTTGAAGGCGTCAAGCAACGGCGCATCGACATTATTGACCGCAATGCCCAGGGACTTATCAGTTTGCTCGCGCGCGATGTGGGCCGGGTTATCCATGATCAGCTGCGACAGCATCTGAAAATCCATCTCCATGGTGAGCCCCAGATACGGCTTCTCTTTGGAGGCTTCGATGATTTTGGAGACTACTGGCAGATCAATAGAGGTAATCAAGAACTGACTGGCGTCGTAGAGGAATGTGTCTTCCCCGACCACCACCTGTTTACGGCCCAGGCCAATCAGGCAAATACTGGGCGCCAACATGTAGCTGGTAGGGTCAGTGGGGTGCGGCCAGCGATGAAGACAGAGCCCTTGGATGTCCGTATCCAGACGATTCGCGTCCCCAGTCAGCATCTCGATTCTGGAGGCCAGACCTTTCGCCCCGCGATCCCAGGCTAATTCGGGCCGGTAGCTCTCAGATTTGTCGGTATCAGACATGATCCTATGCCCCTTAAGTAATCTCTGTTCCAACTTGATGAGTGACCAGATCGTCATTTGGGTGGTCTGTAACCATTTAAGCTCATTTACCGCAGCAGTTCACGTCTACCCCGCCTTGCCCGTAGAATCAGGCAATAAATCGAGAGTATTGGGTTATCTCTGCCTAGCCGGCTAATGGCTTACAAAATTTGTTACCGCACAACCACGATATTGCCTATTCCCACCAGTTGCTAAATCGCTCTGATTGCGCACCGTCCAGGTTTACACGGGTTCCAATCCTCGGTGTTAACAGACTGAACGACTTTCCCCTATTGGCCAAACTTCGGGTATTGAAGATGCAACGCCCCCGAGCAAATCAACAATTTCGACACGCCATTCATTCCCAAAAAAGCTTTACTACTTTCGTTTTCATCAGCTTGACAACGTACCTGAAGCTTTTTTCTGAACCGTGGTCCGTAAACAATGGCGCGCATTAAATACTATCGAATAATAGTTGATCACCTCATTTAGGCGAAACAAAGAGAAATGAGCAATAAACGAACAGGATGTGGATAAAAAAGGCCAGGGATCAGGTGTTCTAATCAATATGTGGCATCCAAACCGATCAAATACTGATATGGAGACATAACTATGTTCAAAAAATCCCTGTTTCAAAGCGTAGCGGCAACCCTGGTGGGTATGACCGTCGGCTCAAGTGCAACAGCCGAAGAATCCCACAGTCAGACCCATTACTCCGAGGACACGCAGAAATCCTTTGCCGGGCCGAGCGATCTTTTCACCGGAGAGGTTCAGGTAGACATTGTTTTTCCAAGCAACGAGAGTGCCCACTATAGCGGTGCCTACGTCACTTTCTCACCAGGCGCTCGTACGGCGTGGCATGAACACCCTGCCGGTCAGCACATGGTGGTGACCCAAGGCACCGCACTGACTGGCACGCGGGATGGTCATGTCATCAAGTTTCATGAGGGCGAAGCAGTGTGGTGCCCACCCGATCTCGATCACTGGCATGGCACAACACCGGACGCGCCCATGAAGCACTTCGTTGTGACCGCCAGTAAAGATGGTGAAAACGTGATCTGGAAAGAAAAGGTAAGCAACGAAGACTACGAAAAAGCGCTGGCAAAGGTCGAGTAACAACGAAAAAGCCCCTCCAACGATAGAGGGGCTTTTTTCGATCCCGGGATTTACCCATCAACTTGCTGGAATACCGGAAACTGACTTGCGTTGCCGTAATCCCGAATGGGCTCCAAGGCGCTCAACGACTGCATGTCCGCCTCTGAAATGACGAAATCCACATCGGCATTGTTGGCCATGTGAGCCGGCTTCGCCGTTTTAGGCAGCGGCAGAAGGCCGAGTTGCAGGTCATAACGAATGCACAGCTGTGGCACAGACACCTGATATCTCTCCGCCATTTTGATAATCGCCTCGTTTTTGAAAAGCTCACCATGCCCTACCGGAGAATAAGCTTCTACCAGCATGCCTTTATTACGTGAATACTCGATCAACGCCGTCGGCACATTGGTCACGTGCGCCAGGACCTGATGAACCATCGGCGCGACACGGCTATGCTGGACGATGTTATCAATGTCTGCTTCCTGGAAGTTGGACAGCCCGATGGCTTTCAGTTTTCCGGCATTGTAGGCGTCTTCCAGGGCGCGCCAGGCTTCCTGGTTGCCTTTAGCAAATCGGTCTTCAGTTCCGAAGTGATCCCAGGGTTGCGGGCTGTGGATGATCATCAGGTCCAGATAGTCTAACCCCATTTTTTCGAGGGATTCGTCAATCGCAGCAGCGGCATCTTCATAGGTCTTGTGACGGGCGGCCAGCTTGCTGGTGACGAAAATCTGCTCACGCTCAACGGAACTGGCGCGCACACCATCGGCTACTTCCGCTTCGTTACCGTAATCCTGAGCCGTATCAATGTGCCGATAGCCAAGTTCAATGGCCGAAGTTACAGCATTTGTTGCGGATTCACCTTCAATCATCCAGGTTCCAAGAGCCAGCTTCGGAATCGCAATACCATTCGTCAGTGAATAAGTCTCTTCGAGTATCATTTCGATCGCTCCATCTATTTAACTAGTTGAGGGCTCCCTGCCAGCGGGAGCATTAAAGCGAAGTGATTAGACCTCGCTTTATGACCCAAATGATGCTCGAATCAGGCTCATTGATTAATACGCATTCCTTGCGGTTTATTGCCTAATCGTACAGAACGTGAACGCGCTTTCTTATATCCTATTAGCGAACCTTAATCCTGCTCAGACACAGACCAAACCACTTGCGTTCCATCACTCAATTGCGCCACCAAGCCTTTTGCGGGCACAGTGATGCCCGACATACCGACTGGTTGGTCGGTAAAGTTGGCGGTTAGCGTCGACCCATCGCTAAATTGGGTCTGCTGCACGCGTCCGCGTTCATCCAACCAACGAAAGTCCACCAAGGCTTTGTCCCAAAGGGCTTGATGAATTGGCATAAAGCCCTGTTGGTAATGTTTAATCGCACGAATCCGAGGTTGCGATGGCGACGTTGCTTCATCACGACTTAAATGCACCATGGCGGGCACATTATAAAGCATGGCTATTAAATCTCTCTCAGCACGAACATTGGTAAACTTTAGGCTATCGCTATGCCAGTGGTGGCTATTGATCACCTCATCATGGAACACCGCTTGATAAAGCGGGATACGAAATTGGGGCGCAAATAACAATGCTTGGTACAGCGGCTTCACTTTCGCCGGCTGAAAGAAAAAAGCGGGCTTGTTATCCGGATACCAAGGACCGAGATAATAGGGAGATGCACGATTAGACTTCATGTCTTTATCTGTCCATCCAAAACCAATCGTTTCTAGGCCATGAGCAAAAGCGATGCCCTGCGTGGTCAAACTGTTGCCATCTTCCGAGCCCAACACGACAGCCTGACGATCTACGATCGATTTCATCCGTTGATTGAACGCCGCCAGCATATCGACTTCGCGAGTATCACGGCGATAATCTTCTCGCGCCATCGCAGTCGCATCCACATCAATAAACAAGCTATTGAAATGTCCATATTTAATGATATCGGCGATACGCTGAGCGACATAATCAACATCACAGGCAGGATTGAGATAGAAGCCGTTGCCGCGAAACCCTTTTTTCAATTTGCCATTGCGCTGTTCAATCGCACACGATGTGCGCATCACATCCGGTAATTGTGCAGTCAGCCAGCTATCGTTCACGCCACGTGGGATCGCGGTATTGTAGGAGTCATAGGGGCCAATTAAATAGCCCGCTTGCTTGGCTTTTTCGACGACATGCGGCTGATAAAATGCCGGCATCCAATTGTCCAAGCCTAACCACAATTGACGGATACCCGCTTTGTGTAAACTGTCGAGCATCTCAGTGGAAAGCCCCTGCCCCCACTGGTCTGCCGGTTTAAGGTACTGTCCTGCCCTCGAAGCTAACCACTTTTTACGTTGCTGCGCGGCCTGATACTGCTGTTTGATGGTATTGTCTTTTTCGGTGGGAGCGGTCGCCGAAAAGATCTCTGCCAACGCACGATTAATGCCATTCACCAAAGTGTTTTTATGATATTTGCTAAACCAGCCTTGGTCACCGGAAAGCTCTCGGAGCGCCGCTTTGGTCTCATCATCAAGCGGCAATGGTGACGTATTCAGCGCCCAATGTTTAAGTCCCCACCAATCCTTCACATCATCACGCGCAAGCGGTCCTTGACCAAATAAATACACATGGGTCGCGCCAATTAGCTTGGCCGTTTCAGGGTTTTGTTGCACTTTTTTCGCCAACGAGGTTGCTTGATGCTGCTCTTGCCGCCACTGGCGATACCATTTAGCCCCATCCAATGGATGCTGACCCGGTTTAATCCTTACCACAAAGGGGTCATGGCGATTTAACGGCGTAAAGGTATGAACCGCGCCCGTCGCGAGTTTGTCATGTTTGCGAGCAAAACTCAGTCGGTTATTGGTGGCGGTGACTAGATGGTAACTGACATATTGACGACCTATCTGAGCCGTCCAAAACGGCATTTTTAGATCTTGCGTGGTATTCGCACCATCTCGGCTTGCCTGCAGATAGTCAATCCATTGCGGATGATCCGTGGGTATTCGCATTCCTTCGCTAAACGGCAATAATAAGGCTTGGGTGTCCTCGACCGGTAAATTAAACCAATTCACTGAAACGGGGCGTTGGCGTGTCACTTTAGCGTTGTCATCCAACGACATAGACAACGTCAACGCGTTATCCAAGGTGGCAGATACCTCGATATTGGCAGGCATCCAGCGCCAGTTAACTTGATTTGGCGCTGGGTGACGTATATTCACCACCTGCTGGGGCTTCTGACCCACTGCCAAATTAGCGTCATTAATGGGCAGACTGTCCCAGTGCATCCTCAGATCGCTAGGGTTAATGGTGACGTGTGTATCTTGATGGGTCAAAGTGAGAGGCGCTGCGTAGGCAGTTAGGCTGAATAGCGTCAGGCCACATGCAACACAAGAAAAATAAAAAGATGATAGGTTCACGCGCTGTCTCCAGTTGATGTCAGCGCCCTATTAAATGCTAACGTCCTCCCTCATTTGTCACCTCGATGTCTCTTTATTCGCTATTAACAGCCTCTGTGCGGATGGCAGCATTGGGCAGCGGCAACGCCAATCGCTCAACATAGTTGACTTTTATTGCGCCTTGATACTCAAAGTGACTGACAGTGACGCTTAAATGCTCCGCATTAACAAGCGATGAAGAGGGCAATTTTATCTTGGTTGGCGCGTGGGAGTTGTCTGCGCGGCCGGACAAATAAATCGGCGTTTGTTCGACCCAGCGATAGGCGTCATCAAGCCACAACCAGTGTGCAGCGGCTGGCGAACAACTCAAAGGCGTATCGGGCAAATCGATTGCGAGCTGTTGATCAGGATGACCTATCAGTTTTACCCAAGGGCGGCGTGGCAGCCCATACACCACCAAACTATAATGCTGACCACCCATTTTTAACTCATAAATACCAGGAATAATTTGGGTAAATAGTTGCCCTGATTCAATTTCTTGATACCCACTTTTCGCGTTCAAGATCTCATTGAGCACCGTTTGCCCGGTAGGATCGGTGAGGGTTAGCAAAGTATCACGCTCGACCTGCTCGGCAGAAAGTTTGATTTCATAGCCAAGACTTGACGCGCCTGCCCGTCGTACAAAGGCAATGGTCAACCCTTGAGGGATCCCTTTACCGTTGGGCTCAGTTAACTGTTGGCCACAATCCGTTTGATTGATGATCGCGTACTTGATCTTCGCCCAATGCTCAGTCGGTATCTGCTGCTGAGATAACGCAAAAATAAGCTCTTGCCACGCCACCTTGGGCCTATCTGCGAGGAGTGCCTGATAGGTTTCCTGCATCGGTGTTTTTGGAAACCAAACTTGCTCAGCGCGGACACTGAAGCTGAAGCTGAAGCTGCATACCATGCATACTATCACGAGTAAGTGGTAGCCAAACCAGTTCATAGCACCACCAACCGATACCCGACACCGCGATGCGTCTCTATCGCTAAACCGGGCAACTTTTGTCGTAGCCGCAACACATGATTGTCAACCGTGCGCGTGGTAGGAAACGCCTGATATCCCCATATTTTATTGAGCAATTCTTCGCGATGAAAAACCCGCCCTTGGTTTTGTAACAGCAATAGCAATAAATCAAACTCTTTAGGCTTGAGCGTCACATCCTGGTCTTGCCAATACACATGACGGGATCCAGGTTCAACCTTGATCTGCCCGTATACGAGTTGGCTTTCTCCTAAGGGCCGTAATTGGGCATAGATACGCGCCAAGAGCTCCTGATGTGAAAAGGGTTTAACCACATAATCTTTGGCGCCGGCCATTAAGCCCTCAACCCGTTGCTCAACCTCAATTTTGGCTGTCAATACGATCACTGGCACTGCTTTTAAAGACAGCCAATGAGGCAGATGCGCTAAACTATCGCCATCGGCGAGCTGGCGGTCTAAAATCACCAAATCGGCATGAAACCAATGCTTATCCACCTTATTACTCTCGGCCAGCCAGGTGCATTCAAACCCTTGCTGTTCCAAAAACTGGCGTAAGCCTTCCCCTAATAAGGTGTCATCTTCAATCAACAATAGATGGCTCATTGCGGCAACTCCAGAATACAGCAGGTTGGGTGGCGCTTGATCACTAGCTTCCCCCCCATTTGACGCATTAAACGCGCCACTAAAAACAATCCAATCCCCATGTTTCTTTCTGACGGTGACGACTTATATCGCCGCCACAGCCTTTGCCACCAGGATGGAAAAATTCCGTTATCATACACACAAACTCGTACGCGCTTATCCACGCATACACGAATCCAAATTTGATCACCGCCATGATGATGGGCATTTTGAATCAGGTTTTTCAAGCAGATGGATAACCAGTAGAAAGGCAACGTCAGTGTTTTATCTTGCTCAAGGGTGTAGTCAACCTCTAGGCAATCGCAAACATTATCCAGCCACTCCGATAAGGACGCAGTTTGTGACTTAAATTGCTCACGTTTATCGGTACTTAAATAGCCCTTACTGGTCTCTGTCAGCTGACTTAAGCGTTGATGATCCGCCAGTAATCGCCAAAGCACATCTTGCGTGCTGGGCTCAAGCAAATCGAACTGGCTGCGCAACATTTCCACCGTCATACCTAGGCTTGCGATCGGTGTTCTTAGCTCATGCGTCAGCAACTGGAGAATAAATTGGCGCTCACGGCGCTGCTGGTATCGATCGTATAGGCTACGCGCTAAACCAACTATCAGCGCACAAAAAACCGCTACAAACACCGCAATCATCACGCCACGATACGCCGGGTGGAGTTGATTACAAATATTTCCATAGCGGTAATCACACCCCGTCGTATTCGTCGATAAACTCAAACGATATTGTTCAGCAATTGGCGCCCATTGTTCATGAGATAGCGCCTTCCATCCTTCTTCGCCGTTAAGCCACAGGCGCCCGCCATCTAAATACGCGCGGTAACCACTGAGTAACGCATCTCGGCCAGCCTGACTGAGGACATTCAGCGCAGCATGTAGAGGGTGCTCTTCGTTGGCTAAGGTAAAACGTTGTACCAGTTCAGGTGACGGCGTGGCGATACCACGCGCTGACACATAACGTTCAGCATAACTTCCACCGGCAGGATGGAGTAGCGGGTTTTGCTCAAACCACTCAATGGGTATAGGCTCATCACGGCACAAAGCCAATTCAAAACGCTGGGCGGCTAACAAAAGGGGGGACACGATACTGGGGGTCGGCTGGCACGTTTGCACCACTTGGTGTAGTGCGTTTAAGTCCTGCCAGTTAACATTCTCGAAATCAGGGTACTGCGACTGACTGACCAACAAAGCCTGCGGATAGGCATTTAATGCCGGCTGAGCAACCATCAAGGTGCCCGTTTGCCAGGCCTTATCATAAAACCCTTTCAGTTGCGTGTGCAGCTCACTGGCCACCGTTTGGCTGCTGAGTAAAGCCAACAATAACGCTGCTAACGCTCGAAACACCACTTTGCCACCCTTATGGACCATCACACTTACGCTACCAGCACTAATGATTAAATCATAGCTAAGCGGTAAGGGGCTGTGTCACCCGAGTGTCAACATTGTGAGGAGGCCAAGACGCTATGTGGTCATACAAACAACGAGAGGTATCGGTGGTTGATGAATGAGGCGATTTTCATGGCGCAGAAAGGGCGGAGACCTCCCCAGCTACATCCCGGCACACACGTCCCAAGCGCGGGCTGCTTCCTTCCGGACCTGACCCAGTACACAAGATAGTGTTGCGGGAGAACCAAGGAGGCCTCCATCGATATGTCGTTAAGCTTGCTTAACTGCGGGGCATTATGTGGCAAGGCTGGATGCAATGCAAGGAGGATTCATGACCTCATTCGTTAACTGTTTATCTTCTAGGCAATTTTCCTACTGATCGTCCGGCTCTTCCAATAGCAAATACTCACCAACCCAAATCGCCGCAAGCATGGTGGCCCACGCGACCAATAGCGACAGCGTGAGTTGTCCAGGAGTAATCCACGTAATCACCAAAAACGGAATACTCGGGATAAGATGCAAGGCAAGGTGACGTGAGCGAGCAAATTGTGGTGTGAATCCCACCCACTGTAACAACCAAATAATCATCACCGTTGTCGCACTCCATAACGCAGCAGGCCAGCCACTCACCGCCACTAATACAGGCAGTAACAGCCAGGCCCCGCGATGGGGAGGCTGGTAACCTGGCCAATATCTGATCGCAAGCCATAACCCCACGAGTGCTAGCGTTTGCAGCGCGAGAGTACTCGGTGAGCCACCCAATTTAGCTTCAGATTGCAAAGCCATCATCCCCGCGAACATGGCAACCATCACCGCACCGAGTAATAGCTTGACGTGTGGATGTCGGTCGGGATTGAACCAGAGAGACAAAGCCGGCAAAAGCAATAGCGTGCTCGCGGCTAACAGCGCAGGGAGATGTGGCAAGGTAAAGGCAAAAATCGCCATCGCTAGCGCTAAGCACCAACTCGCGAATTTATCTGGATAGAAAAAGAATAAAGCAGACGCGCCAATCGCTAGACTATTCAGGGAAAACGTGGCGCTAATCCCCGCGACAGCGATAACCGTCAGCACCAACACGGGCCAGAGAAACAGTGAGATTCGCATGCACACTCCTTGTGCGGATATCTCTCACCAGTGTAGCGATCAATGCCCCGCACGCACCAGTGTTAGCGTTGGATCATAGGTATGATTCGTATCCGTGATCACTTTATTGACCGTATTGGTAATAAACAGAGGCCGATCACTCACATCGATCTGGGCGGTGATCACATAATCGTGCGTCGTCGTAATTTGGCTCGGATCATAGTTGAGGGAAAAATGCAGAGGCGCTTGTTGCCCCTCCGTCACGAAAGACTGTCGACTGATCACTTTGCCTGGCGCATCGATGTTTTTAATCTCTACCAAGCGCACTGTCACACTGGCATTTTCGGGCAACGCAAGGCGTTCTCGATACACCAAGCTACCAGAAACATTTGCTAAATCATTAGGTTGGCTATTTCCAGAACAAGCAGTAAACACCAAAGCAGTGAATAAGGCGAACAATAGAAACGTTAGTTTCTTCATTAAAGAATCCTCACTGAAGCACGTTCAAATGCGGCAAAAACGCTAAGGTTATGATAGCTTGAACAATAACAATGGAAGCATAGCATGAATCAAGGACTTATGAGCCAACCACTGAAAGAACTCTTACAGCTGCTAGAGCTTGAGCGACTAGACACTGGCCTGTACCGCGGTCAAAGTGAGAACCTTGGACTCCCCCAAGTGTATGGTGGGCAAGTGATTGGACAGGCCTTATCGGCCTCCAAAACCTCGGTTGACCCTGATCGCTTTTTGCATTCATTCCATAGCTATTTTCTGCGCCCAGGCGATCCTGAGCAGCCGATCATCTATGATGTTGAGATACTCAGAGACGGAAAAAGTTTCAGCACACGGCGAATAAAAGCCGTGCAGTACGGCAAACCGATTTTTTATCTCACCGCCTCTTATCAAGAAGAGGAAGAAAGCTTTGAGCATCAAAACACCATGCCGACAGACGTGCCAGCGCCCGAGACCTTGCGCTCTGAGCAGTCACTTGTCAATGATATCGCTCACAAGCTTCCCCCTAATGTGGTCAAAGCCTTTGGGGGTGACAAGCCGATTGAAGTGCGACCTGCCACAGTGATCAACCCACTTAAACCCCATTCCGCGCCGGCTAAGCAATATCTGTGGATCCGCGCCAATGGTGAAGTCGGCGACGATTTTCATGTCCATCAGTATTTACTCGGCTATGCCGCCGATTGGGGCTTTTTGGTCACGGCCTTGCAGCCTCATGCAGTGACGCTACTTACGCCGGGCATGAAAGTGGCCACCATTGATCACTCCATGTGGTTCCACCGCCCGTTTAGAATGGATGAGTGGCTACTGTTTGCGATTGAAAGCCCCTCCGCCAGTGGTGCGCGTGGCTTTGTGCGCGGCGAACTTTTTAATCAGCAAGGCGATCTTGTTGCTTCAGCGACCCAAGAAGGCTTGATGCGTAAACTCTCCTAACCATCAACGTATCGAACCTGAGCGAATCAGAGCAACACGAAAAAGGGGCATCGCGCCCCTTTTTGATTGCTTCACTCCTGACTGAGCCGCTACACCTGCGCCTCTTCCTCTAGTGCGGCTAAATGCGCGCTGGCTTGCTGGAGTTGATACATCTGCCAATAGCGGCCTTGCTGACGCAGCAGGCTTTGATGACGCCCTTGCTCAATCACGCGGCCACGATGCAAGACGAGGATGTTATCGGCCTCGGCAATGGTCGATAAGCGGTGCGCAATCACCACCACTGTCATCTGTTGGCGTAACCGATTCAGCGCCTGTTGCACAAGCTCTTCGGTACCAGAGTCGATATTGGCGGTGGCTTCATCAAGGATCAGAATTTTCGGCTGACGCACCAACACGCGCGCCAGAGCCAACAGCTGGCGCTGACCGGCAGAAAAGGTCATCCCGCCCTCGCCAAGTAAGGTATCCAGCCCCGCTGGCAACCCTTTCACGTAATCTGCCAGCGCCACTTGTTCGAGCGCATGCCAGATTTTTTCATCGTCCAGCGTCTGCCCCAGCGCGATGTTTTCTCGCAAACTCCCCGTCAGCATGTGCGGATCTTGTTGCACCATGGCAACGCCCTCACGCAAGCTTTGATGACTCAAGCTTTCGATCGGTAATCCACCCAGCGTCAGCGTCCCCTCACCTGCGCGATAAAATCCCATCAGTAACGACGCCAAAGTTGATTTACCGCTGCCCGTATGTCCCACCAACGCCAGAAAGCCGCCCGCAGGGACGTCTACATTCACGTCTGACAACACCGGTGTTTCGCCATCATAGGAAAACGACACATTCTGCAGTGCGATAGCACCATCAGGGATCGGCGTGGTGTCATGACCATATTGCTCAGGCGGCGTATCCATCATTTCGAAAAGCCGCTCACCGGCCGAGATAGCCTGCTGAAGCAGTGACAGTTGCTGCATCATTTCAATCAATGGCTCGGTGATCCGCCCCAAGTAGCTTAAAAAGGCGTACAGCACCCCAACCCCAATCACTGCCGTGCCGCTAAAACCGAAGATAGCCACCAAAGACAGCAACGCTGCCCCTGCCAATAAATCAATCAAAGGGCGAAGATAGATCCCGTTCAGGCGTTGAATAGTCACCATGGCATCTAGGTGATCCGCAGTCATATCACTGAATCGCGAGGAGAACGCCCGCTCTTGCTGCATTAGCTGGATCAAATTCATGCCGAGCACAGATTCGTTCATCACCCCGTTGATGTCTGCTAGCCGATCTCGTGCCCGACGATACGCAGGCGCTGAACGTTTTTGATAGCGCGCCATCACCAGTACCACACACGGCAGTAGCACCAGCACCACCATTGTCAGTTGCACACTGAGCATTAGCATCGCCACCAGCATCACACCAATCAGTGCGATGTTACGTAAAAAGGTAGAAAGCACCGACACATACAGCTCTTTCAACGACTCGGTGTCATTGGTCAAGCGCGATACAATCCGCCCCATTGGCACGTAATCAAAGGCTGAAAGAGGCTGTTTAATCACGTTGGCGAACACCGCTTTACGAATACGTTGAATGATGGCCACCGCCATGGTGTTAAAACGCAGCTCGTACTGATACTGAAAGCCCGCGGAGACAATGGTCGATACGATATAACCCACCGCCAGTGCCCACATGATCACCGCCGGATAATGATCTTTGGCGACATAATTATCGAGAAAGATTTGCACCAAATAAGGCCCCGTCACTTCGGCCACAGCCGCCACCAGCAAGAAAACCGTGGCAATCACAAATTGACGCCTGTCGCGGCGCATGTAGCTTAGCAATCGAAATAAGATCTCTCGCTTAGTCATGACGCGGCTCCTCATCGGCTTCCAATGCCGCTTCCAGCTGCTGATATTGGTGCATTTCTTGATACCATCCTGGCTGTTGAATCAATTGGCGATGCTGGCCACGCTCTCGGATTTGCCCGTGGCTGAGTACCACAATTTCATCGGCGTTTTCGAGTGCCGATAAGCGGTGGGCTATCACAATCGTGGTACGGGTGTGCTGATGCTGTTGCAGGTTCTGCAAAATACGGTGCTCGGTGTCACCATCAACGGCTGACAAGGCATCATCCAAAATCAAGCACTCCGCTTCCACCAACAAAGCGCGGGCAATGGAAATACGCTGCTTTTGACCGCCAGATAAGGTGATCCCTTTTTCACCGACTGCGGTTTCATACCCGTGCGGCAGCTGACGGATGTCCTCATCAATGCAGGCAAGTGTCGCCGCCTGTTCGATTTCCGCTTGGGTCGCATCAGGACGACCAAGGGCGATGTTTTCCGCAATCGAGCGCGAAAACAAAAACGGCGTTTGCGTCACTACCGCGAAACGTTGTCGCCATGACGACAAGTCAGCCTCCGCTATCGACACATCACCATAGCGAATATCGCCCTTTTCAAGCTGGGTCAGATGAAGTAGCAATTGCAATAAGGTTGATTTACCACTGCCGACTGGACCGGCAATCCCCAGCATGGCCCCAGGCGGAAGCGTCACATGGATATCTTTGAGGGCAAAACTGTCATCCGGTTGCCACTTAAACTGCTCAATGGTCAGTGCTAATGGCTGCATGGTGTCAGGCAGCGGCGTGTCACCACCAACAATGTCCGGCTGCTCTTGCAGCAACGCATCTATC
Source organism: Salinivibrio sp. IB868 (assembly GCF_001995655.1). Classification (NCBI taxonomy): domain Bacteria; kingdom Pseudomonadati; phylum Pseudomonadota; class Gammaproteobacteria; order Vibrionales; family Vibrionaceae; genus Salinivibrio; species Salinivibrio sp. IB868. The sequence continues at coordinate 47,174 of NZ_MUEW01000005.1, forward strand.
CGCGTCCAAGCGGCGCGCCCACGCTCAATAATATTAAATAGCCACGCCACTGCGAGCATCGGCCAAATCATCAAACCTTGATACAAGGTAAATGCGGTAAGATCCCCAAGCGAAATATCACCAGTGGCGACCATGTAGCCACCGCCAGACACGGTTAGGAAAAACGAAGCGCCAATGGTGCCTTGGATCACCGGCGAAAACAGCGCATCAACCCGTGCCACCGCGAGGTTTTTCTCCCCGGTACGATCGGCAACTTGATTAAACTGATTCATCTGGTGCTGCTCTAAGCCGAATGCACGTACCATACGCACCGCCGACAGTGAGGACTGACTCACCTCTGACAGCTCAGAAAACGCCGCTTGCGATTCAGTAAAGGTATGGTGCAAACGGCGACCAAAGCGATTAACCAGTACTGCCATTACCGGCATCGGTAACAGGGCTAAGAGTGTGAGCTGCCAGCTAATTTGGCTCACCATCACAATGAGCACAGCAACGCCTGTGATAATGGAATCCCCGGCAGTCAGGACCCCTTCACCGGCCGTCATTACCACTGCTTTCACATCATTGGTGGAACGCGCCATGATATCGCCACTCGGATAGCGACGGAAAAAATGCGGGGATTGACGGGTAAAGTGATCATAAAGCCGATTGCGCAGCACAGTGCCCAGCTCAGCCGCGGCACCAAATAGCCAGACTCGCCAAACGATGCGTAGAACATACACCACCACCCAAATGGCTAGCATGCCCGCGAGTAGCCACATCAGTAGCTCAGTGGAAATCTCGCCCGCGACCACGCCATCAACCACATGGCCCACGGCCATCGGCGGGATCAGCTCGAAGACAGAGACAAATACTAAAATAATCATGGCGCCGACATACCGACGCCATTCACGTTTAAAAAACCAGCCTAACTGCCAAAACACCTTCATGAGGTCTCCTTTTTATCCCCGCCTTTTTATCATCACAACGACCTATCGGATCGGTAAGGCGGTGGTGTACTTAAGCGCTTCCATGGCGAATGTTGATGTCACATTATTCAGACTTGGCACAGAATTGACCAGCTTTTTATAAAAATGATCAAATCGAGTCATATCAGCCACCTGCACCTTCATCATGTAATCATATTCTCCCGCCATACGGTAGAATTCCATCACCTCAGGGAACTCGGTCACCACCTCGGTAAAGGTCTTGTACCACTGCTCACTGTGATCATTGGTTTTAATGTGAACGAAAGCGGTAAATGCGAGGCCAACCGTTTCGGGGTCAAGCAACGCCACCCGCCCGCGGATCACCCCTTGTGATTCCAGCCGTTTCAGTCGCTTCCAACAGGGGGTGGTGGTTAAATTCACCCGTTCGGCCAACGCAGCCACAGACCAGTTAGCATCTTCCTGCAGCGCCGCGAGTAAAGTGCGATCTATCTCATCTAAAGTGATAGCCATAAAAAATTATTTCCATTAAGTGCTATAAGGGAGTTTTTTTTTCTCTTTTAATGGCATTATAGAGCAAAAATAGCAAGGTTTTTATCCCGCTCTTTACGTAAACTGGTGCTAATTACGTATTCGGAGACGCATGATGACAACCCCACAGCCTTGCCATACTTGGGTCGGTAACGCGATTCGCCTCATTGAAGCCGACTTTAAACGCTCTGCAGATACCCACTTAATTAAGCTCGATCTCCCCAGCTTTGCAGACATTGATATCTATCTGAAAGACGAAAGCACTCACCCAACCGGCAGCTTGAAGCACCGTTTGGCGCGTTCTTTGTTTTTGTACGGCTTGTGTAATGGTTGGATTGATGAGCACACCACCATCATTGAAAGCTCATCTGGCAGTACTGCCATTTCCGAAGCGTATTTTGCCCGTCTGCTTGGCTTACGTTTTATTGCCGTAGTGCCTAAAAACACTGCATGTAAGAAGATTGAGCAAATTCGTTTTTATGGCGGCGAAGCGCACTTTGTCGAGCGGTCAGATCAGATCTATGCCGAGTCTCGCCGCCTTGCTAAAGAGCTAAACGGCCATTACATGGACCAATTTACCTATGCCGAGCGCGCGACCGATTGGCGTAGCAATAACAACATTGCCAACCGCATATTTGATCAAATGCAGTACGAGCGCTTTCCGATCCCTCGCTGGATTGTGATGAGCCCGGGCACCGGTGGCACCTCAGCGACCATTGGCCGCTACATTCGCTATCGCTGCCAACCGACTCAGCTGATGGTGGCCGATGCTGAACATTCGGTGTTTCACGATTACTACCTCACTGGCGACAGCGCACTGACCACCGATAAAAGCAGTCGCATTGAAGGGATTGGACGGCCACGTGTCGAGCCCAGCTTTATTCCCGGCGTGATTGATAGAATGACCACAGTGCCGGACACTCACAGTATCGCCACCATTCACTGGCTAGAAAGCCAACTTGGCCGCAAAGCCGGCGCGTCCACCGGTACCAACCTGTACGGTGTCTTGATGTTGGCGAATGAAATGCGCGCCAACGGCGAGAAAGGCTCTATTGTCACCTTGCTGTGTGACAGCGGCGAGCGCTACCTAGACACCTATTACAACCCTGATTGGGTGCGCGAGCACATTGGGGATCTCGACCAAGCAACCCACGATTTGCAGACGGTGTTGGGGTAAAAGGCACAACAGCCTTATGGTTTGTGGTAGCGACGCTCCGGGCGACCGACGCTACCATAAGCCACCTCAGCGCAAAGCTCATCTCTTCCGACCATATATTCCAAGTAACGACGCGCTGTTGTTCGGCTCGCGCCAATTTGCTGCCCAACCTGCTCGGCATTTAGCGCTATCGTGGGAGCATTTAAAACCTCACGAATTTTATTCAGTGTAATCGCGTCTATGCCTTTTGGTAGTCGCGGTGAATAAGGTTCGCTCTTCTCCTTTACGCCCGACGCCAGTAGGCCATCAACTTGGCTTTGAATGAGTGAATCCATATTTGCAAGCTTTTGAACATGCGTAGAATATTGGTTTAACGACGTTTTTAATCGCTCGAAAACAACGGGCTTTAAAATATAATCAAATATACCGTTGTGCATGGCAGTGCGAAGAGTCTCTACCTCCTTAGCTGCCGTCACCAATATCACATCTGTATGCGCACTCTTGGCGCGCAATTCCCTCAGTAACTCCAGACCTGTGCCCTTGGGGAACTGATTGTCGAGAAGCAGTAATTGAGGTCGAAATACATCAAGCAAGTCTCTTGCATCATCCAAGTCATGGGCAATTCCCACTACATCAAACCCTTCGATTTTATCGATAAAGCGACGCTGAATCTCTGCAATTTTCGGATCGTCTTCTGCAATGACAATACTGATTAATTCTGTCATGTGTTGTCCTGATATGGATGTTGATCGAGCTCTTGCCATTTAGCTCTAGGTATATAAACCGTAAAGCGGCTTCCTGATAATCTACCTTGCTTATCACGCATATTCGGCTCAACTGTTACGATACCACCTAGGTGTGCAACTTGACGCTGAACTAAATCCAAGCCAATGCCATGACCATCGGTCTCTTTTGTTGTGTAACCACGCGTGAATATCGCCTCTGCTTGTTGGTGAGATAGACCTGCCCCCTGATCATTCACTTCGAAAATAAGCTCTTTACCGTAGTCAGAAAAACTCAGTGTGACTTGGCCATCGGGACCATAATGATCCAGCGTTGCTTCTAGGGCGTTATCAACGAGGTTACCTAAAATACTGACCAGCTGCTCACGCGGCAAAGCCTCTGGCAAGTCCTGCATATGGCTTTCTTTATCAACGGTTAATCGTAAACCTAACTCTCTTGCTCGATTATATTTACCCAACAGGCATCCCGCCAGAATGCTATCTGAAGTGACCTGCATCACCCGTTGAATAAAGGATTGGTGGCCTGAGGTTTCCTGGCCGATCATTCGCAACGCCTCATTTGTCGCCCCCATGTGGATCAGTCCAGCAAGAGTATGTAATTTGTTGTTGTACTCATGTGCTTGGCTGCGCAAGGACTCCGCATACTGTTTGATTCGCGTTAGCTTACGGCTTACCAAATCCACCTCGTCTTTCAACCTAAAGCTAGACACGACCCCCGTGATGAGACCGTTTTGCCGCAATGGAATCCGGTTAACAATAAGATTGTGATGATGAAGCCAAATCTCTTGATCAAAATCAGGCTCTCCCTCCGCCAGGACAGTTTCCATTCCGGTATCGGGTAATACATCCGTAATATGACGACCAATGTAGAGTTGGTCTTCTGGCAGCGCTAGCGTCTTTATGGCTGCACGATTGAATGTCGTGATATATCCAGATTGGTTAATCGCAACAATCCCTTCGCGAACAGTTTCTAATGTCACATTACGCTCCTGAAACAGACGCGCAATTTGCTCAGGCTCGAGATTGAAAATCGCTCGACGAAAATGATTAGCGAATAAGATCGCGGTAATAACACTAAAGATAAAGGCTGCGAGGATGGCGAAGAACATTGTACTGGAGTGATGTATGACGATTGCATCAACAGTGTCTAGTAAGTACCCCACCGAGACAATGCCGATAATCGATTTCCCGTCAGGACTGAAAATAGGCGCTTTCCCGCGCACAGACCAACCCACACTTCCCTCGGCTTGCGCAATGTACGCTTGACCATGAATCAGCGCAGGGGCATTGGTATCTCCGTCATCATCGGCCATCGATTTCCCTAAACGATCAGGTAAAGGGTGAGCAAGCCGAATCCCCACCTCATTGCCAAACACGACAAACCGTGCTTGAGCCGAACGTGCGAGAGCAACACTTAAAGGTTGCAAAAATGTTGAGTTCTCTTTTGATACGGCTTCAACCACATCAGGCATCGCCGCGATCGTCATCGCGACCCGCATCGCTTGCTGACCAATTTGCTCATTAAGGACTCTATCGAGGTAATTGATAGCAAAGTAGCCAAGCGTCCCTGTTTGTAGGATGGCAATCACACCTAAAATCAATACCATGCGCTGCTTTAGCTTCAAGCGACGCAATGAGAGAAACTGACGCATTGTGGTGGCGAGCTCCTTTCACCCAAGCATTCTCATGTTCTGTTAGTTTATCTGCGTTATGTTTTTATTGCAGTGAACAATATGAACAAAACCACCAAAACATTTTTTATTCACATTATTTTTACAATATATGAAATGCTCAACAACAGCATTAGAGTCCTCATGAGGAAGCAATCAATACATGAGGAAGCACAATGTTCAAGCAATATCGAAAAGGTAAATCAACAGCCATCGTCGCAGGTGTGATAGCAGCCGCGCTAAGCATTAACGTCCAAGCGAGCGTCGACAACATTCATTTTCTAGTACCAGGCGGCGCGGGTGGTGGTTGGGACAGCACAGCACGTGGCGTCGGGGAAGTACTTTCTAAATCTGAGCTTGTCGAACAGGTTTCGTACGAGAACATGTCCGGCGGTGGCGGAGGTAAGGCCATTGCGTACCTGATCCAAACCGCTGAGCAATCTACCGACACGTTAATGGTTAACTCCACACCGATTGTGATCCGCTCTCTTGCCAAAGTTTTTCCGCAATCGTTTCGTGATTTGACCCCAGTAGCGGCCACTATTGGTGATTATGCTGCGTTCGTTGTACCCAAAGACTCAAAATACCAAAGCTTTACCGATCTTGTGGAGCAATACAACAACGATCCTCGTTCCGTTTCTGTTGCCGGTGGGTCAGCGCGCGGCAGTATGGATCATTTAGTGGCAGCGCTCGCATTTAAAGCAGGTGGCGGCGACCCACGACAAGTCAAATACCTCGCCTACGATGCCGGAGGTAAAGCCATGGCAGGGTTGCTATCAGGCGAAACTCAGGTGCTCTCAACCGGTTTAAGTGAAGCGTTGACGCTTGCAGCAGCAGGTGAAGTTCGTATCCTCGCGATGACAGGGGAAGAGCGCTCTCCCGTTGCACCCAATGTGCCTACCCTCAAAGAGCTGGGCTACGACGCGACGTTTGTCAACTGGCGTGGCTTTTTTGGCTCCCCAGAAATCAGTCAAGCACGTGCGAAAGAGTATGCACAAGTACTGGGTGAGATGTATGACACACCTGAATGGAAATCCGTGCGCGATCGATACGGCTGGACCGAAATCTATAAGCCTGGCGACGAATTCATGCACTTTCTTGAACAACAAGAAAAAGAAATCGGCGCCTTGATGACTGAGCTTGGTTTCATGTAATCGCCTTACCGCAGCGTCGCCATGCTTCTTGGCGCGCTGCTTCTCCATTTTATTGGTTCATCTAGAGAGGGAGCTCCAATGACGATAACCAAAGACCATATCGGCGGCCTAATATTTCTGAGCTTTTCGCTTGCTTACGGTTATTACGCTAATCAAATAGCGCTTATTCCTGGCGATGAGTTTCAGCCCTTTCATGCCCGCACCCTCCCCAACTTTCTAGCCGTATTAGGGAGTGTGCTCGCGCTACTACAGTTGCTCACCGCCACAAAAAGTCGACACTCAACGCTTTCATTAGCCGGCTACGATTTTTGGCTTATGGGCAAACTTTTATTATTGATGGTCGCGTTTTCGCTTGCACTGAAATGGGTCGGTTTTTTGGTATCCACCGCGCTGTTTCTTGCTGGCGGTTATTGGTTGCTTGGTGAGCGGCGCCCCAAAGTTATTCTCTTGGCCTCAGTCCCTTTTGCTATCAGCTTCTGGTTTTTATTGACCCAAATGCTCGATATCTATCTAGCTCCTGGTCAACTTTTTCGCCTAGCACAAGGAGGGTAAGCGATGTTTGATGGAATTATGTCTGGGCTTGGTACTGCTATCATGCCCTTCAACTTACTCATGGTAATTGTTGGCTGCTTTGCCGGCACCTTTATAGGGATGTTACCCGGACTCGGCCCCATTTCAGCGATTGCCCTAATGATCCCGATCACATACGGGCTCGACCCATCATCGGGTATTATTCTGATGGCTGGCGTTTACTACGGTGCCGTTTTTGGCGGATCGACTTCCTCCATTCTTATCAACGCTCCGGGATGTGCCAGTACCGTTGTGACCGCGTTTGACGGTTATCCATTGGCGCAACAAAAACAAGCTGGAAAAGCCTTGGCGCTTGCCGCCTATTCCTCTTTCACCGGTGGCACGATCGGCGCCATCATCTTACTCTTTGCCGCGCCTGCGCTAGCAAAAGTATCTTTGAGTTTTCAATCCAGTGACTACTTTGCACTTATGGTGCTGGGACTCACGGCTGTGGCTGCATTTTCCGGTAAAGGGCGCGTGCTTAAAGCCATGATGATGACTGTCTTTGGCCTGATGATCGCGACAGTTGGCATTGATGTGATGTCAGGCAGCCCACGATTTACCTTTGGAAATGTCGATTTAATTGATGGTATCAGCTTCTTATTACTAGCAATGGCAACCTTTGCATTAACGGAAGTTGTGATGACAGTGCTGAGGGGGGAGCACAAAGAAAAAGACGCGCAGATCGATATGACCTCACTCGGCAGCATGAAGCTAAGCAAAGAAGAAATAAAACACGTCGCCCCGACCGTCGGTCGCTCATCATTTTTTGGCTTTCTTGTTGGCGTATTACCCGGCGCAGGCGCAACGATCGCCGCCTTTTTAAGCTATGGCATGGAAAGAAACTTTGCGCCTAAGGCACTTAAAGAAAGATTTGGGCGCGGAGCGTTGCGTGGGCTTGCCGCCCCAGAGTCTGCTAACAATGCCGCCTCGACAGGATCCTTTGTTCCTCTACTTACGCTTGGTATTCCGGGCTCTGGCACGACCGCCATTATGCTCGGGGCACTAATCGCTTATGGCATTCAACCCGGTCCACGCCTTTTTATCGACAATCCTGATGTGTTCTGGTCCGTGATTATCTCGATGTACTTCGGTAATCTGGTTTTGTTAATTCTCAACCTACCGCTGATCCCTTACATCTCTCGTCTGTTGGTGATCCCACGCCCCATTTTAATCCCATTGATATTGTTTTTCTCCATCACGGGCGTTTATCTGGTCAGTTTTAATGCCTTCGATATCCAAATGATGGTCGTCATCACCATCATCGCCACCTTTTTGAAACTGCTAGACTTTCCAATGGCTCCCATGCTTTTAGGGTTTATTCTAGGCGATATATTGGAGAAAAATCTTAGCCGTACACTGACACTGACGGATGGTAGCTATGCATTCCTATGGGAAAGGCCACTAACACTTACCATCATGCTGTTAGCGGTACTCGCTTTGTTACTGCCTGGCTTTATCGCCGTCTGGGATAAAAAACGAGGTAAGAAAAGCAGTTCAACCCAAGCGACCGAGCACGCGACAGATTGATAAAACGCACAAAAGTATTAATACGCTAGTCCGTATCTTTATCTATCCGCGTCTGCAGGGCATCAAACTTGTCGTGCAGGCGCATTAGTTCAAGCTCGAGTTTTAGATTGATCTCGTAGGTGGCTTTTTGCTCCATCCTGTCTTTTGCCGCTTGGCGGTTTTGCGACATCATGATGATCGGTGCTTGGAAAGCCGCCAGACTAGATAACCCAAGGTTCAGTAAAATAAAGGGATAGGGATCGAATGATGCGTCTCCCACTAACCAAACCGTATTCACGACAATCCAGCCAATGATGAATGCGAAGAAAAGCCCGATAAATGACCAAGAACCGCCAAATGAGGCAATTTTATCCGCCACCATTTGCCCGGTGGTCAGGCTTTCATGAAAGGACTTGTTGACGTTCTCAGAGACAGACGTGTTGTTAGCAATACTCTCAATAACTTTCTTTTCTCCCGAGCTAAGACTACCAAACGGCTGGCCGAGCAAGGCTTTGGCTAAGTTCTCAAAATACTTTTTCATCTGTCACTCCATGCTAACGTGCACGACACCAACAAGGTATCGTGCAGACTTTATCATTAAGCCATTGAAATAGAGTAGATTAACTTAGAGGCTTAGCAAACAGAGTATCCTTTATCATGCAAACTAAATCCGGCGGGCACGAATAGTGCGACCTTTAACTTTTCCATCATTGAGTTTACGTAATGCGGCTTTAACGCAAGATTGTGACACGGCAATAAACGCCACATTGTCGAGTACATTAATTTTGCCGACCTGCTTACCATCAATGCCCGCTTGGCCAGTCAGCGCACCTAAAATATCACCCGCGCGTACTTTTTGCTTTTTACCCGAGTCAATCATCAAGGTTGCCATCTCAGGCTGGTAAGGCGCAGTGTCGAGCAAATGCTGCGACGGCAGGGCTTCGGGGAGAAAATCACGATCATATTGATCGCCAATCATCGCCAGCTTATAGTGCTCGGCATCGTTATATAGCGAACACGCCACCCCTTTTTTGCCAGCGCGACCGGTACGGCCGACACGGTGTACATGAGTTTGCGGATCGTGGGCGAGTTGATAGTTGATCACCATATCCATGTCATCAATGTCTAAGCCTCGCGCAGCCACATCAGTGGCCACCAGCACGGACGCACTTTTGTTGGCAAATTTTACCAAGGTGCGCTCACGGCCACGCTGTTCAATATCGCCATGCAAGGCAACGGCGCTAAAACCATCATCTTCTAGGTTATCGCAAACTTGTTGTGTTTGAGCTTTGGTCGTACAGAACACCACACAACTTTGCGGCTGAAAATGTAATAACAGTAGCTTTAACGCTTGGTAACGCTGCTTGTTGTCATCGACTTTATAAACGTGTTGCGTGATTGTACTTTGCGTTTGCACCTCATCCACTTTAACGGAGACAGGGTGGCTCAGCACTCGCTGGGCAATCGCATTGATCGAACGCGGGAAAGTGGCGCTAAATAACAAGGTTTGGCGATGAGCAGGAACACGCGCAATGATGGCATCCAAGGTATCTTGGAAGCCCATATCCAGCATCTGATCGGCTTCATCCAACACCAAGGTCTCAACATCATCAAGGCGCAAGGTGCCTTTGCGTAAATGGTCATCCACACGCCCTGGAGTGCCAACAATAATGTGTGCACCATGCTCCAATGAGCCAATTTGTGGGCCAATCGATACACCGCCACACAGCGTCAGCACTTTGACATTATGGCGACCACGCGCCAACTTACGCATCTCAACCGCCACTTGCTCGGCCAGCTCACGGGTTGGGCACAACACCAAAGATTGCACGCGAAAGCGTTTCACGTTCAGTTTGGCTAACACACCTAAGCTAAATGCCGCCGTTTTCCCCGAGCCAGTTTTAGCTTGGGCAATAATGTCTTTGCCACTGAGCACAGACGGTAAACTCTGCGCCTGAATGGGCGTCATCTGCGTATAACCCAAGGTTGCCAAGTTATCGAGTAAATCAGCAGGTAACGCGAGCGAGGAAAAAGCGGTATCAATCAAAGTCGTATCCACAGCAAAAGTAAATCATGCCGCGCCCAAGCACGGCCAAAAAGGGGGCGTATCATACCAGAGTCTGATTGCTGCCACATTAACCAATTAGCGCCACACACTTGATAATCGCTTTGTCGCCTCATGTGTTTTGTTGCGTCATTGTTAGACCAAGCTCCGTATTTACCTTTACGCGGCTTGTCTTGTCATTGTGCTTGGTGTGCAATCAAGGCACACAATTAAGGAGGATTGTCTTGTGGCAAATATCCCAGTAGAAAACTACCCGCTCTCTCATACGCAGGCGATTGTCTGGAACGACATGGATGCCCTGCAACACATCAATAACACCGTGTACTTTCGCTACTTTGAAGATGTACGTGTGGTGATGCTTGAAAAACTGGAAGTATTCGAGCTAGCCAAACGGCTGCACTTAGGCCCCGTGGTCGCCTCAACCCGCTGCGATTATCGCGCCCCTTTGGTGTATCCAGATACCATCACCACCGTGGCTTGGGTCGAGAATATTCAAGAAAAGCGCTATGCGATGAAGTATGAAATCTACAGTCACAATCAAGAACGCTGTGTGGCCGAGGGCGAGGCCTTGATTGTCTATTGCGATTTTAAAACCGGTAAAAGCTGCCCTATCCCAGCCGAGACGCTCGAAGGGTTAAAAGCCTTTGTGGCGAAATAGTAAGCATAGAGACAAGCACTGCGCGTTGCCTGACGCGCAGTCAGCCGTTGATCCATTTGGACATTTGTTCTTTGGCATCATGATGACTCAAGAGCTTCTGGCTTGCTGTCGATACCACACAGGGGTACCATCCGTGCTCTGTGTAACACTGGGTAAGTAGCACCGCCAAAGGACAAACCGATGAAAAAAGCCGTTGTGGTATTTAGCGGAGGACAGGATTCAACCACCTGTTTGATTCAAGCGCAGGCAGAGTACGACGAAGTGCATTGCCTCACGTTCGACTATAACCAGCGCCACAAGCAAGAAATTGACGTTGCCCGTGAGATTGCTGCAAACCGCAACGTCAGTGCGCACAAGGTACTGGATGCTGGTTTGCTCAATGAATTGGCGATTAGCTCGCTCACACGCGACAACATTCCCGTTTCCAATGCACTGAACGAAAACGGCCTGCCCAATTCCTTTGTGCCGGGTCGTAATATCTTGTTTTTGACTTTGGCAGGCATTTACGCCTATCAAATTGGCGCTGAGGCGGTGATCACCGGTGTCTGCGAAACTGACTTTTCTGGCTACCCTGATTGTCGCAATGATTTTATTCAATCGATGCAGCAAGCCCTTGAGCAAGGCATGGACAGAAAACTCGCCTTAGTCACACCATTGATGTGGCTGAATAAAGCTGAGACCTGGGCACTGGCCGACCAGTATCATGCCCTCGATTTTGTACGCGACCACACCCTAACCTGTTATAACGGCATTAAAGGCACTGGCTGTGGCGAGTGTCCAGCCTGTCACTTGCGTCAGCGTGGCTTAGATGACTACCTCGCCAACCAAGCGGACGTGCAAGCCGCACTACAACGCAAACAAGCCGAAAACGCCTAATAGCGGGCACTCACAGGCAGCGACAAGAAATAAAAAACCGCCTCGCAATGAGGCGGTTTTTGTATCGAGAATACAACAGCAGTTATTTATGCGGCTCATCATGCGGATGGGTATCAAACTCACCATGACTAGCCCGATGCACAGTTTCCACCGCGAGCGCTTTGTGCAATTGCTGCGCCACATACTCAGGCGAGTGAGTATGAACGGAGAGCAAGCGATACATCGCCGGGATCACCAGCAAGGTGACAAAGGTCGCAAAGGCCATGCCGGTGAAGATCACCGTCCCAACCGCGATACGACTTTCCGCCCCCGCGCCAGTGGAGAGGATCAGTGGGATCATCCCTGCCAAGGTGGTAAACGCCGTCATCAAAATCGGTCGCAAGCGACGGACTGACGCATCGATAATCGCTTTATCAAATGCAATGCCACGGTCACGCAATTGGTTGGCAAACTCCACGATCAAAATACCGTTTTTGGTCACCATCCCAATCAGCATAATCAAACCAATTTGGCTGTAGATATTGATCCCTTGGTTGGTCAGCCACAGGCCTAAAAAGCCGCCTAGCATCCCCATGGGCACCGTCAACATCACCACCAAGGGGTTGATAAAGCTTTCAAATTGCGCCGCTAACACCAAGTACGAAACCAAGAGCGCTAAACCGAACACCACCAGCACACTGGTTTGGTTGTCACGAAAATCTTTCGACTCCCCTGAATAGCCCACCGAGATATCGGCCGGCAAGTTCTCAGCCGCGATTTGATCGAGATAATCAAGCGCTTGACCCAGTGTCACATCCTCGCCTAAATGCGCCGATAAGGTGATCGACTTTTGCTTGTTGGTATGGCTTAAACGCTGCGCGGACGCTGTTTCTTCCACCGTGGTCACTGCATCCAGCGAAACCAACTTGCCGCTGCGGCTACGCATATAAATACGGGTAAGATCCCCTTTGCTACTAAAGGCCTGTTCATCGCCGCGTACATACACATCGTATTCTTCACCGCGATCCACATAGCTGGTCTGGGCCCGGCCACCGAGCATCACCTCTAAAGTATCGGAGACATCCCGCACCGAAATCCCAAGTTCAGCGGCGCGACGACGATCTACTTTGACCACTAGCTCAGGGGTATTTTGGTTGTAGTCATAATCGGGGCTGTCAATCATGGCCGCCTCGCGGCCCATTTCGCCCAATTTCTCCGCCCAGCGGTGAAGCTCAGGATAGTCTGGACCACTTAACACAAATTGCACGGGCTCTGAACTGCCACCCCCAAAACCAGGCGCAAACGGGAACACTTGCACATCTGGCACACCATTTAACACCTGCCGGACTTCCGCCAAGATATCTTGTGCGGAGCGGTCGCGCTCATCCCAATCCGGCAATAGCATGATCACGAAGCCCGTTTGATCGCCGGCCCGACCACCAAACGCTGGCGTTTGTAAGCTGACCGAGCTCAGGGTCCCCGCCTCGACCAAGGGCATTAAGCGCTGCTCAATTTGCTCGATATTGCCCACCATACGGTTGTACGCCGTGCCTTCCGCACCACGGACAAACGCCAGCAGCACCCCGCGATCTTCTTGTGGCACTAATTGCGACGGTAAGTGTTGCATCAGCACGCCACTGCCGCCAATACAGAGCAAGATAACCACAGGCGCAATCCAACGCCAACGCAGGACATGTGCCAATACTCGGCGATAGTAACTTTCAAGCACATCAAACCCACGGGTGATCACGCGGTTCACAGGACTAGATGCCACATTTAAGCGCAGCAGTTTACTGCCAAGCACCGGCGTAAGCGTCAACGCTATTAAGGACGAACAGAGCACGGTGACGGCGAGCATCACTGCAAACTCGGTGAACAACTTACCAATCATGCCATCCATGTAGGTAATGGGGAGGAACACCATCACCAACACTGCGGTGGTGGCGATCACTGCAAAACCCACCTCCCGTGCGCCACGGTAAGCGGCCACCAAGGGTTTATCGCCTTGTTGTAAGTGGTGGAAGATATTTTCGACCACCACAATGGCATCATCCACCACGAGGCCTATCGCGAGAATAAGCGCCATTAAGGTCAGCAAGTTAATCGAAAAGCCCATCGCTGAGGCAACGATAAAGGCGGATATCAAGGATACCGGCACAGTCACTGCTGGGATCAAGGTGGCGCGCGCTTGGCCGATAAAGATATACAGGACTAATACCACCAGCGCCCCAGTGATAAAGAGGGTGCTATACACTTCCTCAATCGAGCGCTCAATAAATACCGTAGTATCGTAATCCACCCAAAGACGCGTACCTTCGGGCAGGAAGGTCTGCATCTCATCGACAAGCTTATGAGCGCGGTCAGAAATATCGAGCGGATTGGCATCGGATTGTGGGATCAGCGCCAAACTTAAATTATTGATACCATTGTTTTTATAGGTGGCATCTTCGTTCCGTGAGCCAATGGCCACCTCCGCCACATCCGACAAATAAATCGCGGTGCCATTCGCCGTGGTGCGTACCACCAGTTGTTTAAAATCCTCTGCGTCACGATATAAACGATCGCTACGCACTGGCATGGTCATCACGTCATTGCGGATTTCCCCGCCCGGGCTTTCTAAGTTTTCATCCCGCAATGCATCAAGAATATCTTGGGTGGTGACACCGTGCCCCGCCATTTGGGTGGGATCCAGCTTCACATACATCACTTTATACAGCGCGCCGTATAAATCGACCGAGCTCACCCCAGAGATCAAGCTGAATCTATCTTCCAGCGTACGTTGGGCGTATTCCGTCAGTTGGTTGCGGTCCATCTCTGACGAGGCCAAGTTGATATAAACCGCCGCTTCGCCAGTGCCGTTGTCTTTGTACACAATCGGATCGTTGGCATCATCAGGCAGTCCCCCTTGCGCGCGCGCCACGGCATCACGCACATCACTCACCCCCTCGGTCAGAGGGTGATCGAGTTTAAATTCCACCGTGATCCGTGATGAGCCATTGCGGCTGACCGAGGTGATCTCTTCAATGCCGCTAATGCCGGAAAGCTCATCCTCAATCAACTGCGTGACTTGGCTTTCCATAATGCTGGCCGAGGCGCCAGAATAGCCGGTGTAAATACTCACCACCGGGCTATCGATATCAGGCATCTCACGCACGGACAAGGTCGAGAAAGAAACCGCGCCAAAGACACATAACAACAAGCTCAATACGATCGCCATCACTGGCCGTTTCACTGAGACATCAGACAACCACATTAGCTGGCCTCCGTCTCAGACACGGTATCATCGATACGGCTTTGGTCATCTTCTGGATTTTTCGGTGCTTCCGCATTTAATACAGACACTTGCGCCCCATCGCGCATATTCACCAAACCTTGCACCACAATGTGCTGACCGGGTTCAAGTCCTTTACTCACCACCACTTGGTTATCAATCCGCGCACCAAGGGTAATTTCAGTACGATGGGCAATGCCTTCGTCATCAACGCGGAAGACATAGCGACGCGTACCGGAATACTGCAGAGCTTGCACAGGCACAATCACCGCTTGCTGCTCCGGCAAGGTCAGTTTCGCCTCCATCAGCATGCCGGGCTGCAATTGGCGTTCAGGGTTATCCAGCGCCACACGAACACTGACTGATAGCGCGTCTTTATCCACCCGAGAGTCCACCACGCTCACCGTGCCGGTAAAGGCATCATCGGGATACGCTTGCGACGTGACCGCCACTGGCATATTGGGATAAAGCAGTCCGACGTATTGCTCTGGCACCTGAATATCAAGGTTCATGCGTGACAGGTTGTCGAGACTAAAAAGCGTTTCGCCCACATCCACGCGCTGGCCGACGCTTAAATCAAACAAACCAATGCGACCGGAAAAAGGCGCGATTAAACGATGATCATCTAAATCAGATTGCGCCGATTGCAAACGGGCCTTGGCAATATTGACACTGGCTTGCTGCGCATCCAACTCGGTTTGTGTTAAGGCACCACGTTGCGCCAGCTTGGTGTACTCCTTTAGCTTGCGCTGCTCATCATTGAGATAAGCCGACGCTTCCAACACCGCCGCTTGGGCTTTGGCGCGATTAAAGGTCACCAAAGGCGCCCCTTTTTCAACCGTCTCGCCCGGTTTTACATGCACAGTTTCAATGCGCGCCGAGACTTCTGACTCAATATCAATCTGCTGATGGGCTTTAACATTGCCCACCAATGACAACGACGGCGCAACCGGTTTGGTTTCCACTTGTGCCGTCATCACATCCACAGATCGTGCCCCCGGTGGTGGCGCAGAGGCCTCCTCGCTCGAGGGCTGGATATCGCCCCACTTCCAGAACGCGACGCCCGCCAATACCACGACGCCCAATAGCATCCACTTTTTCATTGCCATGTACCTTATATGTTGGATAGCACCAGTGTACTGATCTGCATGTTTTTGTCCTTAAAGAATTGTAAAGACACTGTTTTTTATCGTTATTACATAGGATTGTGCGATAAAGCGAGACAGAGGTAAGACTGTGTAAGGACAGCCAGGTTTCAAAAAACATCAAAAAAGCTCACTTACACCGTTTTTCGCACGCAAGACGCTGAAAAAAGCACCAACCACTAATCGGGACAGAGAAAACCCTTTACAGCTCCAGTCGGTTTGGTAAGATTCGCCTCGTTCCCGTGGTGGAGTTCCCGAGCGGTCAAAGGGATCAGACTGTAAATCTGACGGCTCAGCCTTCGAAGGTTCGAATCCTTCCTCCACCACCAATTTTACAAAGCAAGACTCCGTGGTGGAGTTCCCGAGCGGTCAAAGGGATCAGACTGTAAATCTGACGGCTCAGCCTTCGAAGGTTCGAATCCTTCCTCCACCACCATTTTATAAAGCAAGACTCCGTGGTGGAGTTCCCGAGCGGTCAAAGGGATCAGACTGTAAATCTGACGGCTCAGCCTTCGAAGGTTCGAATCCTTCCTCCACCACCACTTTTACAAAGCAAGACTCCATGGTGGAGTTCCCGAGCGGTCAAAGGGATCAGACTGTAAATCTGACGGCTCAGCCTTCGAAGGTTCGAATCCTTCCTCCACCACCATCTTTAAGGGCCAGCATTTGCTGGCCCTTTTTCGTTGCTTTTGCGGTGATAACTTCATCATTCCGCGTGAGATGCGAGTGATGCGCGGCCATGCGGTGACCACAAGTCTTGCTCTGGTCCTTTCGGCACAATGCGCGTCGGGTTAATGTTGCCGTGGCTGTAATAATAATGGGTTTTGATATGGTGCATATCGACTGTCTCTGCCACGCCTGGCACTTGGAATAACTCTTTCATGTAACAGAATAAATTGCAGTAATCGGCAATACGTTGCTTGTTACACTTAAAATGGCCCACGTAGACGGGGTCAAAGCGAATTAACGTGGTGAACAGCCGCCAGTCTGCTTCAGTAATCTGATTTCCGGCAAGATAACGATTGCGACTTAAATGATCATCCAACACCGTCAATGCAGTGAATAACTGATCAAAGGCTTCTTCATAAGCCTCTTGTTCGGTGGCAAAGCCACATTTATACACGCCATTATTCACATTGGGGTAAACAAACTCGTTCCACTGATCAATCGCCGCACGCAGGTTGTCTGGGTAATAATCGTCATGATTGCCCGTCATACCATTAAACGCCGAATTAAACATTCGAATAATGTCAGCGGATTCATTACTGACAATCGTCTGAGTTTGCTTATCCCATAAAATCGGAACGGTGACTCGACCGGTGTAATCAGGCTTCGCGTGGGTATAGAGCTGATGGGCATAGTCGTATCCATACAGCGGCTCTGGCTCAGAAAACGTCCAGCCATGTTCTAGCATCTCAGGCGCGACGACCGTAACCGCTATATGAGGCTCAAGTCCTTTTAAATGGCGCATAATCAGGGTGCGATGTGCCCATGGACAAGCAAGAGAAACATACAGATGATAGCGGCCTGATTCAGCGCTAAAGCCCGCATCGCCACTTGGTCCAGCTTGGCCATCAGCGGTCACCCAATGACGAAAGCCCGCGTCTTCACGGACAAATCGACCACCCGACGACTTGGTGTCATACCATACATCATGCCAAATACCGTCTATCAGTTTTCCCATATGTCCTCCTTTTTTACTATCAGCAGTATAAGAAGCGCGCTAAGGAAAGTCGGCAGAGCAACTTGTTGGAGTTATTCGAAAAAGCTGAACAACCCTTACACTATCAACAATGTCATGGTCTTGTGAGAATTTGTCTGATTGCTTGTTCGCGTTTGACCATCACTCTCCATCTCTTTTAGGGTGACCGTGATGAATAAAAGGAGAGTATTGATGAAACGTTTACTAGCGACCCTATCTTTTGCGTTTGTTGTTGCAGCCAGTCTGCCAAGTTTCGCTGCCAACGAAACAAACGAACTGTCAGCGGATCAGCTGACCGACCAAGTGGTAAGCAGCTACGCAGAGGCCGCTGAACAGGTGGTTTCAATCTCAAAAGATTACAAAAGCAAGCTTGAGAGCATTCGCAGTGAAGAAAAGGCGAAAGCGCTAATGGCGGAGACGCAAAAAGAAATGGCGCAAGCGATTGAGGCAACGGGCCTGACGATAGAAGAATATAACGCTGTTTTTCGTCAAGCACGTGAAGATAAAGAGCTGCAGAAGAAAATCAGCAATATGCTCAACGAGTAAACGTAGTTTGAAACAGGGGTAAGCATATCCATGCTACCCCTGTTTATTTAAGCTTGGTCTGTCGAGACAGCCGTGCTGGGTAGCCCTAGCGAAATCACAGTAGTTAGAACTAGAAATGCGAAAGACACCCAAAGACACGCGGCGAGTCCCCATACTTGGAACACCCAACCGGATAACACAGTACCAATTAAGCGTCCCATGGCATTCGCCATATAATAAAATCCCACATCCAGCGACACACCATCGCCTTTGGCGTAGCTGACAATCAAGTAGGAATGCAGTGAAGAGTTAATCGCAAAGATCGCCCCAAACACCATGAGTCCAACGATAATCACCCCTTGCGGATGCCACTGTTCGCCAATTGCATAAGCAATGACACCCGTCACCATCGCCAGTAAACATGCCCAACCGAGAGCCGCCTTACCACCCGGTGAATGGCCAGATTGGCGCCCAGTGATTTTCGGCGCAATGCCTTGCACCATGCCGTAAGCGATCACCCATAGCGCAAGAAAGCCGCCCACCGCACTGTGGCTCCAACCAAATGTGGTGCCGAGATAAATTGGCAAGGCCACCACAAACCACACATCTCGCGCGCCGAAAAGGAACATCCGTGCCGCTGAGAGGATATTCACACTACGAGACTTAGAAAAAATTTCCGAAAACTTGGGCTTACTTTTGGCTTTTCCCAACTCCGCATTGAGCGACACCACACTGCCGATAAACACCAAACTCAACACGCCAGCCATCGCCGCCACCGCGTACTGAAAGCCAATCAGAGAAAGCAATGCGCCACCAACAAAAAAGCCCACACCTTTGAGTGCATTCTTCGAGCCGGTCAAGATCGCAATCCACTTAAACAGCGCCCCCTCTGCGTTGTCAGGCACCAAGGTTTTAATCGCGCTTTTGGCGCTCATTTTATTCAGATCTTTCGCAATCCCAGACAAGGCTTGAGCTGCCATCACCCAGGGAATGGTGAGCCAAACGGATGGCACCGCTAACATGGCAAGCGCGATAATTTGCATGCCAAGGCCAATATTCATGGTGCGATTGAGGCCTAAACGCGCACCGAGCCATCCACCGATAAGGTTGGTGACCACGCCGAAGAATTCGTAAAACAAAAACAGCGAGGCGATTTCTAAGGTGCCGTAGCCCAACTCATAAAAATACAGCACCACCAGCATCCGCAGTGCGCCGTCGGTGATGGTAAAATTCCAATAGTTAAAAGTGACCAGCATATACTGGCGCACGGATTGGCTTAATTGAGCAAACATAGTGGTCATCGATTCACATACAAAAAAGGGCGATGCGGCACGGGGCACGCATCGCTACCCGATAAAAAAGCGATTACTGATCAACGCCGCCGACGTTGCGCACCAACTCTGCGGTGCGCGTGGCATACCCCATTTCGTTGTCATACCACGCATAGATTTTGACCATACGCTTGCCCACTACCATGGTGGATAAACCATCGACAATGGTGGAGCGCTGATCGCCACGGTAATCAATCGAGACTAAAGGACGCGCCTCAAAGCCAAGAATGCCGTTGAGCTCGCCATCCGCGGCCTCTTGCAACAGGGCGTTCACCTCATCAGCAGTGGTATCGGTTTCCACGTCAAAGATCACATCCGTTAGCGACGCATTGGCGAGTGGCACACGCACCGCATGGCCATTAATCTTGCCTTTTAGATCCGGGAAAATTTCCACGATGGCTGTCGCCGATCCTGTGGTGGTCGGAATCAAACTCATGCCACAGGCGCGGGCGCGACGTAAGTCTTTATGCGGCGCGTCTAAAATCGTTTGAGTATTGGTTAAATCATGAATGGTGGTGAAGGTCGACTGCGCAATCCCCAGCTTTTCATGGATCACTTTCACAATCGGAGCCAAGCAGTTCGTGGTACACGACGCTGCGGTAACGATTCGATGTTTGCTGGGATCAAATATCGCGTCATTCACTCCCACCACAATATTCGCCACTCGCTCATCTTTGACTGGCGCAGAGACAACCACACGCTTTACGCCTTTGTCCAAGTATTTTTGCAGCAAATCCGCGTCACGGTGTTTTCCTGTGGCCTCAATCACCACATCGCAGCCTGACCAATCGACGGCATCAATCGCTTTTTCTTGGCTTGTCGTTAGTGTTTGGCCGTTAATCTGCACGCGGTTGCCTTCTGCACTCACCGCGTGGTGCCAGCGCCCTTGCACCGAATCAAACTCCAGCAGATGCGCCAGCGTTTCGGTATCTCCCGCCACATCGTTAATATGCACAAACTCGAGCTCTGGCCAATCAAATGCTGCCCGTAATGCCAAACGACCGATACGGCCAAACCCATTAATCCCGACTTTAATTGTCATTGCTCTCTCCTTTACACGCAGCAGGTAGGGCGAGACGCCATCTTGGCAAGCCGCGTAATATCTTCTTGATAAGTGTCTTTTAGGCAGTTGGAATCAACTAACCCCTGAATTTGTTTGCGCATCCAACCGGGTAAGTCAGCGGCTAAGCGATAAAACACCCATTGCCCTTGGCGCGTATCAACCAACACACCACTGGCCCGCAGTTGCGCCAAATGGCGTGAGATCTTCGGCTGCGAGGTATCTAGCGCTTCGGTAAGCTCGCATACACATAACTGCCCTTCACGGGCAATAAGCAGCAAACATCGCACGCGCGTTTCATCGGCCAATAATTTGAAAAACTGGTGAGGCAACATAGGCTCTCTCATAACGCTTTACTAAATGCATATATGGATATGCATATATTAATAGACCCAAGCATGCATGCAACTGGGACAGGCCGGAATTCATAAAAGCTTCATATTAAATCGTATAACGCCGCTTCATCCTTAGCGCGACATTCACCAAGGCAATCAACACCGGCACTTCCACCAGCGGCCCAATCACTCCTGCAAAGGCTTGATCAGAGTGAATGCCAAAGACTGCTATTGCCACCGCAATCGCCAATTCAAAGTTATTACCGGATGAGGTAAACGCAATTGACGCGTTGCGGTCATAGGGGATCCCCAGTTTTTTGCCCACAAAGAAGCTAATAAAGAACATCAACACAAAGTAGGTCACTAGCGGTACAGCGATACGCAGCACATCAAGCGGCAACGCAATAATCGCTTCCCCTTTGAGGCTAAACATCAACACAATGGTCGCCAACAAAGCGATTAACGTCATCGGTGAGATACGTGGCAGAAAGACATCTTCGTACCATTGCTCGCCCTTTTTAGCGACCAACACGGCACGTGATAGGTAACCCGCTAAAAAAGGGATACCCAAGTAAATCAGCACACTTTGCGCGATGTCTCCCATGGTGACATCCACCACAAAACTTTGTAGACCCAGCATGGGGGGTAAAACGGTGATAAAGAGCCATGCCATCACACTGTAAGTCAGGATCTGAAATAAACTATTCAGTGCCACTAGGGCTGCGCCATACTCTTTGTTACCGCCACTGATATCGTTCCACACCAAGACCATGGCGATACAACGGGCAAGACCAATCAATATCACTCCTGCCATGTAGCCTGGCTCATCACGTAAAAACAGCACCGCCAGCGCGAACATGAGAATGGGACCCACGATCCAGTTCATGATCAGCGACAGCGTGATGGCTTTTTTGTCGCGCGTGACCGAGCCCAATAAACGATAATTCACTTTTGCCAGTGGCGGATACATCATTAAGATCAAGCCAATCGCCAGCGGCACATTGGTGCTGCCGACCGATAAACGCTCACTGAGGGTCGCCACTTCTGGATAAATCCACCCTATGCTGACCCCTATGGCCATAGCGAGGAAAATCCATACCGTTAAATACCGATCAAGCCAACCCATCTTTTGGGCGGCCGACGGCGCGCAGGTTTCAGATTGAGACATAATACAAATCCTTGGTGATTACTGACGTTGAATAACAGGCACCCATCATGATGCGAGAGGTTAACTATTGATGATCCTCACACACCGTTTTTCCCTGCATCACTGGAGTGAAAGGCGAGAGAAGTGAAGGGTTGTTGATAGCGGTAGTGTGCAAAATACCGACCATCCAGTCGGGTAATGCAGGATGAAGCTGATAATAGACCCACTTTCCTCGACGCTCTCCGACAACCAATTGGTGCTTACGTAGCTCCGCCAAATGCCGAGAAATCTTTGGTTGGCTTAGGGCTAACGCCTCCATCAGATCACATACACATAACTCACCATGCTGTGAGAGCAACAATAGAGAGGTCAGCCGAGTGGGCTCGGATAAAGCCTTGTAAAAACTAAGCGTTTGACACATCTGCATTTTCTCTTTTCAATATATACGATAAATCATATATATGAAAAACCATATGTCAAATCAAACAGCAAGTAGAATAGTGGCTAGAATGACAAACACAGCACTATCGCTATCTCGTTGCGGTCTAAAAAGCCCTTTACATCCGTAAGAAATGCTGTAGTGTGGTCAAAGCTCTAGATACGGAGCATCAAAAGACATCAAGTCAAAGTCGAGACAGACCACGCTATTTCCCGCATAGACTCTCTGCAGCAATCCACTTTCGCTTTTTCCTAGATTGATAACCCGTTAACACCCCTTTTGCTATCACTCATTGGTGGGTATCACTGTATTAATGGTGATCGTTCACCCCAAAAGAAACCGACGCATCTGCGCGGCCTATGACGGATAACCACTGAGGGGGCAGAGCAATAATCATTTAACTCATGGAGATAAAATATGGCCGCTACTAACGGCAGACTGCGTCACTGGTATCATTTACGCCGTGCACAAACACAAACTAAAACCGCTAACAACACAACCAAAACAGTAAGGAACGCCATTGATAGTTAACTTTTCACTCCCTAATCTTGCCAACTGGCAGGTCGCGATTCATCAATTTAATGGGGATATTATCCTCAAGCACTTGCTCCATCGCCTACCGACACTATCCCAACCGACGCTACAGTTTGATCCTAGCACCGAGCTTGGCGCCATTTTTAGCCAAGGCGAATGCTTAGGTGAATTCTCTCTTGCGCACTAACGCTTAGACAATATCGCGCGTTTCCATAACCTACAGAGATAGAGGCCGCCTTTCCGTTCATTGAACTAAGCTGGTAAAGTGTCTTGCTATTAACAAGACAACAAAGGCAGCCTCACACGTGAAAATCATTTCATTCAATATCAATGGTATTCGTGCTCGTTTGCATCAATTGCAAGCCTTGATTGAAAAGCATCAACCTGACGTGATCGGGTTACAAGAAACCAAAGTTCATGACGACGCCTTCCCGCTCGCGGATGTCGAAGCGATGGGTTACGAAGTGCACTTTCATGGCCAAAAAGCCCATTATGGCGTGGCAATGCTATGTAAAAAGTCCCCTATCAGCGTGCAAAAAGGCTTTCCTACTGATGATGAGGACGCTCAACGCCGGATGATCATGGCGACCTTTGAAGACGAAAACGGCAAGCCAATCACTGTGCTTAACGGTTACTTCCCGCAAGGGGAAAACCGCAGCCATGAAACCAAATTCCCCGCCAAGCGTAAGTTTTATCAAGACTTAATGACCTATTTAGCTGACCGTGATCCGAGTGAGCAGTTGGTGGTGATGGGCGACATTAATATCAGCCCGAAAGACGATGACATCGGCATTGGTGAGCAAAACGCCAAACGCTGGCTACGCACCGGTAAGTGCTCTTTCTTACCCGAAGAGCGTGAGTGGCTGGGCACTCTAATGGACTGGGGGTTTGTTGACACCTTCCGAGCCCTGCATCCTAGCGTGAACGATCAGTTCTCGTGGTTTGACTACCGCTCACGCGGCTTTGACGATAACCGCGGCCTGCGTATTGACGTGATTCTGGCCACTCCAGATCTGGCGAATCAATGCATCGATGCTGGCATTGACTACGAGCTCCGAGCGATTGAAAAACCGTCAGATCACGCGCCGATTTGGGCGACCTTTAAATCAGCATGATTGATCTGTCGTTGGCGACACGATCAAACGATTAATCTGTCATTCAACGATAAATACCGCAGCATAAGAAGGCTGCGGTATTCGGTTTAGCAATTAGGATAAAATGATGGATTCATCTCCCGATAAACGCTCTATAAAATCGGCCCCCATCAGCTGAGAAGGCGTATAAGTACCACCAACACAACCATTTTCTAGCAGAAAAGAGACAACCTCAATCGCCCCTATCATTGTCAAATGGTAGCCATTTGCCGTTTTAATTCGAGCGGTAGCCGTGTCACCATTAGCGTTAGTCGCTTCACCCCACACATAAGTAGGATAACGCTCCCTCTCTTTATGGCTAGGCCCCTTTACCTTTTTGGATATCCAAAACTTAGCCAAAGACTGTATGATACTCAGCTTAAGTAAAGGACGAATCAGGTTAGCGCGCCGAGCCTGACGAACCATCTTCTCAGAGCTTGGAATATATACATCTATATTCTGTATCCCCGTAGAGTGATAAGCCGTTGATATATCCCCCCAAGGAATAGTCATTGCTAACTTTTCGCCATTGCCAAAGTCAATTTTTTTTACATCGTAGGCCAATGGCACAGTGCGAATAATACCATTTCTTCTAATTTTTCCTCCGTCCGCAAGCCCCTCTATTGAGGTCTTCGCCGTCCCCGGAGAAAAGCCTGAACGCGAATCAAAGCCCAGAGAAAGCTGGGTAGCATCTGGCAAAGCGAACTTCAATATTGCGGCAACACAGTCCGTTGGAATAACATCAAAGCCGACGCCTGGGCAAATCACAGCCCCTGTTTGTCTTGCTTGTTGACTAAAGCTTTGGGCCAGTTCAAATACTGCAATCTCTCCAGTGATATCGAGATAATGCGTACCAAGCTGTGAGCATATATCCATCATGACCTCAGCCGTCGTTGAGAACGGTCCGGCACAATTAAGTAATATATCGATATCTGCAATGTTCTTTTTAACTTCCGCTTTATCAGTTAGGCTAAACGTCCTGCATTCAAGTCCTAGTGCATTCGCCACTTCTATTGTTTTTTGAGGATCTCGGCCGGCTAGGATGGGGGTAAACCCTCTTCTCACTGCCTCTTCCGCAATCAACTGTCCGGTATAACCATAGACGCCATAGATCATCCAGCGCTTTGTCTTTCCTGTCCCAGCCATTATGCCCTCTCCTTTTGACGTTCACTCATTATATTGGCTAAGCCGAGGCGCCACTCTGTCACCCTAAAATCAGGAAAGCGTGCCTTAAACTTATCTGAAACAAACACATTATCTGTCTGGTAACGAGGCAATAGCTCTCTCATATATCTGTAGCGCTTATCAAACCAACTCGCTAAACGTAGTTGAAACGATGTCACCACTCGATAGTGAGGAGATGTGCCAAATACATCCGCCGCTAAGGCAATAAACTCAGAATAAGTTAGTCGGTGATCATCACAAGGCAAGTGCCATGTTTGTCCATACGCATCAGGTGTATTGCCAATCAACGCCATCGCTCGGCTAGCATCTGGCGTATAAATAAGACTTCGTTTCACATCATCACGCAATAATACGGTTGCTCGTTTTCCTTTAAGCAAGTTATCAATGACGGCTGAGTTCGTAATGCTCTGTGTCTTTCCTGGTCCATAAAACTCCGGCGCTCGACAAATGACTGCATTTATTTGTTCTTGTTGCATCGCAGCCAATAGCATTGAGGCTATTTCCGCTCTCACGCGTCCCATCACGCCAATTGGCCGAAAAGGTGTAGATTCGACAAGCGGCGATGCAGTTTGCGGGTACATATAGGTATTATCGAAAAAGACCAAGCTAGCTTTATGAGTGATACAGGCTTGAATAACATTTCGCATTATCACCGGCCACGAAGAAGCCCAAAGCCTCGGGTTCATTGGCAAACCTGCGGTCAAATACACAATACTCGAGCCAGCAACAGCTGCTTTCGTCTGTTCTGAATCAAGTAAGTCAGCAGGAAAGACTTCATCTGTATCGTGAATTTTTTGGGGATGGCGACTAACTAAGCGAATCGACTGGGTATAATCTCGCTTCAAGGCAATTGCCAGTTCACGCCCTATCTGACCGTTAGCACCCATTATTGTTTGCATATATTGACCTCATTCAACACTCCACATTCCGTAGAATTCCTACTCTAAGGTTGAAGTAAGGTTTAAGGTCAAACTCAAATTAGTCGATTATTTTCCTGAATCTTGCTCAGGGTTGGACGATGATAAAACTAATCCTACCCGAGACATCACTCGCTGTGCGTTTTCAGCACAGTCCATGTCATACGGCTTGGCCGCAATATCATTTAACACCGTCTCCAGCTGAGCTTTACTCGCGACTATTTTTCTCTCAAGTTCTGCCAGCTCGGATATTTTGTTTTCTAGCGTGGCTACCAAACTGGCATGATCCCACTGAGAAATATTGCTTGGAAGTAACGTTCTCAGCTCGTCAAGACTAAAGCCAGCTTGCTGCCCCGCAGTGATCATAGACAATACAGTTAGTGCTTCCGGCGGATAACGTCGGTAGCCATTTGACTGACGAGTCACTGTTTTGAGAAGCCCTATGCGTTCATAAAAACGTATACGCGAGGCCGATAATCCTGATCGGCGCGCGAGTTCTCCAATTTTCATGCTGTTATCGCTCTATATAGATCGCAGTACCTCGGCTAACTATAGCATTGAAGATTCGCCAATTTTGCATGTCGGACTAAAGGAGGGATTAATAAGGTGCTAAAAAATAGCACCTTAAATTCTAGCTCAGCGGCCTTAAATGGCGTAGGAAGCGGCGCTCCGCTAAGCGGAACATCCAAAGGATGCTAAATGTCAGCGCCATATAAAACACGCCTGCGGTCAAAAACGACTCGAACGGCGCATAATAGCGAGAGTTCACTATCCGAGCGGCACCGGTTAAATCGACAATGGTGATAATCCCTGCCACCGCTGAGCCGTGTAGCATAAACACCACTTCGTTACTGTACGCGGGTAACGCACGACGCATCGCACTCGGCAACACAATGCGCGAAAAGGCTTTATAGGGGCTCATGCCATAAGCAATCGCCGCCTCGACTTCCCCTTTAGGGAGGCCATTAATCGCGCCACGGATGATTTCCGCTGTGTAAGCGGCGGTGTTGAGCACAAAGGCCACCAAGGCGCAGAACCAAGCGTGCTGCCACAAGCTGTTCTCGACATTGATCACTTGGCTCAAGCCGTAATAAATCAGATACAACTGAATTAACAGCGGTGTACCCCGGAAAAAATAAATAAACGCCCACGCTGGGTAGCGCCATAAAGGGAATTGCGCATTACGCGCGACCGCTACCGGCACCGCGACCACTAAGCCAATCACCAACGCAGAGGCGACCAGCCATACGGTGGTCCAAAGGCCTTCTAAGTATATCGGCCAGGTTTCGAGTACGAGAGAAAAATCCATGGTCACCTACCGCGTGTGAATGCTAAAACGACGCTCCATCCAGCGCAGTCCCGTGGTCGAGATACTGGTAAAGAGCAAGAAAATCAGTGCAACGGTAAAGTAAAAAGTAAATGGCATTTGAGTTGAGCCGGCCGCCAACGCGCCTTTTCGCACCATGTCATCAAGACCAATAATCGACACCAGCGCAGTGGTTTTGAGCAGCACCAGCCAGTTGTTACCAAAGCCTGGTAGCGCATGTCGGATCATCTGCGGCAGCAAAATACGGCGGAATGCCAAACTACTGCTCATGCCATAAGCACGTGCGGCTTCCATTTCCCCAGCGTCCACCGCCATGATAGCGCCACGGAAGGTTTCCGCCATGTAAGCACCAAAGATAAACCCGATGGTTAGGATCCCGGCAATAAATGGGCTCACATCAATATAGTCAGGTAAATAGGATGTCCAGTCGTGATTGGGGTTTTGACCGGCCATGTATTCGTTAAGCCACTCATTGATGCCATACAAGCTGTTGTTCAGCAGCATTTGACCGCCGTAAAAAATCAGCATCATCAGCACCAGATCAGGGATCCCGCGTATGACCGTGGTATAGACCGTCGCTATCCCACGCAGCCAGCCAAATTTGGAGAGTTTCGCCAGTGCGCCCAGCATACCCAGTAGCATGGCAAGACCTAACGAGAGCAGCGCAACCTGAAGGGTCACCCATGCGCCTTCAAGCAGGGACCACTCGTAACCTTTCAAATCAATCATATGAATCGGGCAGCACTTTCATGCTGCCCGCCTGCCTATTACTCGCCGTAAACGTCGTAGTCAAAATACTTGGCAGCAATCTCGTCATACACGCCTTTTTCACGCAACGAATCGATCGCTTGGTTGAGCTTATTGGTCAGTTCTTTGTCTTGCTTACGTGTCGCAATCCCAAAGCCTTCACCAAACCACTCAGGGTCAGTCAGTGACGGGCCGATGAACGCAAACTCGTCACCCCCCTCTTTGTCGAGCAGCCCTTGCTGGAGTGCCGACGCATCGCCAAGGATTGACTCAATACGGCCTGCTTTTAGATCCAGGTAGGCTTCGTCAAAGGTGCCGTAACGCACGATATCCACCGAGTCACCATAGTTATCAGTCAGGTATTTGTCGTGCGTGGTCGCACGTTGTACACCAATTTTAACGCCCTCTAACCCCTCTTTGGTAAAGGTCAGATCCGTGCCTTTTTCAGCCACAAATTTATTAGGGATCAGCGCGTATTTGTTGGTGAAGTCAACTTTTCGCTTCCGCTCTTCGGTAATGGACATCGCGGCGATAATGGCATCGTATTTACGTGCCAGCAGTGATGGAATAATGCCATCCCAATCCTGTGCGACAATCTTACACTTTGCCTGCATCTCTTCGCAGAGCGCATTGGCCATATCCACATCAAAGCCTTTCAGCTCGCCTTCGTTGGTGGTCCAGCTAAATGGAGGATAGGCCCCTTCGATACCGAAACGTACGACCTTCCAATCCTTGGCTGCTACGGAGGTTGACCCAACCGCGGCCATTACAGCGGCGGCAACTAGCCATTTTTTCATCTTCCTGTCTCCTGTCGTTTTTACGATGTTGTCAGGGCATTGCCCTATTGCATGGTTATGCTATTGATATTTTTAATAAATAGATTAATAAATCGATGAGATAAACTGCTGCAAACGCTCTGATTCTGGCGAATCAAACAACTCTTTCGGGTTGCCTTGCTCTTCTACTAACCCTTGGTGCAAGAACATCACATGGTTAGAGACATCGCGCGCAAAGCTCATTTCATGGGTAACCACCAGCATGGTACGTCCTTCCTCAGCCAGTGAGCGCATCACTCCCAGCACTTCTCCCACTAATTCAGGATCCAGCGCGGAGGTTGGCTCATCAAACAGCAAGACTTCTGGCTCTACCGCGAGTGCGCGCGCAATCGCTGCACGTTGTTGCTGACCACCGGATAAATGGCCTGGGTAGTAATCGCGGCGCTCATAAAGCCCAACGCGGTGTAATAACGCTTCTGCTTCTTCAATCGCTTGTGCCTTAGGCACACCTAGCACATGCACGGGCGCTTCAATAACATTTTGCAGCACCGTCATATGCGACCAAAGATTGAACCCTTGAAACACCATCGCCAGCCGCGAACGAATGCGTTGCACTTGCTTGTCACTGACGGGGATGGGCTCACCGGCACGATTGTTTTTCATTTTGATCAACTCACCGTTGACCCAAATTTCACCGCCCGTGGGGGTTTCCAGCAGATTGATACAGCGAAGAAAGGTGCTCTTGCCAGAACCGGAAGAGCCGATAATGGAAATCACGTCGCCGCGGTGGGCGTCGAGGGAAATACCTTTGAGCACTTGATGCTGCCCAAAGCTTTTTTTAAGTGATTTTACCTGTAGCGCCACAGCATCCGTCATGCGCTAACTCCTGTCATCCGTGAAATCTGTTGTGTTTGTGGTTAAAGCGCACCAAATGCACTGAGTATGGATTGAAAATATCACCCCTCAACGCAATGAGCAACATTTTGTTAACCTTTAAAGTGCATTCATTATAGTCACTATTACTGCATAAAAAGTCAATCGTAAAATTTACTGCTGAAAAAACCAACAATTGCTTTGTCAGCCATTAGCCGTACTAAACCGGCTTTAACCGAGGTAAGTATAGAAGTTAACTTGAAGAAAGCTGGTTATTTTTATCGTGAAAGCTGACAAAAATTAGCGTTGGAGGGGATAGACGTGCAATTTATTTCATTTCAATGCGATCAGCGGTGCGTAACAAAACTGTGAACACCATAGTTAAACGCCTACTAAAAAAGACAGTGGCGCTTTTAAAGTAGGCAGCCTCTCACCTTATGACAGCCGCGCGTCGCGACGTTTCGCTCGCTTCGCTTTGAGCAGCTCTAAGGTGTCACGCCAGCGCTCGGCAAGGCCGGTAGGATCACGCGCCTCCCACTGTTCTAGCGCATAGTCTGCTAGTGCATAGTCCCCAGCTTTAATCGCACTGATGGATAACCACTGCCACAGCATACGATCATCTTTCAGGCCGTAAGAGAGCGCCACTTGCGCGGTATCAATCACTTCCTGCCAATGATTAAGCTGATACGCTAACATCACCTGTAGTTTGAGCGTTTGCTTGTCTGGCTCGCTCAAATTCACTTCACTGATCCGGTTTAACGCCGCCACGCGCTGGTCTGTTTTAATCAAACACTGCACCAGAAATAACTGCTCATCACGCGTGGGTAGCCGGGTCAATTGCTGTAATCCCTGTTGCCAATATAGCAATGCCTGCTGTGAGGCCCCCAGCTCCATTTGCCCGGCGGAGAGAGTCCGGTAAAGGGCAATGTCAGCATTGGCACGCGCTAAATACTGGCGTGCCGCTTGGTGCGAGCCCGCTTTAGCGTGGGCGCGTGCGGCCTGCTCTAACCAACGAGGGGCTACATCGGGTTGATTGACCAACTGATCGAATGTCGCTGCCGCCGCCTTAAAGCGTGATAGCGCCACTTCACTGAGCCCTTTGGTTTGCAGGATAAATGCATCCTCCGCGCCGAGCTTTTTCAGCTGGCGCGCATACTCAATCGCCACGTCGAAACGAGACAGGGCATAAGCAGCCTGCATCGCGAAGCGAGCAGAGGTCGGCTGCAGTGTGTGCTTATCGCGGAGCTGGCGGGCATAGTTCAATACTTCTTCATATTGCTCGACTCGAAACGCCAAGCTAATCACGGCAGTTAACGCATCCGCCTCGCTCTCTTTGCTGAGCGCGTTCAATGCCAATGCAAGACGATAGGCTCGGTAGGCTTCGGCGCGCTGACCAAGGTAAAGGTGGGCGATAGCCTGCAAACGTTGCAGCTCCGCACGCTCGGAGGGTGCCAGCGCCTGCTGATCCGATGGAGTCAGCAATGTATCGACCTCGGTGAGCGCATATTGATAGTCGCCGTTTTGAATCGCTGCGCTCACTGTTTCTACCCCCGCGGCCTTGACAACCATAAAAGGGCAAAACAGCAAGACACCCAAGCTCAAACAACGCCACTTTGGCATCAGCATGGGAGAACAAACAAACAGGCGGAACAATCGGCGCACCATAAGGATCCATTTTTAGAGGACAATATATCGACTATAACCTATCTTTTTTATTCACTACAGCGAGCAAGCGGTGGCTGTCTTTATTTATTGACACAGATTCAGGATGCCACCACGTCCGCTTTACATCAGGCGAGTTTATCTTACTGTTTTGTAGCACATATTCGCCGCTTAGATTGGTAATTAAATTACATAAATGCTGGTTTATCGGCGAGACCAGAGGAACACAGGGTCAAAAACCTCGGCACAAGTGGGCGTAGCACGTAAAAAAATTACACGGTAATGATCTAAGTCAACATTCTGCGCCCCCCCTGTTGTTAGCATGCTGATAACGAAACAGAACACGGCCACAAGGCCAGCGTTAACAACACATAAAGACTGGCTAAGCCACTGTTTCGAAAGCGTTTGCTTTCTGTACGACGAGGAAATTATGGCAACACATGCTCAAGACCGCAGTGTGAGTCACGAAGAAAAGAGCGAATATCAAAAGAAGCACAAGCCGGCTTCTTCATTTGCCTCCCGCGCTGACTACCTGAATCACGAACTACAAATTATGCGTCCGCGCCGTTGGGGCTTAAACTTGCCTGGCCGTGACTTCCGTTTTGAAATCGAAGACCTTGTCCCAGCGCTCGCGGGTACTATCGGCATTATCGCCATGTACTCTGCTGTGATGATGTCCTGGGCGGATGGTTTAACCGCCGCTTGGGATCACATCACCTTGGGTAAAGCGTTTGCCGTTGAAGTGGCGCGGGTAGAAATGCTTATCCCAGCGCTTCTGTTCTGTGTCCTGTTGTGCGGGTTTATTAACCCACGCGCCAACTTGGCCGGCAACCATGGGCCAATGATTCCACTGGTCGGGACCATCGCGTTAGCAGGTGCTCACCCATTGGCATTGGGGATTCTGATTGGTGCCTTTGGCCTGATACTCAGTTACCTGAAAGGTGGCTCCAAATTAGTTAACTTGACCAGTCAAGGGGTCGCCGGTGGCTTGCTGATTTTCCTTGGCTTTGGTGGTGCAAAAGGCCAGATTGAGAGTCTGCTCGCATGGGGCGCGGCGATTGATATGGGCTATATCTCCATTTTAATTCTCGCCGTATCGATTGTGATCTATGCCTTCTTAGCGCGCATCGGTAAACGCTGGCTCGCGATTCCCGTGTGTGCGGTCACCGGCGGACTGATTGCTACCGCGCTGGGTGCTGGCTCTTCACTGGAGTTCGTTACTCAACCAGGTGTGCCTAACCTCAATCCGGTTTACTGGTGGGGCTCAACCGAGCAAGGCTGGCAGCTAGGACTTCCTAACCTGTCGCACTTCCTCGCATCCTTGCCATTTGCATTGCTCGCGGTAGCGATGTGGTCACCGGACTTTCTTGGTCACCGTATATTCCAGGAACTAAATTATCCGAAGAAAGCCGAAAAAGTATTGATGGACGTGGATGACACCATGACAGGTTGTTCTATCCGTCAAATGGTCGGGGCCTCAGTGGGTGGCGGTAACATCACTTCATCGTGGGGAACCTACATGATTCCGGCGGCGATTGCGCGTCGACCCATCCCTGGCGGTGCCATTGTACTGGGTCTGTTATGTATTGCCGTTGCCTTGATTGGCTACCCAATGGATGTCGCCACTTGGCCACCCGTGATGACCATCGCGCTACTGTCAGGTGTTTTCTTGCCCTTGCTTGAAGCAGGCATGCAGATGGTGAAAGACGCCAAGTCGAGCCAAGCAGCGGGTATTTGTATTTTCGCCTCCATGGCTGTTAACCCAGTCTTTGGTTGGGCAGTCACTATGCTCTTGGACAACAACGGCCTTATCGGTGATAAAGAGCGCCCGACAACGCTCTCTACCGTTGACCGTCTGGTGATTCCAACCGCCACAGTGATCATTTGTATTGCTGCCATGTTGGCAGTCGGAATGATTCCCGGCATTCCATCTTTGTTGTAATAACATTACCCCGCTTTCGGGCGGGGTATCCGGATAAATCGATGGGTCGCAGGCGTCAGCCATACTGACAAATACGATGACTGAACCTGGTCCCAATACATATCTTTTTGAAAAGAGTACAGGTAGGTGCAACATGTCTGAGCACGTTTCCAATGCATGGGAAGGATTTGTTGAAGGTAACTGGAGCAAAGAAGTTGATGTTCGTGACTTCATCCAGAAAAACTATACCCCTTACGAGGGCGACGAATCATTCCTAGTTTCTGAGCCAACTGACGCCACTCGCAAACTGTGGGCGCGCGTGATGGAAGGCATCAAGCAAGAGAACGCGACGCATGCACCGGTTGATTTTGATACGTCTGTGGTTTCGACCCTGACGTCTCACGACGCCGGCTACATCGAGAAAGATCTGGAACAGATTGTCGGTCTACAGACTGACGCGCCGCTAAAACGCGCGATGCTCCCGTATGGTGGTATCCGCATGGTTCAAGGGTCATGCGACGCCTATGGCCGCGAACTTGACCCACAAGTGAAGAAAATCTTCACCGAATATCGTAAAACCCACAACCAAGGCGTTTTCGATATTTATACCCCAGAAATCATGAAGTGCCGTAAATCTGGCGTGTTGACCGGTTTGCCTGATGCATATGGCCGTGGCCGTATCATCGGTGACTACCGTCGTGTTGCGCTATACGGTATCGACTTCTTGATGAAAGACAAGAAAGCCCAATTCGACTCGCTGCAAGAGAAATTCGAAAACGGTGAAGATCTGCAGATGACCATGCAGCTGCGTGAAGAAATTGCAGAGCAGCATCGCGCACTGGGTCAATTGAAAGAAATGGCCGCAAAATACGGCTGTGACATTTCTCGCCCAGCCGAAACCGCGCAAGAAGCCATTCAGTGGACATACTTCGGTTACTTGGGTGCAGTGAAAACCCAAAACGGTGCCGCCATGTCGCTTGGCCGTACCTCTACCTTCCTCGATATCTATGTAGAGCGCGATATCGCGGCGGGTAAACTGACTGAAGAGCAAGCGCAAGAGCTGATCGACCACTTCGTGATGAAGCTGCGCATGGTGCGCTTCCTGCGTACACCTGAGTATGATGATCTCTTCTCTGGTGACCCAATTTGGGCAACAGAATCTGTTGCCGGTATGGGTGTTGACGGTCGTCCACTGGTTTCACGTACCAGCTTCCGTTTCCTTAACAGCCTATACACCATGGGGCCAAGCCCAGAGCCAAACATCACCGTGCTTTGGTCTGAGCAGCTACCAGAAGGCTTCAAAAAGTTCTGTGCCAAAGTGTCTATCGACACCTCGTCTATCCAGTACGAGAACGACGATCTGATGCGCACTGACTTTGACAATGACGACTATGCGATTGCGTGCTGCGTGTCACCCATGATTGTTGGTAAGCAGATGCAATTCTTTGGTGCCCGTGCCAACTTGGCGAAAACCCTGCTTTATACCATCAACGGTGGTATTGACGAGAAGCTGAAAATCCAAGTTGCGCCTGAACACGCGCCAATGACTGACGAAGTGTTGGACTATGACAAAGTTATGGACCGCATGGATCACCTGATGGATTGGCTGGCTAAACAGTATGTGACTGCCCTAAATAGCATTCACTTCATGCACGACAAGTACAGCTATGAAGCGGCACTGATGGCTTTCCACGACCGTGATGTGTATCGCACCATGGCATGTGGTATCGCGGGCCTCTCGGTAGCAGCTGACTCATTAGCCGCGATTAAATACGCCAAAGTGAAGCCTGTTCGTGACGAAGACGGTATTGCTATCGACTTTGATATCGAAGGCGAATACCCAGCATTTGGTAACAACGACGAGCGTGTTGACCAAATCGCTTGTGACCTGGTTGAGCGCTTCATGAACAAAATCCGTTCACTGAAGACCTACCGTGACGCGGTGCCTACCCAGTCTATCCTGACTATCACTTCAAACGTGGTATACGGTAAGAAAACGGGTAACACGCCTGACGGTCGTAAAGCCGGCATGCCATTTGGCCCAGGTGCTAACCCGATGCACGGCCGTGATGAAAAAGGCGCGGTTGCGTCACTGACATCTGTCGGTAAACTGCCATTTGCTCACGCCAAAGACGGTATTTCTTATACCTTCTCTATCGTGCCAAATGCACTGGGTAAAGATGAGAACGCACAACGCGCTAACTTGGCAGGCTTGATGGATGGTTACTTCCACCACGAAAGCGGTCAAGAAGGTGGCCAGCACTTGAACGTCAACGTGATGAACCGTGAAATGCTGCTGGACGCGATGGAGCACCCTGAGAACTATCCTCAGCTGACCATCCGTGTTTCTGGTTACGCGGTACGTTTTAACTCGCTGACCAAAGAGCAGCAACAAGACGTGATTACCCGTACCTTTACCTCTTCACTGTAAGAGATAAATAAGGGTTAACGCCTAAAGAAAAAACCGCCGGCAATGCTGGCGGTTTTTGTTTGTCTGTCGTTTTTCAGCGCTATGTCTTGCTTTGTCCGGGGGCAACGCCAAAAAGCCGACGCCCAGCGAACAGTTGTTTAACCTGCCAGCTAGGCGCAATCAGCCATTACCCCACTTCAAAGCGGTCCAACTTACTGTCCAACTCACGTGCTGAATCGGCAAGCAGCTGGCTTTGCTCGGCAAGGTGCGACGCCGCACCGCTCACTTCGTTGGCCGAGTTGTGAATATTACTCACATTTTGGTTCATCTCTTCCGACACCGTCCCCTGCTCTTCTGCCGCCGCGGCGATTTGTACCACGCGGTCATTCGAGCCATGTAAGGCACTCACCATTTCCTTCAACTGCGCTTGGGTTTCTAGCGCCGTATTGACACTGTCTTCACTCGATTGATGACTTGATGTCATTGCCTCAGCGGCCTCAATCGCATTGTTGGTGAGCGATTCAATCGTGCCTTGAATTTGAGTGGTCGATTTTTGCGTGCCTTGAGCGAGCGAGCGCACTTCATCGGCCACCACCGCAAAGCCACGGCCTTGCTCACCCGCTCGCGCCGCTTCAATCGCCGCATTGAGTGCCAGCAGGTTAGTTTGCTCAGAGATGCCTTGGATCACCGTCGCCACATCACTGATCTCCATCACCCCTTGCTTCACTTGATTCACCAATTTATCCGCTGCGGCAATACGCTCAGCAACGTTGCGGATACTGGCCACCGTGCTATCTAGCTTATGGTTGCTATCTTCCGCCATCGACGAAATATCGTTGGTTGCTTGCGCAGTTTGCTCAGCGTGATCGGCAACATCGGCCACGGTAGCCGTCATTTCGTTCATCGCCGTGGCGAGCTGCTCAAGTTGTGCGCGCTGCGATTGAATGCTTTGCGCACTTTCCTCACTGGCTGACGCTATGGAGGAGGCCATGGTCGATGATTGCTTGGCTTCATCATGCGCAACACGCAGCGCCTCGCGGACACTGCTCATCGCGGTATCCATTCGCCGAGCGAGTTTGCCAATTTCGTCATGACGGGTATAACCACACTCGACCCGAAGATCGCCACCAGCAATGCGATCGAATTTTTCCACCAGCTCATCCAAGGGCACCACGATATCGCGGCTGACAAACCCACCGGCTACCAGCAAGATAGCGCCAGATAACAGGGTTAAACCACCGATTTGCCACGCAGATTGTATCACCCGCTCCTCAATATCACTGACATGCACGCCTGAGCCAATAATCCAATTCCAGCCATCAACGCGTTTCACATAGGAAATTTTCGGCTTCATCTCGCCCTCAGGTGAACGCCAGGTGTAATCGAGCACGCCGCCCTGCGCGCCTTGACTGACTTGCACCATCTCACGCCAGTGGTGCTTGCCGTCACCATCGGTCAGCCCATCAGCACTGGTGCCGTTTAGCTTGGGCTTGATCGGGTGATTCACAATGGTGAGGTCGGGCTTGAGTACCCAAAAGTAATTATTCCCGTCGTAACGCAGTTTATTAAGCTGCGCGATCGCTTGTGCCTTTGCTTCGTCTACGCCAATTTGTGGTGCCTGCTGGCGATAATAGGCCACCACACTTTGCGCCACCTCAATATTGGCACGCAAGGAAGCCGTCCGTTCAGCATAAGACTGCTCCCGCTCTTTGTTGATGGTGTACGCGCTGATCCCTGCCAGTAACACAACGGCAACCAGCATTAGTGCAACAAGCTTATTTTTCACTCTCAGATCACTGATTTTTCTCATTATAAGTCCTAGCATTTGCTTTGATCCTAGCCTGACACCAAGCATCTCCTTGCTTGCATGCAACCTGGCATAAGCATGTATCGCTTTGGCGACGTGTCGCACGTAAGTTTGGACAAAAAAACAAAAAGTCACAAAATCTGCATGGAATTTATCTGGTTAACGTCTCATTCGCTAGGCGACGAAAAACTGGAACTGTGATCAAGCTATGACAGGGATGCAACATAGAAGAAATACGAAGGTGAGAAGTGCGAAAAAGCCAGGAATTCCCTTATCTTCACACCGGTTTTTGTAATAAAATGACGGTATAGCCATTCGCAGTCTGGAGACAGCTATGTCGACAATTGGTCGCATCCATTCGTTTGAGTCCTGTGGCACCGTAGATGGCCCTGGCATCCGCTTTATTGTCTTTATGCAAGGCTGCTTGATGCGGTGCAAATACTGCCATAACCGTGATACGTGGGACACGCACGGCGGCAAAGAAGTCACCGTGGATGAAATAATGAAAGATGTGCGTGCCTATCGCCATTTTATTACCGCCTCGGGTGGCGGGGTGACAGCATCTGGCGGTGAGGCCATGTTGCAACCTGAGTTTGTGCGTGACTTTTTCCAAGCCGCTAACGCGGAAGGGATCCACACCTGTTTAGATACCAACGGCTATATTCGCAAACATACCCCGGTGATTGATGAAGTCCTTGATGCCACCGATTTAGTGATGCTGGATTTGAAGCAACTCAACGATGAAGTCCACGAAGACTTGGTGGGCGTATCAAACCGGCGAACGCTCGACTTTGCTAAGTACCTGCACAAAATTGGGCAAAAAACCTGGATTCGTTACGTGGTTGTCCCCGGCTACACCGATGATGACGACTCTGCCCATCGTCTTGGCCAATTTATTCAAGACATGGATAACATCGAAAAAGTCGAGTTACTTCCCTACCACCAACTCGGCGCGCACAAATGGGAAGCGCTGGGTCATGAGTACGAACTGCAAGACGTCTCGCCCCCATCAAAAGAAGTGATGGATAGCGTCAAAGCGATTATTGCCAGTTACGGTCACAGTGTCACCTACTAAGCGTTAACCCCATAAAGCCGGCCATGCAGCCGGCTTTTTCGCCTTACATCTCGCGTCGCCGCGCCTTCGTCATTCGAATGGCTTCACGGATAATACAGTCACGCAACGGGTTATCCGCCGCGTCTGCTCGCCAGATAAACGACAATGTGCGGCGCATATTTAGCTCCGGCACGTTCAGCGCCACCAGCTCTTCACGTTCTATCCACTTCTCGACATCAAGATACGGCAAGCAACTGAGGTAGTTGGAGTTAGCCACCAAGGTGCGCAATACCGGCACCTGCTCATACTCACGGCGCACATCAAGATCTTCGATAACGCCATGAATGGCACTATCAAAACTGTGTCGCGTCCCCGCTCCCGGCTCTCGCAATACCCACTGGGCTTGCTCAAGTTGCGCCAAACTTACTTGATCGCGCTGCGCGTAAGGGTGATGCTTGGCTGCCACCACCACCAAATGGTCATGGCACCACACCTGTTGCTTCAACCGGCTGTCGTCACAACGCCCTTCAATGATCCCCAAGTCGTGCTGATACCGACGCACACTATCAATCACCTTCTGGGTATTTTTCACCGTAAAGTCGATTCTCAGCTCGGGAAAATCACTATCAATAATACTGATAAGGTCTGGAATTAGGTGTTCTGCTGCGGTCTGACTGGCAATTAAGGCAATATCACCACTAATAATGTGCTGCCCATCAAACCCTGCTTCAATTTGTTGCGCGTCAAACAACAGTTGTCGTGCTTTGGGTCGCAACCATGCTCCCCAATAGGTGAGCTGCATTTGCTTACCTTGGCGCTCAAAGAGCGGCCTACCGAGTAGCTTTTCAAGCTGCGAAAGCGCCATGCTAGTCGCCGACTGCGTTAACGCTAAATGGTCGGCAGCACG
Organism: Salinivibrio sp. IB868; assembly: GCF_001995655.1. Taxonomy (NCBI): domain Bacteria; kingdom Pseudomonadati; phylum Pseudomonadota; class Gammaproteobacteria; order Vibrionales; family Vibrionaceae; genus Salinivibrio; species Salinivibrio sp. IB868. The sequence continues at coordinate 87,219 of NZ_MUEW01000005.1, forward strand.
GCTCACACTGCCCATCGCGGCAATCGCTTCAAACACCGCGAGCTGCTTAAGTGAGTAGCGCATCTAAGATCCTTACTGTCTGACTTTGATGACATTAGACTATCAATTTTTGTGATTATTACCCTAAGCAATATCAATTTTACTCCTGATAACCACACGCATAGGCTGGATTTATTCACATTCAGTCTAAAAAGGAGTACAACCAGTATGTTTTTTTGTCTTCAAGGTCGGGTACACATTGCCAAAAGAGGAGGCAGCCGATGGTAACCCCTATCCACACTGACGGCCCCGCTGCGCTGCTGGTGCAAGCCGAACAATACGCAGAGAGCAAATCGCGCAAATCGACCCGTATGGCCGTCGGGCTGGCGATGATGGCAGGCCTATTTATCGGGTTGGCATTCGTGTTTTACCTCACGGTGACCACGGGGAGCACGGCCGGCTGGGGGCTCACTCGGCTGATGGGCGGACTGGCCTTTAGCATGGGATTAATTCTCGTGGTACTCGGCGGGGCCGAGCTATTTACCAGCACGGTGCTGTCCATGCTTGCTCGCGCCAACGGCAAAATTAGTACACGTAGCCTGCTTTATACCTGGGCAAGGGTGTATATCGGCAACTTATGCGGCGCGCTATTGTTGGTGCTGATCGTGATGGCGGCGGGTTTATATCAGCTTGATGATGGACAGTGGGGGCTCAACGCTCTTCATGTCGCGCAGCACAAGCTGCATCACAGCTGGCTGCAAGCGTTCTCCCTCGGTGTGCTTTGTAACTTGCTCGTTTGTCTGGCGATTTGGATGACATTCACCTCGCAAAACCCGCTGACCAAAGCCGTGATGGTGATCTTACCTGTTGCCATGTTTGTCAGCACCGGTTTTGAGCATAGCGTGGCCAATATGTTCATGGTGCCTTTGGGCATGAGCATCGCCACCTTCGCACCAGACAGCTTTTGGCAAGCGGTGGGCAGTTCCCCCGCGGCCTTTAATGACGTCAATCTCATCCAGTTTATCAGTGCCAATTTAATCCCCGTCACCCTTGGCAATATCGTCGGTGGCGCTGGCCTGGTTGGTATGGGCTATTGGCTGATTATCAACCCAGAAAGAGAACACAAAACCGCGCACATTTCTGCATTGACGCTCCCGTCTGCGCCTTATTCTGAGAGACCTATTATGACCCAAGAAACCTTAACCATTGAAAACAACATGCAATCGGCTCAGTGTGCTTTAAAAGCCCAGCAATTTGTGGCGGACGCCCTAGAGCAGCTCAACCGCACCAAACTTCAAGGCGCCCCTGTGGTAGACAGCCAAAATCAACTGGTTGGCTTTTTCTCGGTGCAAGATGTCTTAGTGGATCTATGGTGGAATGACTATCAACCCGACATGGATGCCAAAGTTGAAGATCTGATGCGCACCGAGGTACAAACCGTTGAGGCAGACCAATCGGTGATTGAGCTGGCGCAGTACATGAGCATTGATAACCAAGTGCTCTATCCGGTCAGTGATGCGGGCATTGCCACCCGCTTTACCAACCAATCGGCATTAGAGCGCGCCAAAACGCAAACACTGTCTCGTCCCTATATTTATCCGGTGATGAAAGACGAGCGCTTGGTGGGGGTGATCACGCGCGCCGATGTGATTCGAGCACTCGCGCCACTTTACGGTAATGCAATGGATATCCTTCCCGCCGATGCGAAAGAAGGCTTAGTCACCGCCTAACACTTAGTTACCACCTAACACAGAGATAGCCGTTATCGATCACGCCGCCGGTCAATACTGGCGGCATTTTTCATCGAGATGTTGCCGTCATCGCCGCATTGACACACGGCCTAACGCTCAGGCGATAAATACTCACGGTCATAAAAGGTGCGTAGCCAATGAGGCCGATATACCGCCATCACTGTCACCGCCATGCCATTTAATAACGCCTCAGGGAACCACATCAGGAGCGCAATTTGCAGATAGTTATGGACAATGTCTTGCCAGTTATGTCGCTCTGCCAGCCCGTACCACAACGATGTCACGGACAGCTGGAATACCATGGTCAGCGCCGCGCCGATAAAAGCGGCGATAAAAATATAAATAAACAGGTGGCGGGTTAAATAATGGTAACTAAGCGCGAAAATCGCATAACTAAAAGTGATTGGCAGCACCGCCGTGGTGAGCGCGGTCATCCCCAAGTCCGCGACAGGGACAAAACCAAACACCGCCATCAGTGTTAGAGGCACAGTGGCAATCCAAATAGCGATACGCCAGCCATGGCACAAGGCGAGCGTGGTCACGCCTAAAAAGTGGATATCTAGCCCCGCTTTGATCCCTGCTTGAAGCGCCCATAAAGCAAACAACACCACCGCCGAGGAAAACGCCAAATGCTGGTAACCGGTTTCTTGACGCAGCTTAGAAAAAAATTCCGGCGGATAGGTTCGATACAGCACCGCTGCCCACAATAACCAGCCACTCCATTGCCAACCGCTCACTTCGGCGAACTCAAACATATTCAATCCCTAGTCACTGACCTTTTCTACCTTTGACTGACACAACAACTAGCGGGTGATAAACGTGCTACGGACATAGCCCAGATCAAGATTTCCCCCTCATAGAGCTGGTAGTCTCTATTTATTCCCTCATCAATTGATGAATGACTATTGTACCTTTGAGAGTTAAGAGGCCAACCGCGATGGATATGACCCCTGCACAACGTCTAATTTTATCTAATCAATACCAATTAATGTGCCACCTCGATCCCTCTAATAGCGAAAAGTATCGCCGCTTACAAACCATTATTGAGCGCGGTTACAGCTTGCAAATGGCAGAAGTGATCAGCCAGTTCGAGGCGCTATGCGAAACCCAGTGTCGTGAGATCATTGATATCATGGAAATGCACCATGCCATGCAGGCCTCATACAACCTCTTGGACGACGCCAACCAAGCCGCCTTATCACCGCGCCGCGTTCAATTCTGGGGCTTCGACGCCGCCACCGAAGGTGCGTTAGTGCATTATGTCCGCTTTCTTGTCGATACGGAGGGACTCTATCCGCAATTCGATCAGGGCGAGCATCGTTTTAACAGCCAAATGCCCATGTTGGACAAATACCGTCGCATGCTGGATGTATGGCGTCATTGCCCGCGCCAATTCCACTTAAGCTTAACCGAGATTGAGCAAATCCTCGCCGCCTAAACCGCAGAGCGCGACCATCCCGAATCTCAGCCGCCCGCGAGGCGGCTTTTTATTTGCGCGTCTCGCGCTTGTCGAATCCATCGCAAGCCCGTACCCTTAAGCCCATTCACGCTAACACACCGAACGACCATGATTTATCGATGCCCACTGTGCCAACAGTCTCTGCAAGCCACCTCACGTGGCGCCTATTGCGCGAACAATCACCAATTTGACCGCGCCAAAGAAGGCTACCTCAATTTGCTCCCCGTGCAATTTAAGCGCTCTAAAGATCCGGGCGACAACAAGGCCATGACCCAAGCGCGTCGGGCGTTTTTAAACGCTGGCCACTATGCGCCGATGCGCCAAGCGATGATTGACGCTCTCACCCAAGCGCTCGGTGGCGAGCACAAAACCATCTTGGATGTCGGCTGTGGTGAAGGGTACTACACCCACGCGATTGCCGATCAAACCGCAGAGCAACAATGGTCTGTTCACGGATTAGATATTGCCAAAGTGGCGGTGCGTTATGCGGCCAAGTGGTACCCACAGTGTCAGTTCTCGGTTGCCTCTTCCCAACGCCTGCCGTTTGCCGACAACAGCTTGGATGGTGTGGTACGGATTTATGCGCCCTGTAACGGTGAAGAGTTAGCGCGCGCGATTAAGCCTGGCGGCGTGGTGGTGACGGTTACGCCAGGTCCACGTCATCTATTTCAGCTAAAAGCCGGTATCTATCAAGAGGTGCGTTTACACGAAACGCCACCTGAAGCCCTACCAGGCTTCCAACTTGAAAGTGAGCACTCACTGCATTACTCGATGACATTGGCAGGTGAGCAAGCCCTGACTCTGCTGCAAATGACGCCCTTTGCCTGGCGCGCCTCGGATGAATGGCGTGACACCTTAGCGAACAGCGAGGCCTTTGAGTGCGACGCCGACTTCACCCTGCGCGTGTATCGCCATCACGCCGCCGAGCAATGATAGCCAAGGAGACATTCCATGAAACAAGGTCGCGTATCGGTTCGTATCATCAGCGCCTGGCTCGCCGCAGCCTGCATCGTATTCACCAGTTCGACGCTTCATGCAAGAACCGATGCGCTTGCCACTTTATTTGACTACCAAGTCACTCGCGCAGAGGGCGAATCATTGAGCCTGACCCAAGTGGCCCGCCAAGTGTCGGATGCCGATGTGGTGCTCATTGGCGAATGGCACGGCCATCCAGGCGTGCACCGCTTTCAAGCTGAGCTACTCAGCCAACTCGCCTCAGAGCACCCAGTGGCCCTGTCGATGGAGCAATTCAGTCGCGATGCACAACCCGTACTTGACCAATATCTTGCTGGCGAGATCGGCGAAGACACGTTAAAGCGACAAGCCAATGCATGGGATAATTATGATGGCAGTTACCGGCCCTTGATTGAACTGGCCAAGCAACGCCAAATCGAGGTAATTGCTGCCAACGCCCCCAAGCGGCTGGTGCGCTGTATTGGCAAGCAAGGCTTGTCGTATCTCGATAGTCTGTCCGAGCAACAGCGTAGCTGGTTTGCCGACACCATAGATACCCAAGATTCACCGTATAAGCGCAAATTTAAGGCCAATATGCACCATGGCAGCGCCAGCCAAACAGACGCCCAGTATGCGGCTCAGCTTGCGTGGGATGCCACCATGGCCGAAAGCATCGTCGATTACCATGCCGCTCAACCTGACAGCCAAATTGTGCATATTGCCGGGCGCTTTCACATCGCCGAAGGCTTGGGAACCGCGGCACAAATTCACGCCCGTAACCCTGAACTGCGCATTGCATTGATCACCGCGGTAAGCGACCAAGCCATGCTAAGCGACGACGCGCCCGACTTGCGCTTACACGTGCTACCCATGCCACAGCGCTGGCTGTCGATGGACGAAATGCGCCAAGCGGTGAGCCAAATGAAAGGGCAAGGTGCCGCTCAGTGCACGCGCGCCACAAATAGCTAAGCGCTCACGCTTTCCCACAGACACTTTCCCATATACAAAAACGCCGACCAAACGGTCGGCGTTTTGTTGTCGCTTCTTCTCTATATCTGTTCGCTAGTCGATAGCGACGCCGCCGCGTGTCTGTTAGAACCAACGCTCCAACGCAGCGCGATCTACTTTAAACGCGCGGCTTAACGCATGCGCAAGCTCTTTGTATCGAGGCTGGTTTTTGATCGGCTGCATCGCATGTCCTTCACTGGTGATCTTTTGATGCAGCTCGCGATACCAACCCGCAAGCGCTGGCGGCAGAGGCGTATCACGACGCTTACCCAACCACCACAAACCTTGCACCGGCAAGCTCAATGCAAACAAGGCCACAATCACCGCCTGCGGCAGCCCTTGTACATTATTGGCCGACATCTGTAATAACACGCTAATCGCCGCCACCGCTGGCATCACTTTGATCGCAAAGCGAGTCATGGTAATCACACGGTTCTCGGGGAATACCGGTGCCAACTCCTTTCTCATTGGCCATTCCTGCATGTACTTCTGACCATCTTGCAGGCAACGCCAGATTGACTTATTCGTTGTCATACCTACCTCACTTACTCGTGTGACTCGCTCAGTGTGACACAAGGCGCTGTCACTCAACTTTTACAATAAAAATTAAACAAACTGTTTAAAAACTTTCAAAATTAACCAGTATTGCTCAAAAAATTTTTGTTATCTGTATCAAGTCCCGCTATCCTTAGCGCACTTTATCATTGTTGCTCGGATTCGATTGTCTCGCAACCTAATCTGGTTGTACTCGACGGAGCGTTCATTTATCCAGGACGGATAAAGATGGTTCTTTCCCCGCGACAACGCATGAGATAATTCTTTTTTTAAAAAGGTAGTGTCTCTGTTTGTCCACTATCCTTTTTGTTCAATACACTCTGTCTTACGAAACATAGGTAGTCATACATGTCCAAGCTGGTTCTCGTACTCAATTGCGGAAGCTCCTCTTTGAAGTTCGCCATTGTCGACGCTCAATCAGGCGATGAGCATCTTACCGGTCTAGCCGAATGCCTTCACCTTCCAGAAGCCCGCATCAAGTGGAAGATGGACGGTAAGCATGAAGCCCAACTCGGCGAAGGTGCCGCACACAATGAAGCGCTTAACTTCATTGTTGATACCATCCTGGCTTCTAAGCCTGAGCTTGCCGAGAACCTAGGTGCCATTGGCCACCGTGTTGTTCACGGTGGCGAGCACTTCACTCAGTCAGCATTAATTACGGACGATGTACTGAAAGGGATCCACGATGCAGCCAGCTTTGCACCGCTGCACAACCCAGCCCACATCGTAGGTATCGAAGCGGCGAAAAAAGCCTTCCCAGCGCTGAAAAATGTCGCTGTATTCGATACGGCATACCATCAAACCATGCCAGAAGAAGCTTACTTGTATGCACTGCCTTATAACCTTTATAAAGAGCACGGCATCCGTCGCTATGGCATGCATGGTACCTCGCACTACTTTATCGCTAACGCCGCCGCTGAGCAGCTTGGCAAACCTGTTGATGAAGTGAACATCATTAACTGCCACCTCGGTAATGGCGCGTCAGTTTGTGCGATTAAAAACGGCAAATCCGTCGACACCTCAATGGGCATGACCCCGTTGGAAGGCCTGGTAATGGGCACCCGCTCTGGTGACCTAGATCCAGCGATTATCTTCCACCTGCACGATGCACTGGGCTACAGCGTTGAGCAAATCAACACCATGCTAACCAAAGAGTCTGGCCTACAAGGCTTGACCGAAGTGACCTCTGACTGCCGCTTTGTCGAAGACAATTATGGCGAGAAAGAAGAAGCCACTCGCGCGATGAACGTGTTCTGTCACCGTCTTGCTAAGTACGTGGCCAGCTACACCGCGACCCTCGATGGTCGCCTAGACGCGATTGTCTTCACCGGCGGTATCGGTGAGAACTCAGGCCCAATCCGCGAATTGGTACTCGAGCGCCTATCTCTGCTGGGTGTTGACGTCGACAAAGAACGCAACCTAAAAGCCCGCTTTGGCGGTGAAGGCGTGATCACCACAGACGAAAGCCGCGTGCCTGCGATGGTGATTTCAACCAACGAAGAGTTGGTCATTGCGCAAGACACCGCGCGCCTAACTGGCCTGTAAGACCATTCCCAACGGCTGATCCCACTCAGCCGTTTTTATATTTGTGCCGGCCTGTCCGGCACGCCAATCAGATAGTAAGAGGAAGTCAACGTGTCCCGTACTATTATGCTAATCCCAATCGGCTCCGGCGTCGGCCTGACAAGTGTCAGCCTCGGCGTGATGCGAGCGATGGAGCGTAAAGGCGTCCGCGTCTCATTTTTTAAACCCATTGCGCAGCCTCATCACGGTAGCGACACTGATGTCACTGACCTGACGACAGAAATCATTCACGCCAACAGTGACATGAAAGTCGCCGAGTCGATGTCAATGAACCAGGCCGAAGATCTGCTGCGTTCCGATCAAGAAGACGTGCTGCTTGAAGAAGTGCTTGCACGCTTTACACGCGCCACCCAAAACACCGAAGTGGCACTGGTTGAAGGCTTGGTCACCACGCGTAACCATCCGTTTGCCAACCAAATCAACTACGAGATTGCCAAGACGCTGGATGCAGAGATTGTCTTTGTGACCACACCAGGTACCGACAACCCTGCGCAGCTAAAAGAGCGTATCGAGTTTGCTTGCACCAACTTTGGCGGCAGCAAAAACGGCAACATCTCTGGCGTGATCATCAACAAGCTCAATGCCCCTGTGGATGATGCTGGCCGCACCCGTCCCGATCTGTCAGAGATCTTTGACGATGCAGACGGCGCGCGTCCGACTAACGTTGAAGTGATGCAGATCTTCAACACGAGCCCAATCCGCGTACTGGGCTGTGTGCCATGGAAAATCGATCTGATTGCTACCCGTGCCAGCGATATGGCTAAGCACTTGAATGCCACCATCATTAATGAAGGTGAAATTCACTCGCGCCGTATTAAGAGCATTACCTTCTGCGCACGCTCTATTCCTAACATGGTTGAGCACTTCCGCCCTGGCTCACTGCTAGTGACCTCGGCAGACCGTCCAGACGTCATTGTCGCGGCCTGCTTGGCAGCGATGAACGGCGTGGAAATCGGTGCACTGCTACTGACCGGTGGTTACTCGATCCCTGACCAGCTCAAAGCATTGTGTGACCGTGCCTTTGAAACTGGCCTACCAGTGTTCACCACCGCAGGTAACACCTGGCAAACCTCACTCAACCTGCAAAGCTTCAGCCTCGAAGTCCCGGCTGACGACAAAGAGCGCGTTGAGTTTGTGAACGACCATGTGGCCAGCCACATTGATGGCAACTGGATTGAGTCACTAAGCTCTGGCTCTAACCGCGAGCGTCGCCTCAGCCCACCCGCCTTCCGTTACCAGCTCACCGAGTTTGCGCGTAAAGCCGCCAAGCGCATTGTGCTGCCAGAAGGTGACGAGCCACGCACCATCAAGGCCGCCGCTATCTGCGCAGAGCGTAAAATTGCTGAATGTGTGCTTTTGGGTAACCCAGAAGAAATTAAACGTGTTGCCGATCAGCAAGGCGTGACCTTGGGCGCTGGCGTAGAAATCATTGACCCAGTGAAAGCGCGTGACAAGTACGTGGCTCGCTTGGTTGAGCTGCGTAAGAGCAAAGGCATCACCGAAGTGATTGCGCAAGAGCACCTGGAAGACACCGTGGTGCTGGGTACCATGATGCTAGAAGCCAACGAGGTGGACGGCCTGGTTTCCGGTGCCGTGCACACGACGGCCAACACCATTCGCCCACCGCTGCAGATCATCAAGACAGCCCCGAACGCCTCTTTGGTGTCGTCGGTCTTCTTCATGCTGCTGCCTGAGCAAGTGCTGGTATACGGTGACTGTGCGATCAACCCAGATCCAAACGCTGAGCAACTGGCAGAAATCGCCATTCAATCGGCCGATTCCGCCAGCGCCTTTGGTATCGAGCCACGCGTAGCGATGATCTCTTACTCGACTGGTAGCTCAGGTAAAGGGGCTGACGTGGATAAAGTTCGCGAAGCCACCCGCCTTGCCAAAGAGAAACGCCCTGATCTGGTGATTGATGGCCCACTGCAGTACGACGCAGCAATCATGGAAAATGTTGCTAAGTCGAAAGCACCGGATTCACCGGTTGCCGGTAAAGCGACCGTGTTCGTCTTCCCAGACTTGAACACAGGTAACACCACCTACAAGGCGGTACAGCGTTCTGCTGAGCTGGTGTCTATCGGTCCAATGCTGCAAGGCATGCGCAAACCGGTGAACGACCTGTCTCGTGGTGCACTGGTAGATGACATTGTTTACACAGTGGCCCTGACAGCTATCCAAGCGAAACAAGCGGAAGACAACGGCCAAGTGTAATTTTCACCACGCCCTGTCGAGATAAAACAAAAGCCAGCACCTGTTGCTGGCTTTTTTGCGTTTGCGTTCACAACGTGACATGCAAACGCGATCTAGCATGGCATATCCATTCTGGTTTTGGAGTCGAAGATGGCTAACGAGTTCGATCCCGTCACGCTACGGCATACCCTGCACCAAACCCCTGAGCTTTCTAACCACGAAGCCCTCACCGCACGTACTATCGCTGCCCAGTTGCGACAATTTGGCTTTCACCCAGCCACTGATGTCGGCGGCCACGGGATCCTGGTCACCATTCAAGGCGCTGCGCCAGGGCCTACCACCTTGCTACGCGCCGATTTTGATGCGCTCCCGATTGAAGAGCGTGGAACACAGGCTTATTGCTCCCAGCATTCGGGCGTGATGCATGCGTGTGGCCATGATGGTCATACCGCGGCGTTGCTAGCCGTCGCTGCCGAGCTTAGCCACACTCCGCCCGCTCGTGGTACTGTGCTGCTTGCCTTTCAGCCTGCAGAAGAAACCGGCGAAGGCGCAGCTAGGATGTGCGAGTCCCCCTCACTTACCAACGCGCAAATTGATAACGTCTACGCCTTTCACAATCTCCCCGGCTTTAATCAGCATCAAATCGTGGTACGCCCAGGGACCTTTGCCTGTGCCTCGACCGGAGTCGCCATTGAGCTGTACGGTAAAACCTCTCATGCCGCCTACCCCGAACGCGGGATTAGCCCTGCCGGTGCGATGACAGGCGTGATGCATACCCTGACACAACTGCCCGACGCCTACCCTGAGGCCAACAGCCTTGTCACCTTGGTTCACGCCCAGTTAGGAGAGCCCGCCTACGGCGTCGCCCCCGGCCACGCGACCGTGATGGCTACCTTACGCAGTGATGACAACGCCTGCTTTCAGGCCATGAAAGCCGACTTGATAGACAAAGTGAACACGCTGGCGGCTCGGGCAGGGTTGACGGTCAGTTTTAGCTGGCATGAGCCCTTTATCGCGGCCGAGAACAGCACACACCATACACAGCATGTCGCCAATGCCGCGCAATCGCTAGGGGTTGAGGTACATTGGCTTAATGAACCGATGCGTTGGTCAGAAGATGTGGCCGAGTTTCTCGCCCGTTGGCCGGGCACGTTATTTGGCATTGGCAGTGGCGAGCATCATCCGCAACTGCACAACCCCGATTATGATTTTCCCGATGCGATTCTCCCCACCGCTAGGGCGATGTTTACCGCTTTGGTCGCTGAGCATCACGGGCGTAACACGGATTGATCACGTCCTACCCCAGCGCCAGCCACACGCCAACGCCCACCATCAAGGTGCCAGCGACACGGTTAAGCAGTTGCACGTTGCCTCTTTGCTGCAGAAACTGACGCAACGTGCGACCGCCACTGGCATACAACATCAAGCAGCTAAACTCGGTCAGCAGAATAATCAACACCAGCACACTTAACTGGCTGGGCAGCGCTAATTTAGGATTAATAAACGGAGGCAACAGTGAGATCATAAACGCCCAGCCTTTCGGGTTAGCAATCGCGGTGACAAATCCTTGGGTCGCCAAGGACCACGCTGATGCTTCACTGGGGCTAGCGTCATCATCCTCAGGAATGGCCATTTTCCCGCGAGATCGCCACATTTGTACCCCAAGAAACGCCAGATAGGCACCACCGACGTATTTGAACACCTGAAAGATAGACGGATAGTTAAGCATCATTGCCGCCACCCCAATTACCGAGGCAATCGCTACCAACCCCACGCCAATTAACTCGCCCCACATCATATGCAGGCTACGCTTAACGCCGATGGTCATTCCCAGCGTCATCGAGAGGGTCATACACATCCCAGGTGTCACGGACACCAGAAAAAAGGTCGGGATGAACAAGGAAAGCATGGTGGTATCAATCAAAGCAGTTGGCATAAAGCGTAATCAGAACAAAGCACTACAGGGGCTCCTAGTAAACGCCCTTTATCGTTTGAGATCAAGCCTACTGTTGAGTTTATAACCAAGCGATTGGACTTATTGCCATTTAGACGTCCAGAAGTAAAAATATCCATTGACTTAATTTTGACTAACTCATAGCATCAATAACCAGAGCGACAGCAAGAATGTGGCACAAGCCGCTGAGTGAGTCTGCTGTGATCAAATTATTCGCCAAGGACATGTGATGATTGAGATAACCAACCTCAACAAGGTATTCGAACTCGGGGAACGCCGAATTCATGCCCTTAATGACATCAACTTATTTATTCCCAAGGGGAAAGTATTTGGTGTGATCGGTGCCTCCGGTGCAGGGAAAAGTACCCTGATCCGGATGGTTAACCTGCTCGAGCGCCCAACCAGCGGCTCAGTCAAAGTGGGTGGCACTAACCTCACTGCGCTACCCAGCCGCCAGTTGACCCAAGCGCGCCGTAAAATCGGGATGATTTTCCAACACTTTAATTTGCTCTCGTCACGCACCGTGTTCGACAACATCGCCCTGCCGCTTGAGCTAAGTGGCTCGAGCCGCGATGAGATTGAAACACGCGTGAGCGAACTGCTCGATCTGGTCGGCTTGGCCGATAAGCGTGATGTGTATCCTGCCAGCCTCAGTGGCGGACAAAAACAACGTGTCGCCATTGCCCGTGCATTGGCGCCAAGCCCCAACGTTCTGCTTTGTGATGAAGCCACCAGCGCACTGGATCCAGCCACTACGCAATCCATTCTGTCGCTGCTGCAAACCATCAACCAAAAGCTCAACCTCACCATTTTGCTGATCACCCACGAAATGGATGTGGTCAAACGTATCTGTGACGACGTCGCTATTATTGGCGATGGCGAGCTCGTCGAGTCCGGCCCGGTGGGCGAGATTTTTGCGCATCCCAAATCCGACTTGGCCAAACAATTTATTCGTTCAACCCTCGACTTGTCAGTGCCGCATGATTTTGCCCAGCGCTTACAACAAGAATACTTCGAAGGCAGTTACCCCTTGGTGCGCCTCGAGTTTACCGGCGCGACGGTCGATGACCCATTAATCAGCCAGATCTCGCGTCTGTTTGATATCGACATCAGCATTTTAAGCTCAGATATCGACTACGCCGGCGGCGTGAAATTCGGCCTACTCCTTGCGGAAATCATGGGTCCAAAAGAGGCGGTTGAAAACGCCATCACTTACCTCAACAAGCACCATGTCAACACGGAGGTACTCGGCTATGTTGATTGATCAACTCACCCACTGGGTCAATGAAAACAGCGCCCTTATCAACTTGCTCCTCGAAGCCACTGGCCAAACCCTGTACATGGTGTTTGCCTCCGGGATCATGGGGTTTGTGATTGGCATCCCATTGGGCGTGTTACTGCATGTGACCAAACCCGGTGGTTTGCTGGGCCAACCGCAAGTTAACCAGGTGCTCGGCGCAATAGTGAACATTGGTCGCTCTATCCCCTTTATTATCTTGCTGGTGGCGATTATTCCGTTTACCCGCATGGTGGTTGGCACCTCGATTGGTACCGCGGCGGCGATTGTGCCGCTTACCGTCGGCGCGATTCCATTTATTGCCCGCTTGGTTGAAGGGGCGTTACTCGAGTTACCGGCTGGGCTAGAGGAAGCGGCCAAAGCGATGGGCGCGAACCCGTTCCAGATTATTTATAAAGTGCTCATACCGGAAGCGTTACCCGGCATCATCAATGGCGCGACCATTACCTTGGTTACCTTGGTGAGCTACTCGGCCATGGCCGGTGCGGTCGGCGGCGGCGGCCTTGGGGATGTGGGCATCCGCTATGGCTATCAGCGCTTTGACACCACAGTGATGCTGATCACCGTTGTAATGCTGGTAGTCTTAGTGCAAGCGATTCAATCTTTTGGTGATTACTTGGTGCGACGCGCCGATCACCGCTAAATCAAACACAATAATGACGAATATGTTCCAAACAGGGAGACAGACAATGAAAACCACGATCAAAACACTACTTGCCACCCTTGGCCTTGCCTCAACCTTGGTGCTGACTGGCTGCGGCGAGAAAGAACAAGCCGCGACCGATACCAACAGCATCACCGTGGGCGTGATGGCCGGCGAAGAAGCACAAGTGGCTGAACATGCGGTGGAAGAAGCGAAAAAGCTCGGTCTTGAGGTAGAGCTGGTGACCTTTACCGATTACGTGTCACCGAACGCGGCACTGGATGATGGCTCGGTCGACGTGAATGCTTTCCAACACAAACCTTACTTGGACGCACAAATCAAAGACCGTGGTTATGAATTTGCGATTGCCGGCAACACCTTTGTGTATCCGATTGCGGCTTATTCTTACAAGCTAGATAGCGTCGAAGATCTACCAGAGGGCGGTAAAATTGCCGTGCCTAACAACCCATCGAACCTAGGCCGTTCACTGGTATTGCTTGAGCAGCAAGGGATCATCAAGCTCAAAAAAGGCGCAGGTATTAACGCGACTAAACTGGATATCGTTGAGAACCCGAAAAACGTAGAAATCATCGAACTAGAAACCCCACAACTGCCTCGCTCATTGGAAGATGTGGACTTGGCTATCATCAACAACACCTTTGCAGCAGGCGTGGGCCTAACGCCAAACAAAGACGGCATCTTTGTTGAAGACAAAGAATCGCCTTATGTGAACCTGATTGTGGCGCGCAAAGACAACGTCGACGCAGAAAACGTCAAAACCTTTGTTAAAGCCTACCAAACTGATGCGGTTTACAACGCCGCGATGGAAATCTTTGACGGCGCCGTGGTAAAAGGCTGGTAAGCCACTACGCGTAACATACTGAAATGATTAAGCCCGTGCTGAAATGCGCGGGCTTTTTGATGCAGAGAACAACCCAACTGACACTTAGGTCTGATTATTGGATTGACGATAAAACGCTTTTCTCCACTGATTAGGCGTCACTTCATAGCGCGCTTTAAACTTTTCTCTGAACATAAGCACCGAGCTAAAGCCTGTTTTTTCGACAACCTGCTCGATAGATAAGTCCGTAGATTCAAGCAAATCTTGAGCGACATTTAGTCGCTCGGTGGTCAACCACTCTCCAAATGACATTCCTGTCGCCCGGCTAAATTTTCTGGTAAACGTGCGGCGGGTCATCATCACAGACTCAGCGAGCACATCCAATGAGTGCTTTTGACTGAGGTTACGTCTGATATTCTCCATTAACGCATTGATACGAGAGTCGGATGACGTCACCGGTATGGGTTGGTCGATAAACTGAGCTTGTCCACCATCACGATATGGCGGCACGACCATTCTTCTTGCCACTCGGTTTGCAATGGTACTGCTGTAGAACTTGCGGAAAATATAGAGACAACAGTCAATCCCGGCAGCCGTACCTGCTGAAGTGATCACGTGATTATCCTCAACATACAAGGCATTCGTATCCAGCAAAACACACGGAAACCGTTGGCTAAAGTCTTGTTCTAGTTCCCAATGTGTCGACGCTCGCCTTCCTACCAGCAAGTCCGCATAGGCAAGCACATAGCTGCCAAGACATAAACCAACAACGAATGCGCCTCGGGCATGAGCACGTTGAAGCGCAGCAAGCAGTGCTTCATTGGGGCGTTCATCAATGGTTCGCCAATAGGGAATGACGATGATGTCGCTGTGCGCTAGCGCATCCAGCTGATGCTCAGTATGAATTTCCATACCAATATCGGAAAGAATGGGACCAGGTTCTCCTGCGACTAACTTGAGGTCAAAATAAGCCTCATTCAACGTGCTAGGCCCAAACACAATACTCGGGACGGAAATATGAAATGGGCTAAAGTGATTAAAAACGACAATAGCCACCGAGGGGAGTTTGTTACTGTCTGTGGGATACATAGGCCATTTCCATCGTTAAAACACAGAGTAATGAAGACGCACTACTCTGTGTTGCTCACCAGCACAGCATCTTATGATGCTTTATTGACCCACCCTAAAGGGTCACTGTCTCACCATCTTCTGGCACAAACACACACTCATGGATCATGTTTGCTTTTGCATAAGCGCGCATTTCTTGCGTTGTTACCAACGCATGATTCACAGCCCCCATATGTGTGGCGACAATTTTAGCTTCAGGCAGCACTTGATGTGTTTTGAGCACATCTTCCTTACCCATGATAATAGGGCCGAAACCAAGGACATGTGCCCAACCTGTGTTGAGAATAACCACACCTGGCTGTTGTTTTATCATGGTTTGTTCAACACTTGGGATCCAGATCGTATCACCAACCAAATACAGCTTTTCCTCCGTCGCGTGCGAGAAGATAACCCCCGTCACTTCACCTAATCTGTCCGCCATTTGTTCATTTTGAAAAGCAGCATCAGAGCCGTGTTGGCATACCGTGCGGATAAATGAAATACCATGATAATCAACCTCTTCAGAAAAGATCTGCACATTGATAAACCCTTGAGAGCGTAAAATAGCCTCATCCCGCTCATGTTGCACAAAAATCGTTTTATCTTTGGGGATTATGTTCACGGCAGCCTCATCCCAGTGATCTGGGTGCGTATGAGTTAATAACACCGCGTCCACATCGATAATACTTTCAATCGGTAAAGGTAATTCAACGGTGGGGTTCGATAGGTGCGAATTGGCTGTGCCTTCAAAGCCGGGGTACGTCCCCTTCGGGGCTAACATCGGGTCAATGAGGAATTTTTTACCTGCATATTCAATTATTTGTGTTGCATTACGAATTTGTGTGATTTTCATGATTGCGCTCCAGTGTCACTATGCTTTGCGTTAGTGACGAAATAATAAGCACCAAACCACACGCTCAAAAGTGGCTAAAAGGACATATAAAGATAGTATCGGGACAAAGACGCTCCCCCTTAACTTGACCCCCATAGCGGCGGCCAGTCATCATAGTTCATCACTCTTCACGTTTAGCTTGCGGTCATGCGTCTTGAATACACCGGCCCGATGCCAGAATGCATCGGCTTTCTTTTACTGCCCCGCTTCTCGATGATGGCCTTTTTCTCTGCCGTCGAACCGCTGCGTATTGCCAACCAAATCAGTGGCGAAGCGCTATTTGATTGGCAAATGATCAGTGAAGATGGCAAACCGGTGAAGGCGTCTAACGGCATGTCACTGCTGGCGGATAAAGCCATCGATGCGGTGCATGACCTGCCCGCGCTGGCCGTGTGTAGCGGTTTTGACCCAGAAGCCTATCTAAGCCGCCCCTTAATGCGCTGGCTGCACCGTCTTGATGCGGCGGGGTGCGCGCTCGGCGGGCTCGATACCGGCTGCTTTTTGCTGGCCGCTGCCGATCTGCTTAAAGGGGAACGTGTCACCTTGCATTGGGAAAGCCTACCCTCGTTTCAAGAGCGCTTCCCGGAGGTGAAAACCTCAGATGAGCTATTTGAACTGGGATCGCGACGCTTCTCATGCGCGGGGGGCGCAGCAGCGATGGACATGGCATTGGATGTGATTGCACGTCGCCACGGCACCCAATTGGCCATCGACGTCTCTGAGCAGCTGGTGCACGAGCGCATTCGTACTCGGCGCGATCAGCAGCGAATGACACTCGCCCGCCGCCTCGGCACCCATCGACGACGTCTGGTCGACGCGGTAGATGTGATGGAGCGCCATATAGAATCCCCCCTGTCTTTGGCCGAGGTGGCTCAGCGCAGCGGTATTTCACTTCGTCATCTGCAACGGCTTTTCGACAGCGAGCTAAACCAGTCCCCGCGAAGCTGGTATTTGGGGTTAAGGCTAGAACGAGCCCGTT
This sequence comes from Salinivibrio sp. IB868, assembly GCF_001995655.1. Taxonomy (NCBI): domain Bacteria; kingdom Pseudomonadati; phylum Pseudomonadota; class Gammaproteobacteria; order Vibrionales; family Vibrionaceae; genus Salinivibrio; species Salinivibrio sp. IB868. The sequence goes on from NZ_MUEW01000005.1 coordinate 104,415, forward strand.
ACTTGCTAAAAGAAACCGATCTCGATGTGTTGTCCGTGGGGTTGGCGTGTGGCTTTAATTCAAGCTCGAGCTTTTCCCGCGCGTTTCGCAGCCATTACGGCGCATCACCGCGTCAGATACGTCAAGCGCCGTAGAGGTAAGAAAAGAAAAGCGCTCACCCCACTACCTTAATCGGCAACGGAGTGAGCGGATATTGCGTTCAAAGCGTCACAGGACGACGCTTCAAGCCGCTATTTTTTGGCGAATCGCTATTTTTTCGCCGCGACTAGCGAGCGGCGCGATTCACCAAACAGTGAGATTAACACCCCGGCGGTCATTACCAGGATCACCACGCTCAGTGGCAAGGCAGCGGCGATCAACGCCGTCTGTAGCGCTTTAAGGCCACCGGCCATCAGCAGCGTCGCCGCCACCAAGCCAATCACCACGCCCCAGATAATGCGGAAACGCCGCGGCGGCTCTTCGTCACCCAGTGACAAAATCGTCGTCAGCACCAGGGTGCCCGAGTCCGACGAGGTCACAAACCAGCTCATCAGCAAGAACACCATCAAGGCCGAGAGTATCCAGCCGAAAGTCCCCGTACCAACAATGCCATCGGCAGCCGCAAACAGAGCCGCTGGTAACTCCCAAGCATTGACCAAGTCAATAATGCCGGCACTGCCCACGCCGCCACTGGCATAAAGCTCCTGATAAATCGCATTGCCGCCAAAAATCACCAACCAGACAAAGATCAGCAAGGTAGGCACAAACAATACCCCCAACACGAACTCACGCAGGGTGCGCCCTTTGGAAATACGCGCAATAAACAACCCTACAAACGGCGCCCAGGCAAGCCACCAGCCCCAATAGAAAATAGTCCAAGCCTGCTGCCAATCTACCGTACCCGGCTCATCAGCAAACCACAGCCCCATCGGGATAAAGTTAATCGCATAGTCGAGTAAGGTTTCACCAAACGCGCCGAACAACCACAGTGTGGGGCCGCCAATTAAAAAGACGCCAACGACAAACACCGACACCCAAATATTCATCTGCGAGATAATACGGATCCCGCGGCGCACACCAGAGACCGCCGAAACAATCGAGATAAACGAAATCACTGCAATCAACACCAGTTGGGTCGATAAGCCAGAGGCGATACCCATCAAGCGCTCCAGCCCCACGGCCATTTGACTCACGCCAAGCCCGAGTGAAGTCGCCACGCCAAACACGCAACCCAGCACCCCGAGGATGTCAAACAGATGGCCCCAGACGCCGAAAATACGATCGCCGATAAAAGGATAAAGCGCCGAGCGCAGGGCCAAAGGCAGTTGCTTACGGTAGGCAAAATACGCCAGCGACATACCGACAATCACATAGATGGCCCAGCCATGCAGCCCCCAGTGGAACACGGTGACCCGCAGCGCATCGATGGCGCGCTCATAGCCAATGGTAGCCGCGCCCGCCATATCAGCGTGGGGGTTGTTGGGATAACCAAATCCGCCGGTGTTATCGAGGTAAAAAATCGGTTCGGCCACCCCAAAAAACAGGATGCCGATACCGATGCCGGCAGAGAACAGCATCGAGAACCAGGAGAAGTTACTAAACTCCGGGCGACTGTCGTCAGGGCCGAGCCGCACGTTACCGTACTTGCTGAAAACGATAAAACCGCACACGGTCAATAACAGCATCACGGTGACCAGGTAGTAGCCACTAAAGGTACTTTCAATCCAGGTGCGCGTAGTGCCAAACAAGACACTGGCCGTCTCGGATTGAAAGCCGGTGAACAATACAAACGCCAGTACCAGCACGGCTGAACAAATGGTCATGCCGCGATGCATGCCTTGAAAGAAGCCACCTTGCGCAAGCTCGGTGACCATATAATCGGTCGAGGTAGCAGCCTGCTGGCTGTCACCGCGTTGGGGTGAGTGTGGGGGTGTTGAAGTAGCGATAATGATTCCTCCTTGAGCCGGAAGTCGGGCCGGCGATCCCGTTATCCGCCCAGCCGACTGCTGGGCGGGACCTCATGATGGCTCACCATCTCGGTGAAGACGCGCTCACGGCCTACTGGGCAGACCGATGCGACGCCCCGCAAGCTGGGGCCAATCATGATCGGATGCGGCAGGCAGCCCCTCAATCAGGCTGGCGACAACATCCGGAAACGGCGCTGGGCGACCGGTTTGCGTATCGATGCCCATCAGCATCTGCTCGCTGGTGGCCAGCACCTCACCTTGGGTATCACACATTTGCATAAACACGTGCAGACGCTTTTGATCCCGCGCTAACACGGTCACGTCGACCACCAAGGTCTGGCCTTGATGCGCCTCACGTCGGTAACACAAATGGGTTTCTAGGGTATAAATAGTGTAGCGATGTTGGGTGCGGCCTGCGTCATCCAAGCCAATGGTGGCCATTAACGCATCGACACCCAGCGAGAACACACGCGCGTACTCGGCGTCGTTCATGTGCCCGTTATAATCGACCCATTCGGGGGCGACGTCTATCTTTAACAGTGCCATTAGATGCGCCCTTCCAAACCTTCAGCCTCGGGCCAGTATTTTTGTACCAAGTCCAAAAGCTCGACCAAGAAGGCATCACGGCGACGGTCTAGCTCAGAGACCGGACGACCCGCGGCTTGGTGTTCACAGCCTTCGACCACTTTATCAATCAGCTCATCGGTCAGCTCAGGCGCTTCCAGCTTGGTCCACGGCAGTTTTAGCGCCGGGCCGAACTGCTCTAGCATATGGCGCATACCCTGCTCGCCACCGGCCAGATGGAAGGTTAAGAAGGTGCCCATCAGTGACCAGCGCAGGCCGCAGCCATAAACCACTGCCGCATCAATCTCCTCGGTGGTCGCCACCCCATCGTTAACCAGGTGCAAGGCTTCACGCCACAGCGCTTCCATCAAGCGGTCAGCAATGTGCCCCTCGATTTCACGCTTAACCACCAAGGGACGCATTGCCAATTCTTGGTAGAGTGCATGGGCGCGATCGATATGATCGGATTGAGTGGCTTCGCCGCCCACCAATTCCACCAACGGCAGCAGATACACCGGATTAAAAGGATGCGCGACGATGACGCGTCCGGGAAGATGATCACAATCACTCTGCAGCTCAGTGGGTTTAAACCCAGACGTCGATGAGCCAATAATCGCGTTTGGCGCCGCAGCCGCATCAATAGCCGCCAAGGTCTCACGCTTAATATCAATGCGCTCCGGCACGTTCTCTTGAACCAGATCGGCCTCTTTCACCGCCGGCTCAAGGCTATCAACAAAGGTTAACCGGGCAGGATCTGCGTCTTCAGCAAGGCCTAGCTTTTCTAACGATGGCCAGGCATTGGCCACGAAGGCACGGGTGCGAGTAGGCGCTTGTGGGTCGGGATCATAAGCAACCACGTCCCAGCCTTGCGCCAAGGCACGCGCAATCCAGCCATTACCAATCACGCCAGTGCCGATGACCGCTAACTGCTTACTCATCGCTCACCTCCTTCAACCGGCTTACCGGTTTTAGGGTCAACCAGTTTCAGCGCGGCGCGCGTTTGTGCAGGCGTCATAATACGACCACCGAGGTTTTCAATGATGGTGCTCGCCTTTTCTACCAAGCCGCCGTTGGTCGCCATTACCCCTTTTTCCAGGTAGAGGTTATCTTCCAAGCCCACGCGCGCATGGCCACCCAGCAACATGGCTTGCGCGACCATCGGCATCTGATGGCGACCAATTCCAAACGCCGCCCAGTTGGCGTTTTCCGGCAACTTATTGCGCATTGCCAGCATGGTTTCGGTGTCCGCTTCCGCGCCCCATGGAATGCCTAAGCACAGCTGAAACAGCGGATCGCCCTCGAGCAAACCTTCTTTTTGCAGCTGACGCGCAAACCAAACGTGGCCTAAGTCAAAGCACTCCAGCTCTGCTTTCACACCCGCGGCCTGCACCATTCGGGCTTGCTCACGCAGCCAGTCAGCGGTGTTAATGTACACCATGTCGCCAAAATTCAGGCTGCCGCAATCTAAGGTACAAAGCTCAGGCAATAGCTCGCCCACTGGCGCATGACGCTCGGCTGGGGTTTGCATATCGGTGCCCGGGCCACCACGGCTTGGGTCTTGGGCATCCGGCACCCAATCCCCGCCACCACCGCCGGTGATGTTCATGACAATATCGACGTCTGATTCGCGAACGCGCTCCATCACCTCACGGAAGTGATCAATGTTGTGGCTAATACCGCCCGTTTCAGGATCACGCACGTGAATATGAGCGACACTGGCACCAGCACGCGCCGCCTCAATACAGTTGTCGGCAATCTGTTTTGGCGTGATTGGCACATTGGGGTTTTTGCCCGTGGTATCGCCCGCACCGGTGACGGCGCAGGTAAGAATGACGCTGCGATTCATGTTCGGCCTCTTGTCGCTTGATTAAACTGGCCACAGTGTGTCCGGAATAACACGCCACAACTTGACACTAAGCGACATAAAATACGCATAAAGAGACATGTGGGTTAATGGCGGGCTGACGGAATGGCGCGAAAAGCCACAGGATAGCGTTAACCATGATAAGGTTTATCGATTTTTATTTGAGCATAGCGGATCACAGGCGTTGCTTAAGCGCTAGACTAGAAGGCATGAAAGCGGCGGCAGATAGCAGGACCTCACATGCTAGATGTAAAAGGGATTCAGCGATGATAACGACACACCCATTTGATCCAGCGGTGTTCTTGGACAATCAAGAAACACTTCAAGACTACTTAGATGAAGCGGTGCAAACGGGCGATCCCGCATTTATCACCGATGCACTGGGTGTGATCGCACGCGCCATAGGAATGGCAGATATCGCCAAGCAAACCGGTCTTTCACGAGAAACGCTCTACCGCACACTCAGCCAAAAAGGCAATCCGAACCTTAAGACACTGATAGCGATTTTGGATGCATTAGGGGTAGAGTTGAGGCTTGGTTACTCGAAGTCAATGAAGTCATAGTAACTATAGCGGTGCTGCTGTCAGAGTCTGGAAGCGATGAACAAAGTCATAAGACTCGGTATATCTGTTAGCTACCGAGTTGAGCAACAGGAGTAATTATAATTATATCAGAACTTTACATGAGCAATCTAATCAACAACGCCCCCTATCCTACATAACTCAGATTTGTAAGAGTAACTAAAATCTACCTCATTCAAACCATGTAATCGATTTACACAAAAATAGAAGTATATTAGACTTGTACTGTTACCACTTAGGTAATTCTCCAGCCTACTGAACCGAAGTAGCTTATTACATTGTGTGATGAGGCTGCCTGTGGCAAGCACAGGCAATAAGTGGAGATTTTGCCGATGAGACAGAAAATCGTTGATGTACGTCAGTACACTCGATTTCGTCTAGGCAAGCTTGAGGTAGTGTGTAAACACCGCCGATCGCTGCCAAGACGATAAGTTGATTGAATACCTTAGTGGTAACCATTATAACTCCATCATGCAACGGTAATGTTCCTCGTCTTGACTCTGTACAAATATAGATTTGAATCTTTCCAAGTAAGCTCGAGGCTCAACTTCGACCATCAAACCCATGTTCGTTGGATCGGAGTGTGAACTCCTATTAATGTAGCGATAAAAAGCTTTGTATCCTTGGTCTGGCTCTCTTTCTGCTAATTCATTCAGGATACCAGACAGCTTATCTCTCTGATGTACAAAACCGAAATAATACTCAAGAATGTTGCGCATCACATTAGGCAAAACGACAGGGTTAGCACTACCATCAATCACATCTTTGATTATTTGCCATAAAGACTGATAATCATTTTTTAATTCATCTCTATTCATCGGTTGTAAACATGTGTATTGCTTTTTATTTAAGCGATATAGTGAGTATTTATCATTGAACCTATAATTTCCTTTTCTGTCTTTACCTTGCGGGGCTAACTTCAATAGTTCTTGATAGAAAAACAAGCTATGGGTTAGCACAATGACCTTTTTGAATCTACTGCCTTTAATGATTTTGGTGTGGATTAGAGAAGCGATGTCATAGATATAGTTTTGAGAGAGGCTAGAAATAGGGTCATCAATAACGATCAGTTTTTCTTTATCAGCAATATCTGAATCCTTACTCATACTTCCGTTACATTTCTCGATAAAGTACAAAAAGGTTATAAGTGTTTTTTCACCTTCACTGAGAGACTTAAACACTTCTTTTCCTTCATTAGCCTTTTCCCCTCGGCTAAGCACAAAATAATTTTTTTGTTCTGGGTCAGTTGAAGAGACAATTTCAAAGCTCGTTAGACCTAGACTCTTCAAATTTACATTAATCCTTTCAATGGTATCATCAATATTTGACGTTTTTGACCGAAGATAACTAATTCTGCTAGCAACTTTCTGTCCAACCTGTTTCACTCTTTTCAATTCTTCGTTCAGTTGTTTTATTTCACTGGACTTTTCATCTATTAAGCGCTTTTCCAATGAGAAAATAGGCTCAGTGTGATATTTCACCGAGTCCCACATCCTGTCTTGAATATCTTTCTTGCTTTCCCTGAATTTTTTTGCTTTTTTTATTATCACTTGAATGGCTTCATTTATCTCTTCAGATATACGTGTTAAAGGGGCCGTTCTTTCTTTATAGTCAATTATTTTAATGGATAAGCTTGGTGTTTTAACCTTGGATTTGATCAAGTCTAGGTTGTCTTGATAGCCACGCTCTAATAGGGCAATAATTGGATCAACATTATGTAAGTTTGGGTCATATAACGAGCAATTGATAAAGGCCCCTTTAATGGATGCTATATAGTTAGTGACAGCATCAGCATAAGACTTAGAGATAGCTTCAACTTTTTTCACATTGGAATCATATGTTTTGTCAAATAATGAGGAAAGTTCAGCGCGAAAGGTATCATCTATAGTATCTTTTTGACAAAAAGGGCATTTTGTTTGCTCTTTCCCTAAATAATTTTCTTTTCCATTCTTAACCCAATTTTGGTTGTCGAGTTCAGTGATAAACTCCGCGAGCTGACTACTTGATGAGCCTATAATTGGCTCCGAAAGAATAGTTGTCTCTTCAATACTTAGGCTTGGTGGGGAAGGTAGCTCAATTAGTGTCGGTAGCACTTTATCAGATTGAGTTAAGGAATCATACTCAGCTTGAAGGCTTTCAATAGAGTCTTGGGATACTCCTTTTTGAGACTTTACTTTTTTATAAAAGTTACTTTTAGGCCTTTTAAAACCTTCAAGAAATGGTGCAAGAGATGTCTTTTCGATGATATATTTTTGTTTGAATACTTCTTCGATAGCAGAATCTGTCGCCTTTCCTTGAGCTTTTTCAGCTTCTGATATCTTGGCTTTGATCCCGTTGTATAATGCTAAGAGCTTTTCCCTCAATTTTGACTTTTCAGCAATTCTAGCTTCAAGATCTGCATTGTCTTTGCTCAATGTAAAAACACCTTCCTGCATTGAGCTATTTACAAAATTTTGCTCTACAAAAGCTTGATTGTAAACTATCGGGGTAATATTCCCTTCAATATTAAGACTACAACTGTCGAATTTTTCCCTATCATACAAGAAGTTAGAAATTGTGGATTTACCAGATCCATTTAAACCAAAAATCAACGTGTTCTGCTTTGATATATCGATAATTTGTGGAGTGGTCGGATGGTAGCTAGTAACCCCTTTTATTGTTATAGAGTCGCTCACTTTTCCCTCACTAGTTTGGCTAAATGCACCAATCTTTCAGTAGCTAACTTAAGGCCCAAATACTCAACTGATCACATAATCACGCATTAGGAAAACTTGGTCAAGTTATGGCTGCAGATCTAGTGAATTGGAACAACATTAACTCACAATGGGGCAGTAGTAAGTTAGCCCTCCCCCATTAACTTAAAAGATAACCTTTACCACCTATCCCCCTAATCCTTCCTATGCTGGCTCTCCACTTCCTCGGCGAGCATGCCGTAGATCACGATCAGGTTATAACTCACCATGCCGAGGACTTGGCCGTTTTCGATAACAGGGGCGCGGCTGATGCCGAAGCGTTCGAATAAACGGGCGCAGTATTTCACATTCATATTGGGAGAGACGCTGAGCGCGGGTTTGGTCATAATCTCATAAACATTCACCCGTGATGGCGCGCGGTTTTTGGCGAGCACTTTTTTGGCAATGTCGTTCATTAACACAATGCCGAATTCGTCATGCTCATCGCGTTTATTGACGATAATCGCTTTCACTTCTTGTTCGCGTGCAATGCGGATCGCTTCTTCGACCGTGGTGAGCCCATCAATACACACGGCATGGGCATGCATCACATCTCTTACCGTTTTATGTTGTTTCATAACTCGTCCTTCACCACTTCGGTTAATTCTCGCATTTGGTGGGCCACGCCCACGGCATCTTCCACATCAATTTGCACTGCGATGCCACTGCCGGAGGTAGCATCAAACTCGCCCACGTCATTAATGGTTTCAAGTATGGTGCGCGCTAAGTGCTCTTCCACCAGGAAGATGGCCACGTCCCGCTGCACATCCAGCGTCAGCCCTAAAAAGGTTTTCTTTTTCACCAAGCCTTCGCCACGCGCGTTGTTAATAATGGTCGCGCCGGTAGCGCCGGCTTGTCTGGCGGCATCGAGCACCGCATCGGTTTTGGCATCTTCAATAAACGCCATGATTAATTTGAACCGCATAGGCTCTCCTTACGATGAACGCTGTGCGTGCTTTTTCTGTAAATAGGCTGTGATTTGGGCATAGCCCATCACGGTGATCATCGGAAACAAACTGGCAAACGCAATTAAGCCAAACCCATCGAGCATCGGGTTTCTTCCCGGTACGGTAGAGGCTAGCCCCAACCCCAGCGCCGTCACCAAGGGCACGGTCACGGTTGAGGTGGTCACCCCTCCAGAATCATAGGCCAAAGGCACGATAAACGGCGGGGCAAAATAGGTTTGGATCACCACCACCACATAGCCGGTGATGATGTAATAATGGAGCGGATCGCCCACCACAATGCGGTAACACCCCAAAGCAATCCCCATGGCAACGCCCAGTGCCACTGAGGCACGTAAACCGTTTACCCGAATCGCCCCGCCCGACACTTTGGCCGCTTTAATCGCCACTGCGATCAATGAGGGTTCAGCCACCGTGGTGCTAAAGCCAATCGCTGCGGCAAACAGATACACCCAGTAATAGGCTTGCCAGTTAATCTCGCCGCCTGCTTTGAGCGCTGCGCCGACAAAATCGGGGGCAGTAAGCTGCTCGGCCATCGACGAACCGAGTGGGAATAGCGCCAACTCGAGCCCCATTAAAAACAGGCTCAAGCCGAGAATGACATAGAAAAAGCCGAGAAAGATCCGTTTGGGGTTGTTGAGCGCTTTGCGCAATACAAACAGCTGAAAGCCAAAGATGATCGCGATAATCGGGATCACATCGCGCACGGTGGAGAAAAAGGTGTCGAGAAACAGGGTGAGTGGATTGTTCATGCCACCACCATGCCGTAGGCCATCACGAAGATCATCGGTGACAGAGAGGCAAAGGCAATCAAGCCAAAGCCATCCACCATAGGATTACGCCCTTTGATCACGGTCGCCAGTCCCACGCCGAGCGCGGTGACCAATGGCACCGTGATGGTCGAGGTGGTCACCCCACCTGAGTCATAGGCAATGCCGATAATACTCGGCGGTGCGACCATGGTCATCGCCACCACCAGCAAATAGCCGCCAATAATCAAACGGTGGATCGGCCAGCCTTTCATGATTCGCACCACACCCAGTACAATCGCAAACCCAACCGAGAGCGCCACGGTTAGCCGCAGGCCGTTGGCATAGTTGTCTTTGGCCGCTTCGCTGGTGTGTATCATCCCGCCATTGGCGGCGACATCTGCCGCCTCTGCCGCCACCGCGGTGAGTGCGGGTTCGGCAATGGTGGTGCCAAAGCCGAGCAAAAACGCAAACGCAATCAACCAGCCTAAGCTACCTTTATGGGCAAGGGAGTGCGCCATGGATTCGCCAATCGGGAATAGCCCCATGTCTAAGCCATATACAAATAAGGTCAGCCCGACGACCACTAGCACCAACCCAAAGGTGATGGATATCCAGTTAGGCAACGGTTGTTGCAGAACAATCACTTGAAAAAAGCCAATCACTAGGATGATAGGTAAGAGATCGCGAAAGCTTCCTAGCAATGATTTGAATAACGCTTGCATGTAGGCGACATGACTCCCTGCGCAATAGAATGAAAAACACACCTTTTATGTGCCTATTAATGTTAGCACTCCCAATTTGGGGTGCGAGGAGCAGAAGAGAAAACTGCGCGATCAAACCGATTTTGGTTGCGGCACGTAACAGGATACAAAGCAATCACTTGCGCTAAGTCTAAAACCCTCTTAGCGTTAGTAATAATCACCATTACTCGACGTTAGGACATCAGGCATGAAACTCTTAATCACTGGCGGCACTGGCCTGATTGGTCAGGCGTTAATTCCACGCTTGCTGACCGAGCATCAGATCACTGTGTTATCCCGCTCCAAGCAAAAGGTCTCCCAGTGCTTTGGCGATAAGGTCACCCCGTTAGAGCGGCTTGATGACCTCCCTCACCTCAATGATATTGATGCCATTATTAATTTGGCGGGTGAGCCGATTGCCGATAAACGCTGGAGTGAGCAGCAAAAAGGGATTATCTGCACCAGTCGCTGGGGGCTAACCGAAAAACTGGTGGAGAAAATTCATGCCAGCAGCACCCCACCACACACCTTTATTAGCGGCTCGGCAGTAGGCTATTACGGCGATCAGCAAGATCGCAGCTTTGATGAGACCTTGGTGGTCCATGCCGATGATTTTGCCCAACATGTGTGTCATCAGTGGGAGAAAATTGCCTTAAAAGGCGCGTCGCAACAAACGCGGGTGTGCTTGCTGCGTACCGGCGTGGTGTTAAGCGCTGAAGGTGGTGCGCTAAAGCGGATGATGCTGCCGTATAAACTCGGGTTGGGCGGCCCAATTGGCAAAGGCCAGCAATACATGCCGTGGATTCATATTGATGATATGGTCGGTGCGATTATCCATCTGCTCAACACCCCTGAGCTCAAGGGGCCGTTTAATTGCACCGCGCCAGAGCCGGTCACCAATAAACGTTTTAGCCAGGCCCTCGCCCGTGCCTTAAAACGCCCGCATGTGTTCTTTGTCCCCACACTGGCAATTAAAACCATGATGGGCGAAGCCTCGCATTTGCTGCTCGATAGCCAGCGCGCCCTGCCTCACGCACTCGAGGATGCGGGCTTTCAATTCCAGCACCCCAAGGTGGAAGAAGCGATGCAGTCACTTTTTAAATAGCGGCCCTTTCCTTTCACACAGCGTGTTGCTTGCTAGCCGTTCTGCACAAAAAAGCGGGTATCAATTTTCTTGATACCCGCTTTGTTATCGACGAATCAGATATGTTTTATCGCGTTAACGCCGTTGCGGGTCAATCAGTTTACGCAGCATCGAGGCGACCGTGACAAACACCAGCGCCACCGCCAACACAGGCAACACCGCCCAGAGCTCAGGATGCAGACGTACTTCCATTTCAAAGCCCCATTTCAGCAGGCCGACCATCGCCGCTTCTGCGCCAAGCACCGCCATTAAGCCCGATACAAAGGCCATCACGCCGTATTCGCTCCACAAGGTGCGTTGAATACGGGTGCGGCTCGCACCCAAAGTGCGATAGAGGTTTATCTCCTGCTGGCGTTCGCTCAGGCTGATACGCAGCAAAGTCAGTAGCAGCAGCAAGCCGCTGATCACCGCCAGCCCCGCTAATACCGAGAGCGACAAGCCAATTTGACGCAAAATCGACTGAATACGGCTGCTCATGGTGCGCAAATCAAGCAGCGTGACGGTCGGATACTCCCGTGCCAAGCGATTGAGCAGCGGGGTTTGTGATTCATCGAGCCTGAAGCTCACCAGCCAGTTGGCCGGTTTGTCGGCGAGCGTCTCGCGGTCGAAAATAAAGTAGAAGTTAGGCCGCATATTGCGCCACTCGACTTCACGAATCGAGTTCACCATGGCGGTAAAGTCTTGGCCGGTCACGCTAAAAGTCWGGCTGTCGCCAATCTCAATCTCCAAACGCTCGGCAATGTCGGCCTCTACCGACACGCCATTCTCGGTTGGCCAGTCCCCGGCAATCACCTCGTTGTGTGACGGCAAGCTGTCACGCCAGGTAAAGTTAAGCTCGCGGCGCAAGGCCTCATCCGCTTCATCGCGCTCGGCCTCGTCGGTTGGGATCTGGTAACGCTCACCGTTTTTGCCCACCAGCCGGCCACGCACGATGGGGTAGGCATCGGAGCGCATTAGGCTGGCTTCGTCGAGTTCACCCACATAGTCTTGCTGCTCACTCGGGGCGATATTCAGCGCAAACACATTAGGCGCATCGGGCGGCAGCATCCGTCCCCAATCGGCGAGCAAGTCAGTGCGCAGCAGCCAGATAATCGCCAAGAGCATAAAGGAGATCGCGAGCGCCCCTAACTGCACGCTGCTAGCCAGTTTGTTGCGGGTAATTCGGCTTAAGGCGAGCTTGACCGACGGCGCACGCACCCGTGATTTCACCAACCTAAGCAGGCCTAACCCTGCCAGCGCCAGCAAGACGATCATCACCGCCATCGCCCCCAGCACTGTCCATAGCAAGGTGTTGTCAAACGCCCACAGCGCAAGCGCCCCCACCGGTATCGCAATCAAAACAGCCGCGGTGCCACGACGGCGACGTCCGATGGCAGCCTGCGATTGCACGGCGGCCAACGCGGGCGCATCCAGCAGTTTAAGCAGCGGCACCCCCAAGGCTGGCAGCGCCACCAACAGCGCGACACCGGGCGCAAGCACCCAAGGCACCCAGCCATAGCTTGGTAATGGCGAGGGCAGCACATCGGTCAGCGGCAAGCGCAAGAGCACTTCGAGGGTGTAACCCGCCGCTAACCCCACGGCGGTGGCAAGGACAAACAATAAGGTTAACTGCCGAGCCAACCAGCGCCGCACCCATTGCTGGCTAGCGCCGAGGCTTTTTAGCATCGCCACCAAGTCCGCACGGCTTTTGGCATAGTGCTGACAAGTTAAGGTTAACGTCGCCGCGGCCATCACAATCACCAGCACCACGGTTAATGACAAGTACTGACGGCTGCGATCCAGCATATCGCCGGTGCGATCGGAGGTATTTTCATCCACCCAGCGCTCGCCATCTTGCAGCGTATAGCTGGCTTTAGCCGCACTAAGGCTGGGCTCGTCACCGGTTAAAAAGTAGCGATAACGCACGCGACTGCCTTCGCGCACCACGCCCGCAGCCGGCACATCGGCACGGTGCATCATTACCGCGGGCATTTGGCTAAAGGGGTTAAATGAGAGCTCCGGCTCAGCGGCCAATGTGCCGCTCACATTTAAATCGAGGTTACCAATCGAGACGGTGTTGCCAGGTTTCACATCCAACAAGCTGAACACCCGCTCAGACAGCCATAGCTCACCGGGTTGAATGCGTCGGTCACCGCCAATCGCTTGGCCGTTTTGCTCCAGCACTAGGTCGCCACGCAGCGGATAAAGGCTATCCACCGCTTTTACACTCACCAGCTGCATTTTTTGCTCGCTGAACGCCATGGTGCCAAAGCGGGTTTGGGCAGATACCGTGGCGCCAGCTTGTTTAAACGCCTCAATTTGTTCGGTGGTAAGCGGCTGGCGAGTGCGCAACACGGTATCGGCAGCAATTAAGTTGCGCCCTTGCTGGGTGAGCACATTTTCAATGCGGTCGGCCAATGCCGACAGCGCAAACACACAGGTGATGATCAGTGCCAGCGCCACCGCCACTGGCCAAATTTGCCCGTGTAACAGTTCGCGCCACGCCCAGCGATTGAGTAGTCCGTTTTTACTCGCCATTCACTCGCTCCTGTAGTTTGCCGCTGTCCATCATCAAAGTACGCTGACAACGCTTGGCCAGCGCCGGATCGTGGGTGACCAACACCAAGGTGGTGCCATGCTTTTCGTTCAGCTCAAACAATAAATCGATAATGGTCGCCGCGGTTTTTTGGTCAAGATTGCCGGTCGGCTCATCGGCAAACAACACTTGTGGGCGAATAATAAAGGCACGTGCCAAGGCCACCCGTTGCTGCTCCCCGCCAGAGAGTTGCGACGGCAAATGACTTTCGCGTCCTTGTAGGCCCACCGACGCCAGCAGTTGCTTGGCGCGGGTTTCATCTTCTTCCTCACCGCGAATGGTGAGCGGCAGCATCACGTTCTCAAGCGCGTTCAGTGACGGCACCAGTAAAAAACTTTGGAACACAAACCCCACCGATTCGGCACGAAGCGCCGCACGCGCATCTTCATCCAAGGTGGAAAGCTTGTGGCCGAGCAGATCGACCTCGCCTTCACTGGGCGTATCTAATCCTGCAAGCAAGGTCATTAAGGTGGATTTTCCTGCGCCGGACACGCCCATTAATGCAATCGACTCGCCTGCCTCGATTTGTAGCGAGACATCCTGCAGAATGGTAAGCGGCTGTTCGCGTGTCACGACATGTTTTGCAATTTTTTCGGCTCGAATAACAGGAGAGGCCATGTTACGCATCCTTACTTTGTTGTGTTTTTTGTGGGTGAGCAGTGCCAGTGCACAAACGCTCCTTGTCCTTGGTGACAGCTTAAGCGCTGGCTACCAAATGGCGGCTGAACAAGCCTGGCCTGCTAAGTTGCCGCGCGCGCTCAACGACCACGATGTCGAGGTTGAGGTGATTAACGCCAGCATTTCCGGCGACACTACCGCCAATGGCCTGCAGCGTCTGCCGCAATTATTAGAACGCCACCAGCCAGAATGGGTGCTGATTGAGCTCGGCGGCAATGATGGCCTACGCGGTTGGCCCTTTAATCGTATACGAGACAACCTTAAGCAATTGATCACTCAAACCCGCGCCGCCGATGCCACGCCTTTGTTGGTGCAAATCCAAATCCCGCCTAATTATGGTCAGCGCTATGCACAAGGATTTGCTGATATTTATCCTACACTGGCAGAGCAAACACAAACCCCCTTGCTGCCCTTTTTTATGGAGACTGTGATCCAAAAGCCTGAATGGATGCGTGATGATGGCATTCACCCGATGCCAGAAGCACAACCTTGGATTGCCGATTTTATGGCAGAAAAACTCGCGCCTTACTTGTCTGACGCAACCGAATCATGAATGAGGATCTTATGGACACTGCCTCACCGCTGAATAACGCCATTTTAATCACCGGCTGTTCTACCGGCATCGGCTATGCCTGCGCCAAAGCCTTGCATGAGCAAGGACACACGGTGATCGCCAGTTGCCGAAAGGCTGACGATGTCAGCCGTTTACAGCAAGAAGGCCTAACTTGTATTCAGTTAGATGTGTCAGACACGGCCAGCATCAACCAAGCGGTCGAAACCGTCGAGCAAATGACAGGCGGCAAACTCTTTGCACTGTTTAATAACGGCGCTTACGGCCAACCGGGCGCGCTGGAAGATTTGCCCACCGACGCCTTACGCGCTCAGTTTGAGACCAATGTGTTTGGCTGGCACCATTTAACCCAAGCCTTGTTGCCGATGCTGCTTAATTATGGCGAGGGACGCATTGTGCAAAATAGCTCGGTGCTGGGTATCGTGGCATTGAAATACCGTGGCGCGTATAACGCCAGCAAATTTGCCCTCGAAGGCTGGACCGATACCTTGCGCTTAGAGCTTAGCGACACGCCGATTAAGGTAAGCTTGATTGAGCCCGGCCCGATTGAAACCGCGTTTCGTGCCAATGCACTCAGCGCCTTTAAACATTGGGTAGACCCTAATAAAAGCCGCCATCAACAGGCCTACCAAGCCCAACTTGACCGCCTTGCGGCAGACGAAGGTGGCAACAAATATACGTTGCCCGCTGACGCGCTTGTCGCACCACTGACGCATGCCTTGTTCTCGCCTCGCCCCAAAATACGTTATCGCGTGACTCAACCGACAGTGTGGATGGCAATCCTCAAACGGCTCCTTCCCAGCCGCTGGCTGGATCGGGTCTTGCTCAAAGGCGGTTGATGCAACAGCGAAAAAAACGCCAAAAAAGCGTGGTTGCTGTCGCATTTGTCATACGTTTGTCATAGACGAGCGCTAATCTGACCGTCACTGGTGGAAAACGTCCGTTAGAACATTATCCGCCAATAACGCAACACCCTCGATAACAATCATAAAGGAGCCGGCTGATGACCTTGCATCAATTGAACTGGCTCTGCTTGAGCGTCGCTTTGTGCGTGGTGCTCGTGTTGTAACTCGCACTTGTTTTGTAATGACTTCGCTTGCAGACCGACGAAATGAGCCACCCTCCGGTGGCTTTTTCGTTTTTTCTCTTTTTAATCCCTTTCGCCTTTGGTCAGAACCGTAATAACACGCCCAAATACACGCCCAGTTGCTTGAATTTCTGCACGTTTGCCCCCACCCTTAAAGCAAATCCACTTGGTCAGGATCCATGATGAACGCAAACTATATCGTCGAATTAACCGAGCATAATTTTCAGCAGATTCTCGAGTCGTCGTCTCGCACGCCGGTGCTGGTGTACTTTTGGGCAAGCATGATGCCCGAAAGCGTGGAGCTTAAACCCACGGTTGAACAAATTGCTCACGACAGTCACGGCAACTTCACACTGGCGACCATCGATTGCGAAGCGCAGCAGCTGATTGCCGCGCAATTTGGCGTGCGTGCGCTGCCAACCCTGGCGCTGTTTAAAGACGGTCAACCTGTGGATGGCCTCGCTGGCCCGCAAAATGAAGAAACCGTACGCGAGATGCTGAACAAGCACCTTCCAAGCCCAGAAGATCAAGCGTTCGAGCAAGCGCGTCAGCTTATGGCCGAAGGCAATTACACCGATGCTTTGGTGATTTTAAAGCCGCTGGAAACCAGTCACGGCGATAAGGGTGAGTACAAACTGGCGATGGCGGAATGCTTGGTCGAGACTCATCAGTTTGATGCGGCGCAAGCGCTGCTGGATACCGTGCTGATGCAAGATCAAGATGCCACCTACAAAAGCTTGGTCGCCAAGATTGAGCTACATAACCAAGCGATTGATGCGCCTGAAATCCGCCGTCTTCAAGCTCAACTCGAAGAAAACCCAGACGACGCCAACGTCGCCTATGAGCTGGCAGTGCAGTTCAATCAGATCAATCGCAGTGAAGAAGCGCTTGAGCTGCTGATGAACATTCTTCGCCGCGACATGAATCATGCCGAGGGTGAAGCTAAGAAAACCCTGATGGACATCCTTACCGCGCTCGGCCAAGGCAATGAGGTGGCGTCGCGTTATCGTCGTCAGCTCTATTCGCTGCTTTACTAAATGTTAGTTTGTCACGGGCGATTCATCCCCTGATGCACAACAACTTGAGGGGCTGGCGTCCAACTCGCCTAGCTCACTGTCACCGCGCAGTGCTTCGATAATCGGGCACTGCGCGTCACCATCGCCCGGACAAGCCTGCGTTAAGGCGTGCAGTGTGGTTTTCATTGCCGCCAGTTCTGCCATTTTCTCATCAATCTCTACCAATTTTGTCTCGGCGCGCGCTTTGACATCGGCACTGCGTAACGACGGATCGCGCGACAACGCTAACAAATCCGCACTTTCTTCTAAGGTAAACCCCACCAGTCGCGCCCGACGGATCATTTGCAGCTCACTCACGTGCTGCGCGCGATAGTCCCGATAGCCATTCTCCGCCCGATGCGGCGGGGTGATCAGCCCTTTTTGTTCGTAAAAACGAATGGTTTTGCTAGTTAGGCCGGTTTTCTCTGCCACTTGTTGAATTTTCATTTTGCTCGCTTGACCTTCCAGTAGCTATAAGGTTTACAGTTTAGCCTAACGAAAATTGCGACAATCGCCAACATCGAATCATGTCAGGCGATAAGGAGAGGCAATGACTACCACCGACACTAACATCACCTACTACACATTGCCGCTTAGTGGTTTAAGCTGCCAAGGCTGTGTGAAAAAAGTGACAAAAGCACTTGAGGGTATCGACGGGATTCGTATTGAAGAGATTGACACCCAGTCAGTGTCGTTAGAGGCCCTGGGTGAAAGCACCGAGTACCCACTTCGCCAGGCGGTATCCGCGATTGAAGCGCTCGGCTATCAGGTCGGCGAGCATTATCACTTGGCCTTAAGCGGGCTAAACTGCGGCCGCTGTGTGGCCAAAGTCGAAGCGGCACTGGACGAGCAGCCCACGGTGTTTTCTCACTCAGTGAGTAAAACTGAGGCTCATGTGCACACCAGCTTGAGCGCTGATACGCTGATTGAGCTGGTTGACCAGCTCGGCTATCAGGCTGAGCTTGCCACCGACGATAACCAAAACACTGAAACCGGTAGTCACACAGCCTCAGACACGGTCAGTGGGCCAGAGTTAAACGCCAAGCCCAGTGACAGTGCACGCAACCGCTCCGCCGCCTCTCGCTCTGAACAAGCGCATTCATCCAGCGATGACACCGTGAAAGCAACCTCCAACGTGAGCCGTCAGCAATACGTATTGTCTGGGATGACCTGTGCCAGCTGTGTAAGCAGTGTGGAAAACGCGATTAGTGGCGTTGATGGCGTGGCCAATGTGAGCGTTAATCTGGCCGAACGCAGTGCGATTGTAAAAGGCAATGCCTCACCTGATGCTATAGTTGACGCGGTGGAGAACGCTGGCTACGGCGCAGAAAAAGTCGAGGATGATAATGACCGCCGCGAGCGCCAGCAGCACCAACAAGCCGCCGAGTTAAAAAACTTTAAACGCAGTACGATAGCTGGCTTAGGTCTTGGTGGCCCAATTATGGCTTGGGGGATATTCGGTGGCAGCATGACCATTCAATCCAGCCAAGATCAGTGGGCGTGGGGCGCGGTGGCTATCCTTACCCTCTTGCTGCTCGCCACCGGGGGCCGTCATTTCTTCGCCAATGCTTGGCAGGCACTGAAGCACAAACGTGCCACCATGGATACCTTGGTGGCGCTCGGGACGGGCGCAGCATGGCTGTATTCTACCGCCGTCGTCGTAGCACCGGCATTATTCCCTGAACAAGCACGGCATGTGTATTTTGAAGCCTCAGCGATGATCATTGGTTTGATTAGCCTAGGCCATGCGATTGAGGCACGCGCACGTGCCAACACCTCCAAAGCGCTTGACCAGCTGCTTGATTTGCAGCCGCCCACGGCGCTGGTTATCGAGAACGGCCAGGAGACAGAGCGTCCGCTTGATGAAGTCAAACAAGGGATGACGCTTAGGGTAAAACCGGGGGCGAAAGTGCCGGTAGATGGCGAAGTGGTCGAAGGCAGCAGCTATATTGATGAGTCGATGCTCACAGGTGAGCCCGTGCCGGTCAGCAAACAGCAGGGAGACACGCTGCACGCGGGGACAGTCAACCAAAAAGGGAGCTTGACGTTTAAAGCCACCGGCGTCGGTAGCGATACTATGCTGGCGCGTATTATCGATTTGGTGCGCGAAGCCCAAAGCAGTAAACCTGAGCTGGCCAAGCTTGCCGATCGCATTTCCGCGGTGTTTGTGCCCATCGTAGTGGCCATTGCGCTGATCACGGCGGCTATCTGGTATGTTGTCGGCCCAGAGCCGTCGGTCAGCTATATGCTAGTCACCGCCACGACCGTGCTAATTATCGCGTGTCCGTGCGCGCTTGGCTTGGCCACGCCTTTATCGGTGACTGCTGCGGTGGGTCGCGCCGCCGAAGTCGGGGTATTAATTCGTGATGCGGATGCGCTACAAACCGCGGCCAAACTTCACACGCTAGTGTTTGATAAAACCGGGACATTGACACGCGGCCAACCCGAAGTCACCCATGTAAAAGCGATTAACGGCGACCAAGAACGTTTAATGGCGATCGCCGCCTCGCTGGAGCAGCATTCTGAGCATCCGCTGGCGCAGGCTATTGTTAATTATGCCAAGGCACAGGATCTCTCGCTGCCAACATCAAACGACTTTAACAGCGAATCTGGCAAAGGGATCCAGGCGCAGATCGATGGGGCGCGCTACTTCATTGGCAACCAAGCCTGGATGGACGCACAAGGGATCGAGACTGCCTCCCATCAAAGCGACATCGACGCCATGACTCAGCGTGGCGAGACCGCCATCTATCTTGCCAATACAGACAGTGTGCAAGCGCTGATTGGCGTCAGTGACCCTATTCGTGACGATGCCATTGACGCGGTTGCCAACCTGCAAGCGCAAGGGCTCGAAGTGATCATGCTCTCTGGTGACCACCCTGACACCGCCAATGCCATTGGTCGTCAGCTAGGCATTGATCATGTGATTGCAGGTGTACTTCCGGATGGTAAGTCCGAGCAAATTCAAGCGCTGCAACAGCAAGGCAAGCGTGTGGCGATGGTCGGCGATGGCATTAACGATGCCCCCGCTCTTGCTCAGGCGGATGTAGGTGTCGCCATGGGCAGTGGCAGTGATATTGCCATAGAAAGTGCGCAAATCACCTTGATGCACCAGCACCTGGGGGCATTGGCCAACGCGATTGCTCTGTCTCAAGCCGCCGTGCGCAATATGAAGCAGAACCTCTTTGGGGCCTTTATTTATAACACCTTAGGGATCCCAGTCGCGGCCGGCATCCTCTATCCCTTCACTGGCATGTTGCTCAGCCCAGTTATCGCAGGGGGCGCGATGGCGCTGTCTTCGATTACGGTTGTCACCAACGCCAATCGACTACGTTTTTTCAAAATAAAATCAGACGACAAATAACAAGGAGCGATAATGAAGCGTTTACAATTACTTGCAGCGACAGTGGGCCTGATGAGTGCCTCAGCGATGGCCGCGAGCGGCGTGGTGTATAAATCGCCCAGCTGTGGCTGTTGCGACGATTGGGTTGAGCACATGGCGCAAGCCGGTTTTGAGCTAGAGGTCAAGCCACATGATGATATGGCGTCCATCAAGCAAGAGATGGGCGTACCTGCCGATATGCAATCGTGCCATACCGCACGTATTAACGGCTATGTGATTGAAGGGCATGTACCAGCCAAAGAGGTGAAAAAGCTACTCGCTACCAATACTGGGTTAGAAGGTCTCGCTGTCGCTGGCATGCCGATCGGCTCGCCAGGCATGGAATATGGCGACCGTCACCAGCCCTACACGGTGATGGCGTTTGATGACGCAGGCAACACGCAAGCCTTCCAGCATTACCCAAAACCATAAACACCCTGCCACTATAACGACAAAACCCCAGCCAAAAGGCTGGGGTTTCTTGTTGGTCGGTGAAGAGGGATTCGAACCCCCGACCCTCTGGTCCCAAACCAGATGCGCTACCAAACTGCGCTATTCACCGTTAATGCTTTTTACGTCAACCAAGTAACCTTCGATCACTCAGTTTCAAAATAATGGTCGGTGAAGAGGGATTTGATGCGACCGGGCTTCCGGCCCCCGACCAAACGCGCTCTCCACTACCTAAATAGTGGTCGGTGAAGAGGGATTCGAACCCCCGACCCTCTGGTCCCAAACCAGATGCGCTACCAAACTGCGCTATTCACCGACATCTCTGACAAGTTTTACGAATAGGTATCAAACTTGTCAAGCAGCTTAGTATGCGTTTAAGTGCATCCTGCCTGCTGAGGTCGCCTATCATACTCAAGCACCGCGAAACCTCAAGCCCTCGCCGTGTATTTTTTCACTTAAGCGCATTAAACGGTGAAACTCGCATCAGTTGCGCGCAGTTTGTGATCGGATCGTTGTTAACAAATGTTGATAATTTGTTCGACATTTCTCTTGATCCTGATCAGTATTCAACCCGCTTCCTATTGGCATCCTGACCCTACATTAACGGACACGAGGGTACAGACTATGGACTTTTGGCTTGATCTACTTTTCGGCAACGCCGTGGGCTTGTCATCCATGATTGTCATCATCTGTACATTTGGCCTGATCAGCTTTTTCGGCGGCTATTTTGTCTACAAAGTGATGACTTCCAAACCTCAATAACCTGTTTTATTGCCTACCTATCTTTAAGCATAATTGCTTAACCTGGAGTTGCATGGTTGGTCACAGAGTGTGGCTCTAGGTTTCTTTTTTTATTTTCGTTTATACTGTCCCCAAATGACTCCACGACGCACATGGCACTGTAGTGATGAGTGATAAAAACGAGTTTGAGCTGTTTCGAGAAATGATGTCAGATGTGGCGCCCATCAAGCAGGACAAGGTTGAGGAGCAAACAGGCTCGCATCAGCCCACTGAGGCCCAGCTTGCACGCCAACAGGCCGCACAGAAACTGGCAAACAGCGATCCTGAATACCTGTCGCTCGAGTACGCCCAGATGGTGAAGCCCGACGAGGTGATGGCTTACAAACGCGATGGCGTACAGGATGGCGTGTTTCGTAAACTAAGACTGGGAAAATATGACGTCAACGCAAGGCTCGACCTGCATAAGATGTCATTGGAAAAAGCCCGAGATGAAATTTTACGTTTTTTAAAACAATGCCAGCGTATGGATGTGCGCACCGTGATTATTGTGCATGGAAAAGGCGAGCGCAGTAACCCACAGGCAATGATGAAAAGCTATGTCTGTCAGTGGCTACAACAAATTTCAGATGTGCTCTGCTACCACTCGGCACTCCGTCATCAAGGCGGCACCGGTGCGTTGTATGTGATGCTCAAAAAAAGCCAAGAGAAAAAGCTAGAAACCCGCGAACGTCACTTAAGCCACCGCCCTTAAAAGCAAAAAGACTGGCCACTTGCCAGTCTTTTTATTAACGCGTCCGTTTGTTGCCTCTGGCTCGCCTCACTATTGCAGCGTAACCACCACACGCACGGCCAGCGCAATCAATACCACACCTGAGAGCTTATCGACCCACGCGCCGTGGTGACGTAGCTTGTCGACAATGGCAGGGCTAGATAACAAAAAGGCTATCAAGGTGTACCAAAGCCCATCAATCAATAATGGCGTCAGCACAATCACACTACGACTAAATAAGTCCGTGCCCACCGCAACAAACTGGCTAAACAAGGCAATAAAAAATAGTGCCAGCTTTGGGTTGAGCATCGAGATCATCGCCCCATCGCGTGCCGCCTCGCCTAAACTGGCGGGTTGTCCCGCTTCTAATTTAGCTGCCACCCCGCCTTTACTGAGCAATGATTTCACTCCTAGCCAAGCGAGATAGCCAGCGCCTGCGTAGGCAATGACGGTAAAAAGCAACGGGGATTGTTTAAAGATAACCGCCAACCCTAACATCGTAATTAGCGCGTAGAGGCCAACCCCCAAGGCATGCGCCCATGAAGCCACAATGCCATGTAAGCGACTATTGGCAAGGCTATGCTTTGCCATTACCACCAAGCTCGGCCCGGGCGACATCGCCCCAAGCATGCAAACCAACGCGAGCGACGCCCAAATGGTAAGAGTCATCTGTGTATCCTTCTTATTTAATCGCCAATCGCGGCATATTGCCCCGCCGTCAAAGACAGCAGATCGTCCGGTGAGAGTTCGATTTCCAGTCCACGCCGCCCAGCACTGACACAAATAGTCTCAAACTGCTGCGCGGAGCGGTCGACAAGCGTCGGTAGCCGCTTTTTCTGGCCTAGGGGGCTGATCCCTCCGACCAGGTAGCCTGTTGTGCGCTGGGCCACTTGCGGATCGGCCATGGTTGCTTTCTTGCCACCCGCGGCTTTGGCAGCGGCTTTTAGGTTGAGGCTACCTTTGACGGGGACAACCGCCACCGCCAGCTGCTTGCTGTCACCATTAATACAAAACAATAATGTTTTGAATACCCGAGCGGGGTCTTGCCCTAACGCTTGGACAGCTTCTTCACCAAAGTTAAGGTTATTGGGATCGTGCTGGTACTGGTGAACTTCAAACGCAATGCTTTGTTTTTCTGCTAATTTGATTGCAGGCGTCATCGTTTTTGCCACTTATTTGTTAACCCGTCACTAATGATTACATAAAAAAAGCGGCACCGCATCGGTACCGCTTTTTCTTCTGGCAATCTTACATCCATTTATTTGTAAACGATCTCACCTTGTGGCGCATAGTCGTTGACATCGATTGGGCTGTTGTCTTCCAGATAGTCTTTCAATACTTCTGCATCAACAAAGCCAGTATTGACGTTACCAGGGTGGTTAGTCAGTTTTGGATAACCGTCGCCGCCCGCAGCGTTAAAGCTTGGCACGGTGAAGCGATAGGTTTTATCCATATCAATAGGCTCACCGCCAATCTTCACGTCATGGACTTTACCGTCTTCAACGACCATCGACAGACCCGCAAATTGCGCGTAGGCACCCGAATCAACTGGCTTGGTTCCCACCACATTGAGGTAATCCATCACTTCTTTACCGCTCATGTCGGTATAGGTGACCATATTGCCAAACGGCTGCACTTTGAGCACGTCTTTATAGGTGATGTCACCGGCAATGATAGAGTCACGCACACCGCCTGAGTTCATGACCGCAAAGTCTGCTTTGGCGCGCTCCATGTGAGCGGTGGCAATTAGACGGCCTAGGTTGGTCTGCTGGAAGCGCACAATGTTGCGGTCGCCCACAAGCTTACCGTTGCTTTCGGCAATTTTGACGCTCAGCTTCTCTTGGCCTTTGTCCTGGTAAGGCTTCAAGAAATCATACAGCGCTTGGTCTTTTTCAATTTCATCTTGAA
This sequence comes from Salinivibrio sp. IB868, assembly GCF_001995655.1. Lineage (NCBI taxonomy): Bacteria > Pseudomonadati > Pseudomonadota > Gammaproteobacteria > Vibrionales > Vibrionaceae > Salinivibrio > Salinivibrio sp. IB868. Next base: position 128,919 of record NZ_MUEW01000005.1, read on the forward strand.
TAAAGACGCGTTTTTTCTCGCCATCAACCTTAATTTTCTTCTTCAGGTTAACCGGGATCAGGTCATAGCTAACAAGGCTAAGGTCGCCGTTTTGGAATTCAAATTCCGCTTTACCTACGTACTTACCCCATTCGTGGGCTTGCATAATCCACGCGCCATTTTGTTGGTCTGGCGTACATGCATCCCCAGGCTCGAAGCTCTTGTTATACATGTTCGGGCCTTCCATACACACAGGCTCTTGTGAATGGCCGCCGATGATAAGGTCGAGGTCACCGTCATCCATGTAACGTGCTAGCGCCACATCGCCTGGGGCATTCACGCCGCTCTTACCGTCGGCGTAGTGACCCATATGGGTCGCGGCGATGATGATGTCAGGCTTCTCGGTTTCTTTCAGCTTGGCGATCACTTTTTTCGCTTCGGCTTTCGGGTCGCGGAAGTCGAGCGAGCCAATGTATTCTGGGTTACCGATTTTGGCGGTATCTTCGGTAGTCAGACCCACAACCGCAATTTTCAGACCATTGCGCTCAAACATCTCGTAAGCCTGATACTTACGCTCACCGGTTTCTTTATCGTAAATGTTGGCAGAGAGCATCGGGAAGTCAGCCCACTGCATTTGCTGTTCAAGCACGCTAAGCGGGTTATCGAACTCGTGGTTACCAATGGCCATCGCATCGTAACCAATTTGGGTCATCCCTTTAAAATCAGGCTCCGCTTGCAGCAAATCTGACTCTGGTACCCCCGTGTTGATGTCACCGCCCGATAGTAGCAGTACTTCGCTGCCTTCCGCTTTGGCTTCTGCGCGCAGATCATCAATTAGGGTTTTACGTGCTGCCATGCCGTATTCGCCATAGCGGTTGTGCCAGAAACGACCGTGGTGATCGTTGGTATGAAGAATGGTGAGTTTATAAGTGGTATCTGGCGCCCAACCTTGCTCTTGTGTCTCTGAACCAGAGTTGGCACAGCCTGCCAATGATGCAATTAATGCAGCGCTGACCGCTGCCTTTAAACAAAGACGTTCCTTCATGATCATAGACCTTTTTAGCGATGGATAAACCACCATCGACATCATTGTCGGTGGTTATAAAACGCTATCTAGTCTAAAAGAATTGATGCTATGGTGCTGAGTGATTTCATATTTTTGTTGCTACGATCACCTTACAACGCCTAGATAAGGCGACTTTGGTGATCGAGACAAAATTTCTAGAGCCTGCACTCTAGACAGATCAAAAACGGCGCAGCCTTTGCTTACCTATCTAGACAAGAAAAGACAGCGCCGTGATGTGTCAACCGTCGCGATTAAGCGCGACGCGCTTGCCACCATCGGCGGCTAATCACCGCAATCAATGCAGACGCGGCGAGGAAGAAACAATAGTAAGAATGGCTAACAATCACCAAAGGCGACAAGCCAAAGCTCGCGCCAAGGAGCAGGATTTGTGCGCCATAAGGGATCAGGCCTTGTACCACGCAGGAAAAGATATCCAGCAAGCTGGCACTGCGTTTCGCCGGCACCGAGTGCTCGCTGGCAATGTTTTTCGCCACTTGCCCTGAGACCACAATGGCGACCGTGTTGTTAGCGGTGCACAGGTTAGAAAAAGACACCAGCAAGGCAATGCCAAACTCGCTTGCACGGGAGTGATGCGCGCCGCGGTTTTTCTCAAACCGAGCGATCACACGGTTCACGGCCTGGGTTAAAAAGCTCAGCCCACCCTGACAACGCATTAGCTCCGCTATCCCGCCAATCATTAGCGACAGGACAAAGATTTCTTGCATACTGGCAAAGCCCGCTTTGACCTCTTGGCTGAAGGTCATCACGGTGAAATCTGGGGTGCTCATTAAGCCCACACACAACGCCAATGCAATCCCCGCGGTGAGCACCACAAACACGTTTAATCCCGCTAACGCCAACACAATGATCGACAAATAGGGTAATACCGCCAAATAGTTAATACTCTCTGGTGCGTCGACGGGTGCGCTTTGGTTGTTAAACACAAACAGAATAATCGCGGCGATGGCGGCGGGAATGGCTATCCCCACGTTCTCTTTGAACTTGTCACGCATGCTACAGCCTTGTGAGCGCGTCGCAGCGATGGTGGTGTCAGAGATAAAAGAAAGGTTATCACCAAACATGGCGCCACTTAGCAGCACTCCGGCCATCACGGCTGGTGCCTGCCCCGTGGCTGTCGCCATATTCAATGCAAACGGTGCCAACGCGGCAATGGTGCCCATCGAGGTGCCCATTGCCGTTGAGATAAACGCCGCAATCACAAACAACCCAGGCAAGATTAAGCTCTCTGGAATAAGAGCCAATCCTAGGTTTACCGTGGCGTCGACCCCGCCCGTCGCATCGGCCACCGCGGAAAACGCGCCGGCGAGCAAATAAATTAAGCACATGGCGATGATGTCACCGTGTCCCATACCACGAATAAACTGTTCGATGGCGGTGTTCAAACGTTCACGGCTCAAGCCAATGGCAAGCATCACGGCCGGCAGAATCGCCACATGCGCGGGGAGTTGATAAAACGCGTAGTCCGCGCCCTCTAAAGTGAAATAAACGCCCGCCCCAATAAAAAGGGTTAAGAATAATAGTAGGGGGAGGAGTGCAAGCGCAGAGGGCTGCGGTGTGGTGTTTGCTGATGTTGTCATGGCAGTTTTTGTAATACCTCTTTTAAAACTGTGATCAAGGTTACAGACCTCTAGCCGTCCAGTCAACAAATGGACGTCTAAACATCTAAATATCTTGATTGCTTGTCTAGATTGCTGACTCATTACTCCGCAACTGCTGACCTCCCCTTTTATCCTAGGGACCGCGCCCGTCACTGGCTGACCTATTGTGTTCAATACAGACAAAAAAAGCTGCCATTTCGGCAGCTTTCTTATCGGTATCGATCGACCGCTAATTAGCGGATATCAATCTCTGCAAAGTGTTTAATCACATCATCCAGCGCTTTCATTTGTGCCAGGAAAGGCTCAAGCTTGTCCAGTGGTAGCGCTGACGGCCCGTCACAACGGGCATTGTCTGGATCTGGGTGCGCTTCGATAAACAAACCAGCAATTTTGGTCCCTAAACCTGCACGGGCCAAATCAACCGTTTGCTGACGACGTCCACCAGAGGCGGCACCTTGTGGATCACGGCATTGCAACGCGTGGGTAACATCAAAAATAATCGGGCTGCCGTTTGAGGCTTTTTTCATCACGTCAAAGCCGAGCATATCCACCACCAAGTTATCATAGCCATGGCAGCTGCCACGTTCACACAAGATCACTTTCTCGTTGCCACACTCGGCAAATTTGTCGACGATGTTACCCACTTGTCCAGGGCTCATAAACTGAGGTTTTTTAACGTTAATAACCGCATCGGTTTTTGCCATGGCTTCAACCAAATCGGTTTGGCGCGCTAAGAAGGCAGGCAATTGAATCACATCCGCCACTTCCGCCACCGGTGCCGCTTGATATTGCTCGTGGATGTCAGTAATCACTTTTACGCCGAAGGTGCTTTTTAGCTCTTCAAAGATCTTGAGCCCCTCTTCCATGCCCGGGCCACGGTAAGAATGCACTGATGAGCGGTTCGCCTTGTCAAATGAGGCTTTGAAAACATACGGAATGCCAAGCTTGTCGGTCACCTTGACGTAATGCTCACAAATTTGCATGGCCAAATCGCGTGATTCCAGCACGTTCATGCCGGCAAACAAAGTAAACGGGCGATCGTTGGCAACAGGGGTGTCACCAATGTGGACGGTTTTTTGCGTCATACAGGTATCCTTAGTCATGCGTGATCACGCATTAATGTAACGTTGGTTGCTCTTCGTTAAGCGCCTTTACTTGCATTTTTAGCAGTTCTGCCGCCGGATCGTCCGGGCATTGCTCAATAAAATACTCGTAGTCAGTCGCCGCCACACGATCGCAATCCAATTGTTGGAAAATATAGCCACGGTCGCGAATCTCGTAAGGATCATCAGGGCTAAAGGTTAGCGCCAGCTCACTACAACGCAGCGCCATGGCGTATTTTTCTTCCCGTAATAGCGCACTTTTCGCCACGGTGAGCCAACGACCGATAATCGTGGGGTTGTCACTTGGCTGCAAGTGCGACGATTCAAGCTCGGCAAGTGGGCCTTGGCTCCCTTTTAGCCAGCCACGCAAAATACGTTCATTAACCCGTTCACCGTTAAACGGGTTGATGAAAACCGGCGCGTCTTCCAACTCATCAATACGCAGTACCAGCTGGCTAGGAAACGCCATTGGCTTAACCGGCAGCGACAAGCGCTCGCACAGATATAAAAAGACAGCGCCCAATGAGGCTGGGATCCCAGTTTTTCGCTCTAATACCTTATTAATAAAGACGTTATCCGATGAAAAATACTGCTCGATGTCGCCTTTGAATTGCCACTGGTGATAAAACAGACGGCACAGGCCATCCAGACGTAATGCCATATCGGGCTCGGCACCAAGCTGGTGCTCCGCTTCGTCGGCAAGGCGATCCAGTGACGCTTTAACCTGATGCACATCGACTGACGAGTCGATGGCATGGTTCAGGGTCGCCGCCCCTTCTGCCAATGTCAGCGCGTCTAATTGTTGATCGGTTAATGGCATCATGTTTATCCCATTACGTGAGGAACTTTGAGTAGTGCAAGGTTAGCCGCGGCATAGGCCCACCCTAATGCGCCTAAAAAGGCTACCGTTCGGAATAATTTACCTCGGCTGTAGTGCAAGGCCACAAAGCCCAAGGCAATGTAAGCCAAGACACAGGTCAGCTTTTCCGTGAGCCACGCGCCAGATTCGGTGAAGGGAATAAACCCGGTCACAAAAATCAGCGCCACACCGGTGCTCAATAATAGGGTATCGACCACATGCGGCGTGACCTTGACCCATTTTTTATTCATCATCTCACTGTCGCGCATTACCCAGACAAACCGGATCACAAATAATGAGAGACTTAAAACCACGGTCAGTAAGTGGGTGTGCTTCAGGGCCATGTAGATCATAACGATTCCTGCTTCCTATCAGTGTCAGTTAAAGTCGCTGTGCCAAGGTGATTCTATCGAGCCCAGCGTAATCTTGTTGGGTTTTGGCATCAGGCCAGCCCGCTTCTTTCCATGCAGACCGCACCGCTTCGCCTTGGTTGTAGCCATGTTCGACCATCAGCCAGCCCCCATCGACCAAATACGTGGCCGCGGTTTGGCCGATGTGACGAATCGCGGCCAAGCCACTTTCTTCCGCCACCAAGGCGCTGGCCGGCTCAAAGCGGACATCGCCTTGCTGAAGGTGCGGGTCAGCGCTGTCGATATACGGCGGATTACTCACAATCACCTCAAACGGGTTCATATCGCTGAGCGCGTCGAACCAGTCACTTTGAATAAAGTGGGCATTGGGAAGGCGGTTGTCGTGGGCATTACGGCTTGCCAAGGCCACGGCTTCTGGCATCAAATCGACCCCTACGACGGTAACATCAGGCCGCTCGCTGGCAATGGCTAAGGCGACAGCCCCCGTCCCTGTGCCTAAATCCAGCACACGACAAGGCGTGGCAGGCAGCACGGCCAGCGCTTGTTCCACCAGCAGCTCGGTTTCAGGACGCGGGATTAAGGTTGCGGATGAGACACTGAGTCGTAGCGTCCAAAAATCGCGGTAACCCAAAATATACGCCACGGGTTCGCCTTGTAGACGACGGGCAAACAGCTGGCGAAATTGCGCCAATTGTGCCGCGGTGAGTTTGCGCTCAGGCCAGGTGTAGAGGTAACTGCTTGGCTGCCCTAATACGTGACAGAGTAAGGCCCTCACGTCGACAGCCGCAGCGCCGCCCGATAAAGCGGTCAGCTCTGTGGTGCTATCGGCCAGTAGTGCGCTAATCGTTGCTGTCATTACTGCTGCTCAGACAGGGCCGCAAGTTGGTCTGCTTGGTGTTCTTGAATCACCGGGTCGACCAAGCTATTAAGATCGCCTTGCATCACATCATCCAAACGGTACAGCGTCAGATTGATTCGATGGTCTGACACCCGACCTTGTGGGTAGTTATAGGTACGAATCCGGTCTGAGCGGTCGCCCGAACCCAGCAGATTACGACGGGTTGATGCCTCTTCTGCGGCGCGCTTTTCTTCTTCCGCTTTAATCAAGCGTGCTGCCAATACCGACATCGCTTTGGCGCGGTTTTTGTGCTGTGAGCGCTCATCCTGACATTCCACCACAGTGCCAGTCGGCAAGTGAGTAATACGAATCGCAGAGTCTGTGGTGTTGACGTGCTGACCACCGGCACCGGATGCACGGAAGGTGTCCACTTTCAGATCAGCTGGATTAATCTCTGGGGCTTCCGCTTCTGGAATTTCTGGCAAAATCGCCACGGTACACGCCGAGGTATGCACGCGCCCTTGTGACTCTGTTGCGGGCACGCGCTGAACGCGGTGACCACCAGACTCAAACTTAAGCACACCATACGCGCCTTCACCGGCAACGCGGGCAATCACTTCTTTAAAGCCGCCGTGCTCCCCTTCACTGGCACTAATAATTTCCAGTTTCCAGCCACGCTGCTCAGCATAACGGCTATACATGCGGAATAAATCCCCGGCAAAAATCCCGGCTTCATCCCCACCGGCACCGGCGCGAATTTCTAGGAAGCAATTGCGGTCATCGTTCGGGTCTTTCGGCAGCAGCAAAATCTGGAGCTGATCGGTCAGTGATGCAATGGTTTGTTCAGCCTGCGCGACTTCTTCTTGCGCCATTTCACGCATCTCTGCGTCGTCTTCGTTGGCCATCTCTTTTGCGGCAGCTAAGTCTTCTTGCGCTTGCTTGAACTCACTGAAGCACTTGATCACCTCTTCCAGCTGCGAATACTCTTTCGACAACGCGCGGAATTTGTTCTGATCATTAATGATGTCTGGGGTGCCGAGCAGGTGCTGAACTTCTTCGTAACGCTCAGATAGCGACTCTAGCTTGGCTAATATTGATGCTTTCATATGTCTCTTCGTTAGTTGTCACTGTCCAGCCCCAGACAAACGCGCATCACCGCCAGTTTATCCGGCTCACCATTTTGCGCCGCTTGCTGCATCGCCTGCGTGGGGGGATGGATCAGTTTATTGGTCAGACGGTTACTCAGCTGGCGTAATACGCTTTCTGCGTCAGCGCCATTGGCTAGAGCCTGAATACTTTGCTCCAATTCCGCCTGTTTAATGTGTTCAGACTGTGTACGGTACTGCTTGATACTGTCTACCGCTTCGCGTGAGCGTAACCAGCGCATAAAATCAGCACTTTCTTCGGTCACAATCGCTTCGGCTTGAATCGCCGCGAGCTTTCGCTGCTCGCGGTTGTGCTCCACAATCGACTGTAAGTCATCCACGCTGTAGAGATACGCGTCCGCGAGACTGCCCACGTTTTCATCAATGTCACGCGGGACGGCAATATCAATCAGCAACATGGGTTGGTGACGCCGCTGTTTCAAGGCTTTTTCTACCATCGCCTTTTCAATCAATGGCATAGGCGCCGCCGTCGAGCTAATCACAATATCAGCGTGGCAGAGTTGCTCTTCAAGGGCATCGAGCCCCGACACTTTCGCGTCAAATTGCTCGGCAAGTGCCTGCGCGCGTGATTGTGTGCGGTTAGCAAAAATAATCTGACTGCATTGGTGCTCTTTTAAATGCCTGGCCACCAGTTCAATGGTCTCGCCAGCGCCCACGAGCAAGGTGGTTACGTCGGATAACGACTCAAAAATCTGGCGCGCCAATGTGCAAGCAGCAAAGGCCACTGACACCGCATTGCCGCCAATCTCGGTCTCGGTACGGATCCGCTTCGCCACCGCAAAGGCTTTATGAAACAATTTCTCCAATGAGCCAGAAATCATTCCCGCGTCACCGGCACTGGCGTACGCTTGCTTCACTTGCCCCAGTATTTGCGGCTCGCCTAACACCAAGGAGTCTAACCCGCACGCCACCCGCATCAAGTGCTTCACCGCAGATTGCTCTTCATGGTAATAAATGCTGGCCATTAGGCTGTCGCTACTGAGCTGATGAAAGCGCGTTAGCCATTCTACCAATACCCCCACACCCGGCTGGTTGAGCTCAGCATAAATCTCAGTACGGTTGCAGGTTGAAACGATCACGCAACTGCGCACCTGCGGATGCTCGGAAAGCTGCCCTAACGCCTGCTCAAGCTGTTGCGGCGAAAAGGCGACCTTTTCCCGCAGCTCGACGGGGGCCGTTTTGTGATTAATTCCGAGAACTAACAGGCTCATGAAGCGTTGTTACCGACAGCACCAGTAAGGATTGGAGCGGAGGATTTTACTTGATGCCCCCCGCGAATTAAAGCGAACATTGTATCGCAGCATTTTCGTGGCACGGAAATGTGAAGCCTCACGAGATCGATGTAAAGGTGTACAACCACAAACATTCCTTTCTTTCCTCCACACAACCAAGCGCTTGACTGGCTTCTCTCATTCCGGCGCTTGTGGCAAAGTAGCGTTACACAGCGATTGATGTCGTCTGACCCAAACCCATGGTCGGCTGACGAAACCCATGCTCGGTTGACCAAAACAAAAAGGATATTCGGTTTGATGTTCTCCTCTTTACGCGTGAGCGTCTTGGCGTTGTTTTTAGCGCTACTCGCGGGGTGTGCCACTGCCCCAGCCCCCACGACTGAGTGGCAGAGCCATCGCGACGCCTTGGCATCGGTGGATAGCTACACCGCACGGGGTAAGGTCGCGTTTATTGCCCCCAGCACGCGTTTTTCTGCCAATTTGTACTGGCGGCACTCGCCCGCCCAATCTCAACTGCGGCTCACCAATTTTCTCGGCACCACCTTGCTGTCGCTAACCATGAATGCCCAAGGCGCGACCGTGATTGATGACCAAGGTGAGACCTATCAAGACCCTAATCCTGCGCGTCTGATGGCCTACTTAACTGGCGCGCCATTGCCTGTTGATGCCCTTGCCCCTTGGCTCATTGGCCTACCGCGCGCGCAAGACACCTTTTTGCTTGGGCCAGATAACCGTGTCGCGACCCTCAAAGGAGCGCAGGGCTGGGACATTGATTATCAAGACTACAGCGCTGACACGCAGCCTGCGCTACCCACACGTATTACCCTTACCAAAGGCCAGCAAACCATTAAGTTAATGATTTCTGATTGGACGCTCGATAATGACTAAAGCCACCTTTTGGCCCGCGCCTGCCAAGCTTAACTTGTTTCTCTACATCACCGGTCGTCGCGACAATGGCTATCATGAGCTGCAAACCCTGTTTCAGTTTCTCGACCATGGCGACACACTAGCTATTACGCCGAACGCGAGTGGCACGATCAGCCTCAGTCCCGCGATAGAGGGGGTCAGTGAAAACGACAACTTGATTGTCAAAGCCGCGAAAGCGTTGCAGCAATATACGGGATGCCAACAAGGCGCACATATTGACGTGGAAAAACGCCTTCCTATGGGCGGCGGCCTTGGCGGTGGGTCATCCGATGCGGCCACCACGCTGGTCGCACTCAATCATCTGTGGCAAACCCAAGTCAGCCAACAAGCGCTGGCGCAACTTGGCCTGACGCTGGGTGCAGATGTGCCGATTTTCATTTATGGCCAGGCGGCAGTCGCAGAAGGCATTGGAGAGGTGTTTACGCCCGTCGCGCCGCGCGAGAAATACTACTTGGTGGTAAAGCCTGACGTGTCTATCTCAACCGCTGCAATTTTCACTCACCCTCAGTTGCAACGAAACACGCCAAAGCGCACAGTTTCTGCGCTAATGGCACAAAAATACGAAAACGATTGCGAAAAGATAGCCCGTAAACAATTCCCCGAGGTTGATAAGGCTGTTTCGTGGCTGCTAGAATACGCGCCGTCTAGGATGACTGGGACAGGCGCGTGCGTGTTTGCCGAGTTTGACACTGCACAAGATGCCCAGGCCACACTCGACACTATGCCTAACTGGCTGACAGGGTTTGTTGCACGTGGGTTGAATCGTTCACCCCTACTTGATGCGCTGCAGCAACAAACCGTCGGTCAGTGACTACTAAATGGATGCAACCCGAGGTTTCCACCGTGCCTGATATGAAGCTGTTCGCTGGTAACGCGACACCCGTTCTCGCCCAACGTATCGCAAACCGTCTTTACATGTCACTGGGTGACGCCACTGTAGGCCGTTTTTCTGACGGTGAAGTGTGCGTTCAGATTAACGAGAATGTGCGCGGTAGTGACGTGTTCGTCCTCCAGTCCACCTGCGCCCCGACCAATGACAACTTAATGGAACTGGTCGTGATGATAGACGCGTTTCGACGTGCATCGGCTGGCCGCATAACCGCTGTGATCCCTTACTTTGGTTATGCCCGTCAAGACCGCCGCGTCCGCTCCTCTCGTGTTCCTATCACCGCAAAAGTCATTGCAGATTTCCTTTCTAACGTGGGTGTTGACCGCGTCCTTACGGTGGATCTTCACGCTGAACAAATCCAAGGCTTCTTCGACGTACCGGTCGATAACATCTTTGGTACCCCTGTTCTGCTTGAAGACATGCTGGCGAAGAACCTGGAAGACCCTGTGGTTGTGTCTCCTGACATTGGCGGCGTGGTTCGCGCGCGTGCAACCGCGAAGCTGCTGGATGACACTGACATCGCCATTATCGATAAGCGTCGTCCACGTGCCAACGTCTCACAAGTGATGCACTTGATTGGCGACGTCGAAGGGCGTGACTGCATCATCGTTGATGACATGATTGATACCGGTGGCACCCTGTGTAAAGCCGCCGAAGCGTTGAAAAACCGCGGGGCTAAGCGCGTCTTCGCTTACGCCACTCACCCGGTTTTCTCTGGCGATGCCCCGAAAAATATCGCTGAGTCTGTGATTGATGAAATCGTGGTAACAGACTCCACCCCATTGAGCGCTGAGATCCAGGCCACTGGCCGCGTATCGCAATTAACGCTCTCTGGCATGCTCGCTGAGGCGATTCGCCGCATCAGCAACGAAGAGTCTATCTCTGCGATGTTTAACTCGTAAGTTAGCCATCGTCACTGAGTTAACCTCAGCAACAGCCCCTAAGCGCCCTGCCCTTGTGCGGGGTGTTTTTTTATCTGCCATTTGTCGGTGCTGGCTCGACCCTTTAGTCACAACAATGGTAGGATATGTCGCCTTTTTGCGTGGGCGCGATGCTCACCGGCTACGATAAGTAGACAAATAGCGAGAAACGTTGTGAGTAATCAGATCCGCTTACTAGTTGGATTGGCCAATCCAGGGCCAGAATATGCCCAAACACGCCACAACGCGGGCGCTTGGGTCGTGCAAGAGCTTGCGCGGATCCACAATGCACCGTTAAAAGAAGAAAAAAAATTCTTTGGTATGACGGGCCGTATCAATGTCCACGGGCAAGATCTGCGTTTGTTGATCCCAACCACGTACATGAATTTGTCCGGGAAGGCCGTGCAAGCACTCGCCAACTTTTACAATATTCCCGTCGACGCCATCATGGTGGCGCATGACGAACTAGACTTACCACCCGGTGTGGCCAAGTTTAAACAAGGTGGTGGGCACGGTGGCCATAATGGGCTACGTGACATCATCAGCAAACTGGCAAATGATAAATCATTTTATCGACTCCGGATTGGTGTTGGCCATCCGGGTCACAAGGATAAGGTGGCGGGATATGTGCTTACCAAAGCCCCCGCCAATGAGCAGAGTCTGTTAGAACAGGCCACTGATGAGGCGGTTCGCAGCCTTGAAATACTGCTCAAAGACGATCTTGCTAAAGCGCAAAATCGTTTACATACCTTCAAAGCACAGTAATTTTGATTAAAGGGTTACCATCTCATGGGTTTTAAATGTGGCATCGTGGGCCTACCAAACGTAGGTAAATCCACACTATTTAACGCACTGACCAAAGCGGGCATTGACGCCGCTAACTTTCCATTTTGTACCATCGAGCCAAACACGGGCGTGGTGCCTGTGCCTGACTTGCGCTTGGATGCGTTAGCCAAAATTGTGAACCCACAAAAAGTGCTACCGACCACCATGGAGTTTGTCGATATCGCCGGCTTGGTCGCGGGTGCATCACGCGGTGAAGGCCTGGGTAACAAATTCCTGGCCAACATCCGTGAAACCGACGCCATTGGCCATGTGGTGCGCTGTTTTGAAAATGACAATATTGTCCATGTGTCGGGCAAAGTCGACCCTGCTGATGACATTGCCGTGATTAACACCGAATTGGCGCTCGCCGACCTAGAAAGCTGTGAGCGCGCGATGCAACGCAACGCTAAAAAAGCCAAAGGTGGCGATAAAGACGCCAAGTTTGAGCTGACGGTATTGGAAAAACTGCTGCCTGTGCTAGAAGAAGGCAACATGTTGCGCTCAGTCGAACTGAGCAAAGAAGAAGCCGCTGCGGTGCAGTATCTTAACTTCTTGACGCTCAAGCCCACCATGTACATTGCCAACGTTAACGACGATGGCTTTGAAAATAACCCATATTTGGAGCAAGTGCGCGACATCGCCGCCCAAGAAGGCGCGACCGTGGTGGCTGTGTGCGCCGAAATTGAAGGCGAAATTGCCGAGCTGGACGCCGAAGAAGCGGCCGCGTTCTTAGATGAAATGGGCCTTGAAGAGCCGGGCCTTAATCGCGTTATTCGCGCCGGTTACGAGCTGCTTACCTTGCATACCTATTTCACCGCAGGGGTGAAAGAAGTGCGCGCCTGGACAGTGCCGATTGGCTCTACCGCGCCACAAGCGGCAGGTAAAATCCACACCGACTTTGAAAAAGGCTTTATCCGCGCCGAAGTCGTTGGCTATGATGATTACATTGCTAACAATGGCGAAAGCGGTGCCAAAGATGCGGGTAAGTGGCGTCTTGAAGGCAAAGAGTACATTGTTAAAGACGGCGATGTCATTCACTTCCGTTTCAACGTTTAACGCGCAAGCGTTAAGCGCCATGGGTGTGTTGTCGAGACCCCACCCTGATGATCTTGAGCCAGCCTACGGGCTGGCTTTTTTTGTCTTACAGCTGACCTCACCACTGTCCAGAGCAAGCCTTGTACGCATACTGTTGGCAAAATCAGCACAAACTGGTGAATATTGCAGCCAACGAGATGAAAATCATAAAAAAATGGGTAGCCATACTTGACGCTCAGGCTCTCGATCCGCATAATCCGTTCCGTCTTAAGGCTTTTGCCTTATAGCGTGGCTACGTAGCTCAGTTGGTTAGAGCACATCACTCATAATGATGGGGTCACAGGTTCGAATCCCGTCGTAGCCACCATGTATTTTTGTAATTTGGCAGCGTTTTTTATTGCCGAGTTACCCACCTTTTGCGGAGGTGGCGGAATTGGTAGACGCGCTAGCTTCAGGTGCTAGTGTCCGAAAGGACGTGAGGGTTCAAGTCCCTCTCTCCGCACCAAGTTAGGCAAAGCCTACTGGGGTATCGCCAAGCGGTAAGGCAACGGGTTTTGATCTCGTCATTCCCAGGTTCGAATCCTGGTACCCCAGCCATATTAAAAAGCCCACATCATGTGGGCTTTTTTGCGTTTAAAGGCTCATGTTGACCGCATCCACTACACCACGATCCCCATCTTGGCCAGTTCTGCGCGACCTTGCTGTGCATCGGTAAAGGGGATGCCCGCCATGCCGAATGCTTTCGCGCCCTCGACGTTCGCCGCCCTGTCATCCAAAAACACACATGAAACTGGGTCAAGGTGATAATCATCCAACAAGCGTTGATAAATAGCAGGTTCGGGTTTTAAGTACCCTACTTCGGCTGACACAATCGCACCATCAAACAGTGACCAAAACGCGTAGCGCTGTTTTAAGAACGCCACGATTTCGCGCACATTATCGGTTAACGCATAAACCCCGTATCCGGCCTCTTTGGCCGAGCGAAGCAAATCAACACTGCCGTAAAGACAAATTTGAGTCTGTTTAATGTAATAAAACAATGCCTCAAGTTGCGCGGGGCTAAGCGCCGTGTCATCGGCAAAACGTTGCTTGGCTTGCGCCTCGGTGAGCGTGCCACGATTCAGCGCTTGCCAGATATCACTTTGGAAGATTTGATTGGCATGCGCGTGGGCATCCGCCGCGTCCCCCAAAGTTAAGCGGATAATTTCTTCTGGTGACCAACGCACGATCACATTGCCAATATCAAAAATAATATTCTGGTAGCCAGTCATTTCACCTCCTTGTCGCGAAGACTAGAGCCCAAGTGCATATTTCAACACCTGCGTTTTCACTGGGCCACTGTGTTCAGCCAGTTTAAACACCGCATTACGGGCTAATTTTAGCGGCGTAAACTGATTGCTGAACGCGGTATAAAACACATCCATTCCGGTTTGCATCATCATGTTATCCGTACGGCGTGCTTTTTCGTATGCCTTTAACGTTGACGCCGCTTGCCATTGTGCGCCCGCATCGGCACACGCATCCAGCAGTGCAGCGACGTCTTTAAAGCCTAAGTTCACCCCTTGCCCTGCCAGCGGGTTAATGGTGTGGGCGGCATCACCAATCACTACGACCCCATTACGATGGTACTGCTGAGCATGACGGCGTGTCAGCGGGAATGCCCCCCAATTGATGGGAGTGACGTCGCCCACTTCCGGTGGGAAATGGCTCACGATCTCGGCTTTGAGCTGTTCGGCATTGAGCTGGCACAACTGTTGAATACGCGCTGGGCTGTCGTACCATACTAGCGAGGCATTGTGGCCACAAAGCGGCAACAGCGAGCGCGGCCCGGTGGGGAAAAACTGCTGCCAGGTAATGTCTTGTTGGGGGGCGGCCGTTTCGACATGGATGAGCATGCAGTGCTGGCGATAATCCCAGCTGGTAAGGCCGATTTGCGCGTAATCTCTCACTTTGGAGTGGGCACCGTCTGCGCCGATAAGCCAAGGAGCACTCAAGGTGTCACCACTCTCTAATTGGACTTGATGCAGATCGCCCGCCTGCGTCATACGCGTGATCGAGGCCGGTGAGACGAGGTGCAAATTGTCAAAACGAGCAAACTGCTGCCACAAGCCGAGTTGAATCAAGCGGTTCTCGACCATATATCCTAATTGTGGCAAGTCGAGTTGGTCGGCACTGAAACATACTCGGCTGTCTTCCGCTTCCCAGGTTTCTAGGCGGCGGTAGGGGCAAACACGCATGGCTTCAACACTCGCCCACGCACCGAGATCCTTGAGCAGGCTCACCGATGCCTGAGAAATCGCGGACACTCGCAGGTCCATCGGTTGTGAAGGTTCAAAAGGCTCAGGGGGCTGGCGCTCGATTAACGCCACCTGGCGGCCTTGGCGAGCAAGCCCGAGTGCGGCCGCGGCGCCAACCATGCCACCACCGACTATAATAACTTCAAATTGATTCATGACCGTCTCTTTGTGCCGTTGATGCAAGCATTCTACTGAAGGTAAACGAGAATTCGATATCAATCCGATCAAAGTGAGGGCAAATTCGCTTTTCCGAGTTGGCCTTTGTCGCATCCGCTCAAACGTTTAGCCGGATCGACACGATTTCTCCGAGCCTGTGATCTGGTCAGCGATATTGGAAAGCAGTACAATACGCGGCTTGCCAAGCTGATTGACTGATTAAAAACCATACAGCTTGAAAGGGTAATGTCGTCCATAAGATTAACAATGAGCGTGAAGTTACATGGCTAAGAAACTGCTGATCAAAACCTGGGGTTGCCAAATGAATGAGTATGACTCATCCAAAATGGCAGATCTGCTCAATTCTGCCGGTGGCTATGAGCTGACCGAACAACCAGAAGACGCAGATGTTCTCCTTCTCAATACTTGCTCGATTCGAGAAAAGGCACAAGAAAAGGTATTCCATCAACTCGGGCGTTGGAAAACCCTCAAAGATAAAAACCCAGAGCTGGTGATCGGTGTCGGTGGCTGTGTGGCAACTCAAGAAGGCGACCATATTCGTGAGCGTGCGCCTTATGTGGATGTGATTTTTGGCCCACAGACCTTGCACCGTCTGCCAGAGATGATCAAGCAGTCGCGCTCGGATCATGCGCCAGTGATGGACATTACCTTCCCAGAGATCGAAAAATTCGATCGTCTGCCTGAGCCTCGTGCAGAAGGGCCGACCGCCTTCGTCTCGATCATGGAAGGCTGTTCAAAATACTGTACGTTCTGCGTAGTCCCTTACACCCGTGGCGAAGAAGTCAGCCGCCCGCTGGATGACGTATTGTTCGAAATTGCACAGCTGGCAGAACAAGGTGTGCGTGAAGTTAACCTGTTGGGACAAAACGTGAACGCCTACCGTGGCGACACCCATGACGGTGATGTATGCACGTTTGCGGAGCTGCTGCGTTATGTCGCGGCCATTGATGGTATTGACCGTATCCGTTACACCACCAGCCATCCGGTTGAATTTACCGATGATATTATTGAGGTGTATCGTGATACCCCTGAGGTTGCAAGCTTCTTGCACCTGCCGGTACAAAGCGGCTCAGATCGGATTTTGACCATGATGAAACGCCCGCACACGGCGATTGAGTACAAATCAAAAATCCGTAAGTTGCGTCAGGCGCGTCCTGATATCACTATCAGTTCTGACTTTATCGTCGGCTTTCCTGGCGAAACCGAGCAAGATTTTGAAGCGACCATGAAATTGATTAAAGATGTCGATTTCGATATGAGCTTTAGCTTTGTTTACTCATCTCGTCCAGGCACACCAGCTGCCGATATGCCTGACGATACGCCAGAGCAAGTGAAAAAAGAGCGCTTGTACCGCTTGCAACAACAAGTGAATAGCCAAGCCATGCGCTACTCGCGCATGATGCTAGATACCGAACAACGTATCTTGGTTGAAGGCCCATCACGCAAAAACCTGATGGAGTTGCGTGGTCGTACCGAGAACAACCGAGTGGTCAACTTTGAAGGCTCTGTCGATTTGATTGGCCAATTTGTTGACGTCAAAATAACTGAAGTGATGCCAAACTCGCTGCGCGGCGAGCTGGTTCGTACCGAAAAAGATATGGACTTGCGGGTCGCCGTCTCGCCAACCGAAATCATGGCGAAGACGCGCAATGAAAACGAGCTTGGTGTTGGTGTTTTCACGCCATAACGCGTTCATCAATTCAACGGCGCCGGATAGCCGGCGCCGAAAGCGAGGATAATCTTGTCTAAAATCATCTCTCTTGACCTGAACCTAGAACCTGCCGACAACACCCGTCTTGCCAACTTATGTGGCCCGTTTGACGATAATATCAAACAGCTTGAGCGCCGCTTGGGGGTGGAAATTAGTCACCGCCATAATGCATTTACTGTGATGGGTAAGCCCCATACAGCCAATGCCGCGGTTGATATTTTAAAACGCTTATACGTTGACACCGCCCCGGTGCGAGGCAGCTCTCCAGACATTGAGCCAGAAGCGATTCATTTGGCGATCAAAGAGTCGGGGGTGTTGGAGCAAAACACCGAGTCGAGCATTCCTTACGGTAAAGAAATCAACATTAAGACCAAAAAAGGGGTGATAAAACCGCGCACGCCCAACCAAGCGCAGTACATCGCCAATATGGTCAATCATGATATCACCTTTGGTATTGGCCCAGCGGGGACGGGTAAAACCTATCTTGCGGTCGCCGCCGCGGTGGATGCACTTGAGCGTCAAGAGATCCGTCGTATCTTGCTCACGCGCCCAGCGGTTGAAGCCGGCGAAAAGCTGGGCTTTTTGCCCGGTGATTTAAGCCAAAAGGTCGACCCCTATTTACGTCCACTTTACGATGCACTGTTTGAAATGCTCGGCTTTGAGCGGGTCGAGAAACTGATCGATCGTAACGTGATCGAGGTGGCACCTCTGGCTTATATGCGTGGCCGAACCTTGAACGATGCCTTTATTATCTTGGATGAGAGCCAGAACACCACGGTCGAGCAGATGAAAATGTTCTTGACGCGGATTGGCTTTAATTCACGGGCCGTGATCACCGGTGACGTGACCCAGGTCGACTTACCGAGAAATGCACGCTCAGGCCTGCGCCATGCGATTGAGGTGCTCGCCGACGTTAACGAAATTAGCTTCCACTTTTTCCAAGCGGATGATGTCGTCCGCCACCATGTGGTGACGCGTATCGTCCAAGCCTATGATAAGTGGGAAGCGGAAGACGCCAAAGCGCGAAAAGAAGCAGAGGCTCGTCGTCGAGAAGCACGTGAAGCCCAGCAAGTTGCAGCGCAACCTGCCGTGCCAGGCTCACAGGAGCCGTCATGAGCTACTATGTCGATGTGCAAATTGCCTGTGAGAACGAACAAGGCTTGCCCGGTGACGATCAGCTCCAAGCTTGGTTTGAGCAGGCAGTGCGTGCCGCTCGCCCCCAAGCGGAAGTGACGATTCGTATTGTCGACGAAGGTGAGAGCCAAAGCCTAAATCGCGACTATCGCGGCAAAGATAAGCCTACAAACGTGTTATCTTTTCCGTTTGATCCCCCTCCTGGGGTGGAAATTGATTTGCTTGGTGACCTCATCGTGTGCCGTCAAGTTGTTGAACAAGAAGCCCAACAACAAGGCAAAGCACTGATGGATCATTGGGCACATATGGTTGTTCATGGTAGCTTACACTTACTGGGTTACGACCATATTGAGGATGATGAAGCCGAGCAAATGGAGGCATTGGAGCGAGAGCTTCTCGCCGCCATGGGGGTCAGTGACCCTTATGCTAACGACTTCATCGAGCGTTAACTAACTGAATGAAACTGAATGAACGACGATAATTCGCAAAACTCAGACGGTCCGAGTAGGAAGACCTTCTTCGAGCGGCTGGGTCAGTTTTTCCAAGCTGATCCAAAAGACAGACAAGAGCTGGTGGACGTGTTCCGAGACTCAGAGCAAAACGCCCTGATCGATCACGACACACGGGACATGCTGGAAGGTGTGATGCAAATCTCTGACATGCGTGTGAGAGATATCATGATACCCCGCTCGCAGATGGTAATCGTTGAACGATCGCAGTCATTGGAAGCGATCATTAATATTATTATTGATGCCCAACACTCTCGTTATCCTGTGATCAGTGATGACAAAGACCATGTTGAAGGCATTTTGCTTGCGAAAGATTTGTTGCGCTACCTGCGCCCAGATGCCGAAGACTTTGACATCGAAAAAGTGTTACGCCCTGTTGTGGTGGTACCTGAGAGTAAACGGGTTGACCGTCTACTCAAAGAGTTCCAAGAAGAGCGCTACCACATGGCGATTGTCATTGACGAGTTCGGGGGCGTGTCAGGGGTAGTGACCATTGAAGATATCTTAGAAGAGATCGTCGGTGAGATCGAAGACGAGTACGACGACGAAGAGGAGCAGGAAATCCGCCAGCTCAGCCGTCATACGTTCTCGGTCAAAGCCCTGACGACCTTGGAAGACTTTAATGAACACTTTGGCGCTCAGTTCCAAGACGATGTGGTCGATACCATCGGTGGTCTGGTAATGACCAGCTTTGGCCATCTCCCTGATCGCGGTGAAGAAGTCGATATTGGTGATTATCACTTTAAAGTGACGGCCGCTGATAGTCGTCGTATCATTCAGCTACAAGTCACCGTCCCAGACAGTAGCGAAACAAACAGTGAAAACGCCTAACCGTTTACGCCAAAGCGGGCAGTCATTACTGGCTGCCGCTTTTGGTGCCAGCGCCACCCTCGCCTTTTCTCCCTTCTCGTACTGGCCATTGATGCTGGTTGCCTTGTGGGGCTTATTCACCCTGCTACAAAACGCCTCGCCCAAGCGCAGTGCGTGGTTGGGATTTTGCTGGGGGCTGGGCCAATTTACTACCGGCGTTAGCTGGGTTTACGTGAGCATTGACCATTTTGGTGGCATGCCGGCCATTGCTGGCTTGTCATTAATGGGCCTGCTGATTGCCTATCTCTCCCTCTATCCGGCATTGTTCGGCGCATTGGTCAACAAACTGCCCAGTAGCCAGCCGGGTATTAAGTGGTTAATCCTCGCACCCGCCTTATGGCTTGTGATTGATTGGCTTAGAGGCTGGGTATTTACCGGCTTTCCTTGGCTTTGGCCTGGCTACAGCCAAATCGACAGTCCACTGGCTGGCATTGCCCCTGTGCTCGGCGTGCAGGGGATCACGCTTGTCTTGGCTATACTGGCTGGCCTACTCGCGCTCATCACACCTCGCTGGGGCCAGTGGCAAGGACAAGCACGCTATGGTGCCGTCGCCGCCGGGTTAGGGCTTATCGCGGTTAGCTATGGCCTCGGTACGATTCAATGGGTCACAAAAACCGACCAACAGCAGCAGATTTCGTTAATTCAAGGCAATGTGCCGCAAGCGCTGAAATGGCGTCCCGATCAGCGCTGGCCAACGCTGATGAAGTACCTAGATTTAACCCGCCAGCATTGGGACAGTGATGTCATTATTTGGCCAGAAGCCGCCGTCCCAGCCCTGGAGCGCGAACTGCCTCGCTTTTTCTCTCAGCTTGATCAAGCCGCCAAGCATAACCAAACCACGGTGATCACAGGCGCGCTCGACCAAAATGAACAGGGCGCGTACTTTAACAATGTACTGGCACTGGGTGCAGGGGCCCCCGAGTATCGCTATCCGGCCCCCACCCAGTACAGCAAACATCATTTGCTACCGTTTGGCGAGTTTGTGCCATTTGAGGCACTATTACGCCCGCTCGCCCCGCTGTTTAACCTGCCGATGTCGTCATTTTCACCGGGCGAGCCGGTTCAACCTGCCCTGCCCGCCAACGGCTGGGACTATATCACCGCGCTTTGCTATGAAATTGCCTTTCCCGCGCAGATCCGCGACAACTTGAATGCCGACAGTGACGCCATCATTACACTGTCGAATGACGCATGGTTTGGTCGCTCGATTGGCCCTTGGCAACACCTTGAAATTGCACGCATGCGCGCACTCGAGTTTGGCTTGCCAGTGATACGCGCGACCAATAACGGTGTGACAGCCTTGATGGACGAGCACGGCCAGATTCAAACTACCTTGCCACAATTTGAAACCCAGGTGCTCACCACGCAAGTCACCCGCACCCGAGGGGAAACGCCTTACCGCCAATGGGGCAATGCCCCGCTATGGCTTTGGATACTGATAAGCGGGTGTATCGGTTTCATTGCGTGGCGTCGCGATCCCAGCCGGCAAGCGAAAATATCGACAAACCTCTGACATTATCCGCGAGAAACTGACGTAATCTGATTGCGCTTTTGGTCATTTTCATTGACGCCATAAGGAGATCAAACATGTTACGTCTTTCTCATCGCTGGTTAGCGTTGGTCATTGTCGCATTGACGGCATTAACCGGTTGTGCGGCTAGCTCGCAGCAAGATCAGGTTCGTCAAGCCAACCTCGCGCGCGAACAATTTAAGCAGTACCCACAAACACAACCCTTTTTTGATAACGCCTACGGCTATGCCGTCTTCCCTTCTGTCGGCAAAGGGGGTTTTTGGGTAGGCGGTGCCTATGGTAAGGGCGTCGTTTATCGTCAAGGCTCCCCAGTGAGTGCCGCGGAGCTCAAACAGGTATCGGTCGGGCTGACCTTTGGTGGTCAAGCGTTCAGTGAAATTGTTTTCTTTAAAGACAAAACAGCGTATGACCGCTTTATGCAAGGACAAGTGGAGCTAGGCGCGCAAGCGTCTGCCACCGCATTGACCGAGGGGGCATCGGCGCAAACAGGTACCTCTGGCACCTCAGCCTCCGCCAGTAACCGTCAGTCGAAAGCTTATTACGTCAATGGCCTGACTGTCTTTACCCATGCAAAGGGAGGACTGATGGTAGAAGCTGCCCTCGCCGGTCAACAATTTAGTCCTGCCAACTGGTAGTCATTGACGCGTACAGAGCGTAAACGCCTCATCTACCCATCAAAAAGGCTAGCCGTGTTGGCTAGCCTTTTTTAAATTGGGTTGTCACCGCACCGTTACGGCTGCCAAACAAACCACAGACGCTTTTCCGCCGACGGTTGTGGGTCGGGAACAAGCGTTTGTGTGCTATCGCTCTCCCCCTGTTCGCCCGCCTTCTCACCTTGTTCCAGCTCAACAGCCGGCTGTGTGGTATGTTGCGCATCGCTGGCAGTTGGCGATGTGTTCGCCGTATAAGCCTCTTGCTCCTGAGAAGTCATTAAACGCACTTCTCGGTTGGCAGTTAGCTCTTTAATCAGTGCTTGCTGTGACGCGGCCAACTGCGCATCGAATACCAGGGTGTCATCATTAAGCTTGCGTAAATGTACACCTTGTACCGCATTTAAGTTTGCCAGCGTTTTCTCGAGTGCGACATAATCATTGCCGTTATTAATACCACCGACCGCGATCACGACAGACGCACTATCATCGTTTTGATCGAGGATCACACCGGTTTGCTGCGCGTAATAATCAGCAAGTGAATGAATCATTGCGGCTGCATCACGCGCCTGACCACGGGTTTGATTGGTTTGCATTTGGTTTGCTTCAGGGAAAAGCTGCCAACGAATGCCTTGGTCAGTCAGTTTGGCAATCACGATACCGTCTGGCTGGTAACGCTCACTGGCCTCTTCAACGGGCTGAATAAACCCGCCCCACAAATCACTGCTCGAAATCGCCATCAGATCATCAAAATCTCCCACAGGGATCAGAACAGGCAACCCACGCAATGCCGCCGCTTGACGCAGCTTATCAATCACGGGACGCTCACTTTGCTCCCAAATAATTTGTCGCTCAAGGCCGCGGTCATCCACCAGCCACACCAGTACCGACGGGCGCGGGCTTCCCCACAAAGGTAGCCCCGCTTGACGCAAGATTTCCCGTACTTGTTGACTGTCAAACCCGACTTCTAACGTACGCGTCGGTGCTTCACCTGCCGTATCACTCTCGCCGTACCCAAGCTGGGTAATCAAGCTATCTACCTCTTGTAGCGCTTGTTTAACTGCCGGATTGTCGGACAGATTCCGCTGACCGGATACCTTGGTCAGTACCGCGCTTAACCCTTGTTTTTTGGCTGCTTGTTGCGAGGTTTGCGCGCCATTCTCGAGCGGAATGCTGGCGTGATAAAGATCGTTTGCCAGCGCACTGGGCAACCATAGACAGGCAATTAAGGCCAACACAAATCGATTCATAGTCTTTCCACATGGATAAATGGGCGTGGAGCGATCATAAGCTGACAGCTCTAGGTTCAGCAATCCTCATTTGTAAAAAAGATAGGGCAAACGCGATAAAGTGATAGTCGTCGCTGCAAAAAGGCGTATTTCACAATTACCCCTTGCTAATGAAATCCGTTACATCATTTATTTGCTACCGGTCTCACATTTAAAAACATGACAGGAATCACAGAAACGCTTTGTGCTAGCATTGCGCGATTTTTTTTTAGAGGTGAGATCATGATGCAAGTTTTACAAGGGGCACAAATGCTGTTCGTCGCATTTGGAGCCTTGGTGTTGGTGCCGCTGTTAACCGGGCTTGACCCCAACGTCGCCCTCTTCGGGGCCGGGATAGGTACGCTAATCTTTCAAGTTATTACCCGCCGCTCTGTTCCTATTTTTCTCGCCTCTTCGTTTGCCTTCATTGCCCCCATTCTGTACGGCGTTAACAATTTCGGTATTCCTGCCACCATGGGTGGACTGATGGCCGCCGGGGTTATCTACCTCATTATGGGAGGCATCATTCGCCTCAAAGGTGTCGACATTATTCACAAGCTACTTCCACCCGTGGTGGTTGGCCCTGTGATTATGGTGATTGGGCTTGGTTTGGCCCCCACCGCCGTCAATATGGCGCTAGGTAAAAGTGGCGACGGCAGTGAGCAACTCATCGCCGGTGATATCGCTATCTGGATTTCCCTGCTTTCATTACTGACCACCATCGCGGTCAGCGTCTTCGCCAAAGGCTTTTTCAAGCTGGTTCCGATTATGGCTGGCATTGCAATTGGCTATGTGGCGAGCCTAGTGATGGGGATTGTCGACTTTACTCAGGTGACAAATGCCAGCTGGTTGATGATGCCCGCCTTTACCTTGCCAGAATTTAACATTAACGCCATTTTATTTATGATCCCCGTGGCGATAGCGCCCGCGGTGGAGCATGTGGGCGATATGCTGGCCATTTCCAACGTCACTCGCAAAGACTACCTTAAAAAGCCCGGCCTTCATCGCACCATGGCAGGTGACGGCGCGGCCACTATCGCCGCATCAATGTTTGGAGCCCCGCCCAATACCACCTACAGTGAGGTCACCGGGGCGGTGATGCTTACCAAAGCATTTAATCCTAAGATTATGACCTACGCGGCGATCACTGCCATCGTGCTCGCCTTTGTGGGTAAACTGGGGGCACTGCTATTAACCATTCCTTTGCCGGTGATGGGCGGTATCATGATCCTACTGTTTGGTTCTATCGCCACCGTGGGCCTCAATACCTTGATTCGCAATCAAGTTGATCTCCACGACTCGCGCAACCTCGCGATTGTCGGCGTCACCTTGGTCTTTGGGATTGGCGGGATGGCCTTCGGCATTGGTGATTTCAGCTTACAAGGCATCAGCTTGTGTGGTTTAGTGGCCATCGTGCTCAATCTTGTCCTACCGCGAAAAATGGGCGAGAACCACATTGTTGATAGTGCGCAGATGGAAGAAGAGTCACATTAAGACAGGCGATGACAAACTAAAAAAGGGCGCCGCAGCGCCCTTTTTTGATTGTGCCGCGGTGTCGCAACTTTTTAGCTTTGTGCGGCTCGAGCTTCAACCACTTTGATAGCTTGATCGATACGCGCCACCACACGGTCTTTACCAATCAGGTGCATCACCGCATCCACCGACGGAGATTGACCGCCGCCTGTAACCGCAACACGCAATGGCATCCCGACTTTGCCCATGCCCACGTCTAGCTCTGCACAGGTATCCGCAATCACCGCTTTCAGAGCATCAACCGTCCACTCGTCCAGCGCTTCAATCTTGCCTTTTGCCACTTGCAGTGGTTCAAGCGCCACTGGGCGAAGGTGTTTCTTGGCGGCGGTTGCCTCAATCTCATCAAAGTCTTGATAGAAATAACGGCTTTGCTCGGCCAGCTCAACCAGGGTGTCACAACGCTCACCCACCAGCTGGATAACCTGGGTCAAAGCAGGTCCTGTCGAGGCATCAATGCCTTGCTGATCCAGGTGCCATTGCAAGTGTGACGCGACCTCAGCTGGATCACCGTTTTTGATGTAATGGTTGTTCAGCCAACGCAACTTCTCCGTATTGAAGGCAGAGGCTGATTTACTGATCGCCTCTAGGGAGAAGAAATCAATCATTTCTTCCATCGAGAAGATTTCTTGGTCGCCGTGAGACCAGCCCAAGCGCACTAAGTAGTTACGCAGTGCTTGTGGCAAGAAACCTTGATCGCGATATTGCATCACACTCACCGCACCATGACGCTTAGACAGCTTGGCACCATCGTCGCCAAGGATCATCGAGCAGTGAGCAAACTCAGGCACAGGCGCGCCCAAGGCTTCATAAATATTGATTTGACGCGGGGTGTTGTTAATGTGGTCTTCCCCACGCACAACTTGGGTGATCCCCATATCCCAATCATCAACCACCACACAGAAGTTGTAGGTTGGGCTACCGTCAGTGCGGCGGATGATCAAATCATCCAGTTCGCTGTTGGCGATTTCAATCCGACCGCGGATCTTATCGTCAAACACCACCTTGCCCTCTTTGGGGTTACGGAAACGAATGACGTGTGGGTCGTCAGCGTTTGCTTGGCTGTTGGCCGCAATCACCTTGGGGTGATTGGCATCATAACGTGCTTTTAGGCCATTCGCTTTCTGCTCTTCGCGAATCTCCTCTAGCAGCTCTTTGGGGGCATAACACTTGTAGGCTTTGTCTTCTGCCAACAGCTGATCGACTAGCGCGTTGTAGCGGTCAAAGCGTTTCGTTTGGTAGTACGGCCCTTCATCCCAATTAAGGCCCAGCCATTCCATGCCTTCTAAAATGGCATCAATCGCTTCTTGGGTTGAACGTTCAATATCTGTATCTTCAATACGCAATACAAATTGTCCACCTTGGCTGCGTGCTGCAAGCCAAGAATAAAGTGCTGTACGCGCGCCACCAACATGCAAAAAGCCGGTTGGGCTGGGGGCAAAGCGGGTTTTAATCGTCATTAGGATCCCTATCCCAGTGCTGAGAATGATATGTAACGGTTAGTTTACCAGTACAGGTAAATTCCACAATCAGGCCATGCCCAGACACGGTACATGGCCATGTAAACTATTGCGCCTGTGCGCGGTTATTCGCTTACACGGCGAAGCGCACAGCGTGATGGGTACAAGCTACTGATTGAGCATGGCAATCATCTGATCTTCATCGAGCACAGTAACGCCCAAATCTTGCGCTTTGGTCAGTTTGGAGCCTGCCGCCTCTCCCGCCACTAACATGTCGGTTTTTGCCGAGACACTGCCGGTTACTTTTGCGCCCAACGCCTGTAGCGCCGCTTTGGCATCACTGCGAGACATTTGCGATAAGGTGCCAGTCAGGACAATGGTTTTACCGGCTAACGGTTGCGCATCTGGCTCAGAAGGCGCACTGATTTCCGGCCAGTGGATCCCAGTATCCAGCAAGGCTTCTAGCACACTCTGGTTGTGCGGCTCGGCAAAGAAGCGGACGATGTGACCCGCGACGATCGCACCGACATCCGGCACGTTAATGAGTGCGTCTTCATCGGCCGCGCGCAACGCCTCAAGGGTGTGAAAATGCAAAGCGAGATTTTGCGCGGTTGCCTCGCCTACCTCACGAATCCCCAAGGCATAAATAAAGCGTGGCAAGGTGGTGGCTTTGGCTTTTTCCAATGCATCAACCAAGTTTTGGGCTGACTTTGGCCCCATTCTGTCTAGCAGCGTCACCCGACCTGGCGTCAAGGTAAAGAGATCAGCGGGGGTTTCTATCAGCTCTTTTTCGATTAGCTGCTCGACGATTTTATCGCCCAAGCCGTCAATATCCATTGCCTTACGTGACGCAAAGTGTTTGATCGCTTCTTTGCGCTGCGCCAGACAAATCAAACCACCGGTGCATCGTGCCACTGCCTCTCCCTCGATGCGAGTGACCGCTGAATCACAAACGGGGCACGCATGGGGAAACACAATCGGTTTCGCCTGCTCAGGGCGTCGGCTTTCCACCACACCAACAACTTGAGGGATGACGTCACCGGCACGGCGGATCACCACGGTGTCACCAATATGAACGCCTAATCGTTCGATTTCATCACCGTTGTGCAAGGTGGCGTTACTGACCGTCACGCCGCCTACAAATACCGGCTCAAGCTTAGCGACGGGCGTAATCGCCCCGGTACGGCCCACTTGGAATTCCACATCGTTAAGCGTGGTGATTTCTTCTTGCGCCGGGAATTTGTAAGCAATGGCCCAACGCGGTGCCCGCGCCACAAAACCTAATCGTTCTTGGCTGGTAATGCTATCAACCTTGATCACCACCCCATCAATTTCGTAGGGCAGCGCATCACGACGCGCCATAATGTCTTGGTAATAGGCTTTCACGCCGTCTAGCCCTTCCACCCGTTTCACTTCCGGACTGAGCGCTAGGCCCCATTTTTTCAGCTTTTGTAAGCGCTCACTTTGCCCTTGCCCAAACGGGGTCGACATGACACCCACCGCATAGGCATAGAAACTCAATGGTCGGTTGGCGGCAATTTTGGGGTCAAGTTGACGCAGGCTGCCTGCCGCCGCATTGCGCGGATTGGCAAAGGTTTTATCGCCTCGTTTCAATGCCGCTTCGTTGAGTGCCTCAAAGCCCGCTTTCGGCATGAAGACTTCACCGCGCACTTCGAGCCGCGTTGGCCAATCCCCTTTTTGTAGCGTGAGGGGAACATTGCGAATGGTTTTGACGTTGTGGGTGATGTTCTCGCCGGTAGTGCCATCTCCCCGCGTCGCCGCTTGCACCAGCTCACCGTTTTCATAAATCAGGCTCACCGCTAAGCCATCGAGCTTGGGTTCACAGGTGTAGGTCACCGCTTGCTCAGCGTCTAGCGATAGGCGCTCTTTCAAACGACGTTCAAACGCATCCAAATCAGCGGGTTCAAAGGCATTATCAAGTGAAAGCATCGCCAGCTCGTGAGTCACGGTTTCAAATGCACTCAGGGGCGCGCCCCCTACCCGTTGGCTTGGCGAGTCACTGGTTACCCATTCGGGATGCTCGGCCTCGATGGCCAATAGGGTTTGCATCAGGCGGTCGTATTCAGCGTCGGGCAGCTCTGGGCTGTCTTCTACATAGTAGCGATAGGCATGATAGTTGAGCTGATGCTTTAAATCATCGAGTTGTTGTTTGCTGTAAGCCATGTTTGATTCGTCGTCTGAGCAGAGTCGGTTGCGGGCAAGTATATCTATAAATCACATACAGCGGGAGCCATGTCCCGCTGTATGCTTAAACCGTGGTCGCGTCAGCGCAGGCTATTTGGCCATGAAGGCTTTAACGCGCTCGCGATATTCATCCAATCGTGATGGCGTCATCATCGTGCGTGAGTCATCCAGCACTAATCCACCTAACTCATCCGCGATTTGCTGGGCCGTTTGCAGCATAAGCTTAAAGTTTTGCTCTGGCTCACCGTAACACGGCAGCGTCATAAAAAAGCTAATGCCAGGCGTTTCAAAGCTTTCGCTATGACTGATATCGAACGTACCGGGTTTGACCATATTGGCCACACTGAACAAGACTTTTCCGCTCCCCGATAGATCAGAGTGACGGTGATAAATGCCCATATCACCAAAACGGAGGCCATATTGCTCAAGGGTCGGGATCAGCTCAAGACCACTGAACACGTCGCTATTGTTCGCATGCACATGCAACACAAGTACTTCGGTCTCATCCGCGGGCTCATCTGCCTTTGGTGGTTCATCACTGTGTTGCGGCTCACCCTGTTCAGCCGTCTCCGTATCACCTTGATGCACGCTTGGCGCAGGCTCTGATGGCTCATCATCGGCCACCGTAGCGTGTGCCTGCGGCGCCTCTGGTTCTTCGTGAGCTTGACCGGTTACGTGCGGAGTGGCGGCTGAAAGCGAAGGCTCATCATCAGTCGCAGACATTGAAGGATACAGGGTCTGTTCAGATTCAGACACGGTGCCAGTTTGCCCTGCGAACAAGGGATCCACATCAGGTTTATCACCAAAGTTCATCGCGGGCTCTTGGCGCGCAGGCTTATCGCTCTCGCTTTTAGCGCGACTGACAACTCTGACGGCACCAATACCATCTTGGTCAAACTTTTGTTCGTCACTGTCGTCATCCAGTTTTCCCAACGGCTTTTCACCAAACTTGGTCGTCTTTTCTTTCTTGTTTGTCCAGAGGCCATGCAAAAGCAAAGCTGCGATTGCTAGTGCTCCCAACACAATCAGTACAAGGCGCAATTCCTGCATCATCGATTCTCAAATCTATCTATGTTCAGCGTTTTGATTCGCTTATGTCACAACGCCAACCAGTTTGCAAAGGTTTGTGTGATCATAAGCGGGGCCCGTTGGCTGACGCAATGCGTTAATGGTCAACTTAGTTAACTGTATCAAAAGTTGGGGAGAATTTAACGAATCAAGACACACAAATCGTTAAACTTTCCCATTATTGGGTCGTTGTCATCGCAAGGATTCCCCCCGTAATATAGCGCACACCGTTATTTTTGTATCGACCGCATGCATGCGGATTGTTGTGACCTACATTGTTCTCAAGGAGATATCATGGCGAATAATGCTCGCCCTCGTCCCCAAAGTGGTGCTGGCTACCTGTTCCAAGGCTTTTCTCTGATGATGGCCCCCGGCTTACGCCGGTTTGTGATCATTCCTATTTTGATCAATGTGTTGCTGCTTGGCGGCGCGTTCATCTATTTGCTTTCACAAGTTGGTGACTGGATCGATCACTGGATGGCCAGCTTACCTGAGTGGTTGTCCTGGCTCTCTTTTTTGATTTGGCCTTTGGTGGTGGTTGCTATCTTGGTCGTGTTCTCCTATGTGTTCAGCACATTGGCCAACTGGATAGCGGCGCCGTTCAATGGTCTATTGGCCGAACACGTGGAGGCAAAGCTGTCGGGAACGCGTGCGCCTGATGATGGCTTGGCTGGCATCATTAAAGATATCCCGCGGGTGATGAAACGAGAATGGCAAAAGCTCGCTTACTACATCCCCAGAGCAATAGGTTTTTTGTTACTGCTGTGGATACCAGCGGTCGGACAAACTGTGGGGCCAGTGATCTGGTTTTTGTTTAGCGCGTGGATGATGGCGATTCAATACTGTGATTACCCGTTTGACAATCACAAGGTGTCGTTTCCCGCCATGCGCCAGACCTTAAATCAACAGCGGGGCGCATCGCTTGGCTTTGGCGCCGTGGTGATGCTATTTACCATGACCCCTTTTCTCAATCTACTGGTGATGCCTGCGGCCGTATGCGGCGCGACCGCCATGTGGGTGGATAAGCACAAAGCGTCATTGGGACGCAATTAGTCTGTGATCGTCTACGCGAACGCTCACATCATCGGTGTGGGCTTTTTTCGGTTAACCAATCAGTTATTGGTTAATGTCACAATAAGATATAACCAACCGATCCTTTCAAAACCAAGCAGCAGAGATATGCTTGGAGTGTGATTAAAATCGGTGTCATGAAGGAACGATACAATGGGCAAGATTTACGAAGACAATACACAAACCATCGGAAACACACCGCTAGTTCGCCTAAACCGCGTGGCAAAGCCAAACGTGTTAGCCAAAGTTGAAGCACGCAACCCAAGCTTCAGCGTCAAGTGCCGTATCGGCGCCAATATGATCTGGGATGCAGAGAAAAAAGGCACCCTCAAACCCGGTATCGAATTGATTGAGCCAACCAGTGGTAACACGGGGATCGCACTCGCCTATGTCGCGGCGGCACGTGGTTATAAGCTGACCCTTACCATGCCGGAGTCAATGAGCCTTGAGCGCCGTAAACTGCTTAAAGCCATGGGCGCCAAGCTGGTGCTCACCGAAGCGCCAAAAGGCATGAAAGGGGCGATTGCCAAAGCCGAAGAAATCATGGCAGCAGAGCCAGGCAAATACCTGATGCTGCAACAGTTTGATAACCCCGCCAACCCTGAGATCCATGAAAAAACCACAGGGCCTGAAATCTGGGAAGACACCGACGGTGAAATCGATGTATTTGTTGCCGGTGTTGGCACAGGTGGCACCCTAACCGGTGTTAGCCGCTACATCAAAAACACCAAAGGCAAAGCCATCACCACGGTCGCGGTCGAACCTGCTGAATCACCAGTGATTGCACAAACGATCGCGGGCCAAGACGTGCAGCCTGCCCCTCACAAAATTCAAGGTATTGGCGCGGGCTTTGTGCCAAAAAACTTGGATGTCAGGCTTGTTGACCAGGTGGTCTCTGTCAGCTCAGACGAAGCCATTGCGATGGCTCGCCGTTTGATGGAAGAAGAAGGCATCTTGGGCGGGATTTCTTCAGGTGCAGCCGTGGTTGCGGCAAACAAAATTGCCGAGCTTCCCGAGTTCGCAAATAAGAAGATCGTCACAATTTTGCCAAGTGCAGCAGAGCGTTATCTCAGCTCGCCACTGTTTGCTGGAATGTTCACCGAGCTGGAAACCGAGCAGTAACAGCAGGTTAGCCAACCAGCCTCCATAACCCCCTATTCGCAAAGGCCCAAATTGGGCCTTTTTTGTTTGATTTTTATATTAAGCTTTAGTAAAACACGTCTGCCTTTTTATTTTCCGCATCAAAATAAAAGCCCTCGCGCCTAATGAGTGGAAGGTCAAAAATGGCAAAAAGATGACACGAAATTGACATGGATTAAGCTATCGGGTCGATTTCTTGGTTAGGTTAGCGTCAACGGATAGCGAAGTCGCCCGTTAGCGGTTAAGCTAACCTTATATTTAATACATAGATTTAAAAAAATAGAGAAACGGGGTGAATCATGTATCAGAAGCAAGTTGAGATTACTGCAGAAAACGGCCTACACACTCGTCCAGCGGCGCAGTTCGTCAAAGAAGCGAAAAGCTACGACGCTGACATCACTGTTGAATCTAACGGTAAGAGCGCGAGCGCAAAAAGCCTATTTAAACTTCAAACCCTTGGCTTGACCAAAGGCACTAAGGTGACTATCTCTGCTGAAGGTGCGCAAGCACAACAGGCCGTTGATCACCTAGTAAAACTGATGGACGAGCTGGAGTAATCCGGCTCTTTTTCTATCGGTTTTAAGTTGGATAAACGTAAGGTAAAGCTATGATTTCAGGCATCCTGGCATCACCTGGTATTGCTTTTGGTAAAGCACTGCTGCTGCAAGAAGAAGACGTTGTCATCAATAAAGATAAGATTGCTGCGTCTCAAATCGACAAAGAAATTCAGCGCGTATTGGATGCTCGCGAACAGTCTAAGACGCAACTTGAAGCGATCAAAGACAAAGCAAGGGAGACCTTTGGCGAAGAGAAAGAAGCTATCTTCGAAGGTCACATCATGCTGCTTGAAGATGAAGAGCTCGAAGAAGAGATCGTCAGCTTCATTAAGTCAAACCTAGCAACCGCTGATCACGCAATCTACAGCGTTATCGAAGAACAAGCGGTGACGCTTGAGTCACTCGACGACGATTATCTGAAAGAGCGTGCCGCGGATATCCGTGATATCGGTTCACGCTTCGTCAAAAACGCACTTGGCATCAACATGGTGTCGTTGAGCGCTATCAACGAAGAAGTGATCCTGGTTGCAAACGATCTGACGCCTTCAGAAACAGCACAGGTTGACCTGAATTATGTGCTTGGTTTCATCACCGACATTGGTGGTCGCACTTCACACTCTTCAATCATGGCGCGCTCGCTTGAGCTACCAGCGATTGTAGGCACCAATGATGCAACCAGCAAAGTAAAAAACGGCGACATGCTGGTGCTTGATGCGATTAACAACCAAATCGTTATCAACCCATCAGACCAAGAGCTCAGCAAGTTCAAAGCGATTCGCGATCAACATATCGCCGAAAAAGCGGAACTGGCTAAGCTTAAAGATCTGCCAGCCATCACGCTGGACGGTCACCAAGTCGAAGTGTGCGGTAACGTAGGTACAGTCAAAGACTGTGACGGCGTGAACCGTAACGGCGGTGAAGGTGTCGGTCTTTATCGCACCGAATTCCTGTTTATGGATCGCGACTCGCTTCCTACCGAAGAAGAGCAATACCAAGCTTATAAAGCGGTAGCGAAAGCGATTGATGGTCACCCAGTGATCATCCGCACCATGGATATCGGCGGTGACAAAGATCTGCCTTATATGGACTTGCCGGAAGAAATGAACCCATTCTTGGGTTGGCGTGCAGTCCGTATTAGCCTCGATCGTCGCGAAATTCTCCGCGATCAGCTTCGTGCCATTCTTCGCGCATCGGCACACGGTAAAATCCGTGTGATGTTCCCGATGATTATTTCTGTGGAAGAAATCCGAGAGCTGAAAGAAGCGATCGAGACCTATAAAGCAGAATTGCGCCAAGAAGGTCACGACTTCGACGCTGATCTGGAAATCGGTGTGATGGTTGAGACGCCAGCCGCGGCTGCGATCGCTCACCACCTCGCAAAAGAAGTGGAATTCTTCAGCATTGGCACCAACGATTTGACCCAGTACACCTTGGCGGTCGATCGTGGTAACGAGCTGATTTCGCACCTGTATAACCCACTGTCTCCTGCTGTATTGACAGTTATCAAGCAAGTGATTGATGCCTCACATGCGGAAGGTAAATGGACGGGTATGTGCGGAGAGCTTGCAGGTGACGAGAAAGCAACGTTACTATTGATGGGAATGGGTTTGGATGAGTTTAGTATGAGTGCCATCTCTATCCCTCGCATCAAGAAGATTATCCGTAATGCCAACTTTGCTGATGTGAAAGCGATGGCCGACAAAGCACTCACTCTGCCAACTGCGGCAGAAATCGAGGCCTATGTCGAAAAATTTATTGCGGAAAAAACCGCTTGCTAATATACAATCAGCAAAGAATCACTGCTTAGGAGCAACACTATGGGTCTGTTCGACAAACTGAAGAAGTTGGTGTCTGAAGACAGCAACGACGCTAGTGCCATTGAAATTATCGCCCCATTGTCGGGTGAGATCGTCAACATCGAAGACGTGCCTGACGTTGTGTTTGCTGAGAAAATCGTCGGTGATGGTGTTGCGATTAAACCATCGGGCGACAAGATGGTTGCGCCAGTTAACGGCACAATCGGTAAGATTTTCGAAACCAACCACGCTTTTTCAATTGAGTCTGATGACGGCGTAGAGCTGTTCGTGCACTTTGGCATCGACACTGTCGAGCTAAAAGGCGAAGGCTTTAAGCGCATTGCGGAAGAAGGTCAAACGGTGAAAGCCGGTGATACCGTGATCGAATTTGATTTAGGCATGCTCGAAGAGAAAGCCAAATCAACGCTAACGCCGGTTGTTATCTCTAACATGGACGAAATCAAAGAGCTGACTAAGCTCTCTGGTGCCGTCACTGTGGGTGAAACATCTGTATTGCGCGTTACTAAGTAATTAGG
Source organism: Salinivibrio sp. IB868 (assembly GCF_001995655.1). NCBI lineage: Bacteria > Pseudomonadati > Pseudomonadota > Gammaproteobacteria > Vibrionales > Vibrionaceae > Salinivibrio > Salinivibrio sp. IB868. Next base: position 163,258 of record NZ_MUEW01000005.1, read on the forward strand.
TTTACTTAGTGAGGAAAAAACGCAGCCTCGTGCTGCGTTTTTTTATGCCCGGCGTTGCCCAGTCTATGTGAACTGATAAAAAAAGCGCTTTACGCGCTGGCTTCTCAGCCAATAAAGGCTCGCCCACACTAACCAAAGCCCGTGCAAGGCAAGCAACCAATCAAACCGTCCCCCCGTCATCGTGAGCGTATGCACCACTTGATAGGCTTCCCACGTCCACAATAGCCACACCCACCAATAACCTAAGTGCCAATGCTGTGTTAACCATTCAGGCGCCTTGTCGCAGCTCCCCACCAACAGTAATAGCCCAAGCGGCACCAGGCCAATCCCTAAACTGAGATAAAACGCAGCGGTGTCCGGATAAACCAGCGCAAGCAGCTCGCTGCCCTGCTCTCGGCTGACACCGGCCATCGCCAGTAGCCACCATGCGCGACTTAACAGTAGCAGGCACAGTACGGCGATCTGGGGGGCCTTGATATACCCTTTGTCGTCGAAATGATGAAACGTGTCCATAAGATTTTTGATTGAGAAGTCACGCATTTACCATGGCGACATGCGATAAAAACTGCAAGCGCAAAAGCAAAATTTGTTATCCTAGGGACGAGCCATTTATTTAGCGTTACATGGAGCCCTCATGGCCAAAACAAAAGCCAAAGCAACGATTTCGCCAGAGACGCAACAAGACGCCATGCGCGTTGCCAAAGCCACGCAAAAGCCTGGACAAACCAAGGCTCAGACGAAACTGATCGCTCAAGGGATTGAGAAAGGGATTGCGCAGTACAAAAAAGAACAAAAAGCAAAGGCGCGGGCGCAGGACAAAGCGCGCAAAAAACAGCAAAAACCGACACCGGCTGTCGACCAACTCAGCGAGCCTGCCTCTTCACCGCAGCCTACTGCACAAGATAAAGGGCACAGCCGTTTACCTTGGCTTTTACTCGTCGTAAGCTGGATAGGGTTTATTGGTTACACGCTCGTGGGGGCATAATGGGAAAAAATCTGCTCGGCCTCATTGTACTTTTTACACTGTTCGGCTGCTCGAAAGGAGGCCCCATGGCAAAACAACCGCCTGTCACTGCCTGTGGTGACAGCCCTAATTGTGTTTCAACAGAAGACACGCGCGCGACATTTCAGTTAGCGCCCTTACCGCTGGCTAACACCGATGTTGCCTTGGCGACCATTGTTGAGAAAGTTGCCTCAATGCCAGGTGCTCAAGTGGTTTCAGCCCAAGAAAACTACGCACACTTGCGCTTCACCACCCGGGTGCTGCGCTTTGTCGATGATGTTGAAGTCTCACTCAGTGATAACCAGCTCGCGCTTCGCTCTGCCTCTCGTATTGGCTATTACGACTTTGGCGCAAACCGTCGGCGTGCTGATGCCATTCGACGCACACTGGTCGAGGCGAAACTGGTCCGTCCCTTAGGCGATCACTAGTTGATATACGAGCGAATGTCTCGCTTTTTATCCTCGACCCAATCGCGACGAAACGGGCCCCAGTCTTTTAGCTGGTAATAACCATCGTTGTGGCGCTTGCCATCTTGGATAAATGTCATATCAATGCCTAGCCCTGACAAAGATTTGAGCACATCCTGGATAGTGCGACGCGGCCAGCCTGTTGCCTCAATCAAACGCGGAACATTTGGGCGCTCCATCTCTTCTACCAGTGCGGCGAGATACAAGCGCCGAGCGAATACCGGGTTGAGTTCCATACGAACCTCCAACAATTACGAATGATCCCATTATTCATGGCGCCTGCTAAGAGGTTTTGCGTTTGATCAAAACGCCATCAAATCGACGTGCTGCAGGCGCATTTACCCACGCATTTCACACGGTTTTGCGCCATCACATGGCGTACATCCCTGCCGCGCCAAGTATTGCGTTCATTAACCAGTGGTGTCACTCTTAAACCTTTGCCAACAATCACGATAAGACCATGACAACTGTATTTGGGATTAAAAACTGCGACACCCTAAAAAAAGCCCTAAAGTGGTTGGATAACCAAGGTATCGACTACCAATATCACGACTACCGGAAAGATGGCTTAGACGCACAAATGCTGCAAACTTTCGTTGCCGAACTGGGCTGGGAAGCGTTAATCAACAAACGTGGCACCACCTACCGCCAACTAAGCGATGAGCAAAAAGCCCATTTAGACCAAGCCAGCGCTATCGCAATCATGCTCGACAACCCAGCGATCATTAAACGCCCATTGCTCGTACACAAAGGTAGCTATTACCTCGGCTTTAAAGAGAACCAATACGCTGATATTTTCGCGTAATGTGATAGTCGATTCATTTTTGTTGTAAGGAAACCCCGATGACTGACTCTGCCACGCTGGCTTTAGCGAAAGATCTGATAAACCGAGAATCGGTCACGCCGGAAGATGCCGGCTGCCAAGATCAAATGATTGCGCGGTTAGAAGCCTTGGGCTTCACCATTGAGACCATGGTGTTTGAAGATACCACTAACCTTTGGGCCAGGCGGGGGACGGAAGGCCCTCTGTTTGCTTTTGCCGGCCACACTGACGTGGTTCCCTCAGGGCCGCGCGAACAATGGCATACACCGCCGTTTGAAGCGACAGTGATTGACGATCACCTCCATGGACGTGGCGCCGCGGATATGAAAGGCTCATTGGCCGCCATGGTTGTCGCGGTTGAGCGTTTTATTGCCCAGCACCCTGACCACTCTGGCTCTCTCGCGTTTTTAATCACCTCAGATGAAGAAGGCCCGTTTATTAACGGCACTACCCGCGTCGTCGATACCCTAATGTCGCGCGGCGAGAAGATCGATATGTGTATTGTTGGCGAACCGTCTAGCACACACCATGTCGGTGATGTGGTGAAAAACGGCCGTCGCGGGTCAATCACCGGGGATCTCTACGTCAAAGGGACACAAGGCCATGTCGCCTATCCGCATCTTGCCAACAACCCAGTGCATCAGGCGATGCCAGCGCTCACCGAGCTTGCGCAAACACTCTGGGACAAAGGCAATGCGTTTTTCCCCCCCACAAGCTTCCAAATCCCCAATATCGAGGCTGGCACAGGCGCGGCCAATGTCATCCCAGGGGAATGCCATGCGCAGTTTAACTTCCGCTTCAGCACCGAGCTGGACAGTGAAACCATCAAAAAGCGGGTTTACTCTATTTTAGACGCCCATGGGCTCGACTATACCCTTGAGTGGACGCACAGTGGTGACCCTTTCTTAACCGATAAAGGTACGTTGCTGGACGCGGTGGTGGCGGCGGTGGAAGAGGTGAATCATCAAACACCGGAACTGCTGACCACTGGCGGCACCTCCGACGGACGTTTTATTGCGCAAATGGGTGCGCAAGTGATTGAGCTGGGCCCGGTGAATGCCACTATCCACAAGGTGAATGAATGTGTCAGTATCCCGGATTTAGAAAAGCTGACGGACATGTATCAAAAGGTGTTGGAGAAAGCACTCCCTTGACCCCAACGTCCGCACAGCTCACTGGCCAAGACGGCTCAGTGCTCGCACCGATCAACAACCAACCTAATGCACCATGCTTGCATCAGGCTGTACTGGCTGATTTTGCCGCCTTACAACAGGCGGCATCACAAGCGGGCTTTACCCTAATGGTCGCCAGCGGCTATCGCTCGTTTGCCCGTCAGTTGGCTATCTGGAATGGTAAATTTAATGGCGAAAAACCGGTGCTAGATGCCGACAGCCAGCCACTGGATATCACGCAACTGTCTGATGATGCGCGCGTCAAGGCAATATTGCGTTGGTCAGCTTTGCCTGGGGCAAGCCGCCATCATTGGGGAACAGATTTAGACGTGTATGACAAGCGTGCACTGGCTCCACATCAAAGGTTGGCGCTCACCCCACCGGAATATGATGATGGCCCTCAGGCCGCGTTTTCTCAGTGGCTTAAAACCCACGCCCCGCAATGGGGGTTCTTCCTTCCTTATGCCGAGGATAAGGGCGGTGTTGCGAGGGAGCCTTGGCATATCAGCCATATCGCCACCAGCGCCACCCTTTTGTCAGCATTTAGCCAAGACATGCTTGCCAACGCGATCGGCAATGCCCCTATTTGTGGTAAACGTACTATTCTTGACCAATTGGATTGGATATATTCAACCTACGTCACCAATCTCTGCGAGGTGGAACAATGGAATGGCTAACCAACCCTTATGTCATTATTGCCATCGTGGTTGCCGTGGTGGTCAGTAATATCATGGCACTCAAGTACACCGCCAACGCAAAGTTTGGCCTTAAGTACAAAGAGAAGCCGGATAAACAGTCGTCATCCAAAGAAAGCGATGCGGGGAATGATCAAGCGCAATCAGACGAGCATAAAGAATAAATAGCGCCATATTGATGGCGCTATTTTTCGCGCGCAAAAAGCAAACGTTTGCTTTTTAAAACCAAAAATTACAAGGTAAGGCCGATACGCTTTGCCACCTCGATGTAAGCATCCACAACACCACCTAGGCCTTGACGGAAACGGTCTTTATCCAGTTTTTCTCGGGTATTGGCATCCCACAATCGGCAACCGTCAGGACTAAACTCGTCACCCAGAACAATATTACCTTGATGATCAACACCAAACTCAAGTTTATAATCGACCAACAACAGCTCTCCTTCCGCAAACAGCGCTTTGAGGACATCGTTCACCTTGTAGGTCAGTGATTTCATCGTCGCCAATTGCGCTTGCGTGGCGTAGCCCAAAGACTCACACAAGGGTTCATTGACCATGGGATCGTGTAGCGCGTCGTTTTTTAAAAACAACTCAAAGGTGGGTGGCGTCAGTGCCGTCCCTTCCTCGACGCCAAGGCGACGGCAAAGTGAACCGGCTGCAATATTGCGCACCACACACTCTACAGGGATCATATCTAGCTTTTTCACCACACACTCGGTATCGGACAACAATTGGTCCATTTGGGTGGGGATGCCCGCCTGCTCAAGCTTTTGCATGATGAAGTGATTAAATTTGTTATTCACTTCGCCTTTTCGCTCAAGCTGCTCAACACGCTCGCCATCAAAAGCCGACGTGTCATTGCGAAAGTGCAGAACAAAGCGGTGCTCATCATCTGTGGCATAGACAGATTTTGCCTTACCGCGATACAACTCAGCACGTTTTTCCATTACCTATACTCTCCATTAGGCGCTAAAAGTAAGGGACGCTCACCGCGTCCCTATAAAATTACTCTGATGCTTGGTTCACTTGGGCAATGACCGCTTTGAGCGCTGGGCTCAGCGCTTCTAACGTCGCCTCATCGACAGGCTTACCATCGCTGTTGGTCACGTTAAGTGACGTGCGGTTGCCTAGATCGCCCAGCAACAAGGTATAGCTGTTGTCCGGGAACGAAATCGGATCAACACCAAGGGATTGCCAACGCTCATCATTTGGCGCGACGTGACGGGTTTTCACCGTGCCTTGCGACTGGTTACGACTTTCTACCGTGAACCCTAAAGGCTTGATGATAGCAGGCAGCTTTTCCCAAACCACATCATATGGGGCGCGCGCGATGATGACCGGCAACCCACTGCGATCGGTACCAAAGCTAATCGGAATATCAGACTGGCGCTGCTCCGCCAAACGGCGCGCTTCGGCACGCAATGCCGCATCGTGACTCACCGTGATAAGGTTAGTCATCAGGGTGTTGTAGCGCTCACGCAACGCAGGGGTGAGCGGTTCATCGCTGGCTTTCGCACGCGAGTCAATCATATTAACCCCTAACGCAAAGCGGCGACCTTGCTCAAGGCGCGATAAACGGAAGCGTGCTTGATGGGCGCTGTCTTCTTTTTCCCAAGCAATCCAACCGGTTTCTACTTGGTCTGCCGTTTGCGACGACACTGGGATGGTCTGCTCGCTGACCAAACGCTCTACCGTTTGCCATACTTTATCGAGTTGCTTTTCATTGGCAACGGCAAGGGTGACGCCACGGCTATCACGTTGTATCCGTGCGCCCGGGATCAGATCCAGCACTTGGCGCGGCGGACGAATATCAACGTTCTGACCGACTTCACCATTAAAATCTTGTGTCGGGATCTGATAATTGGTGGAAAAATACGGCGCTTGATCCGGCAAGGTTTGCCATGGCGACAACGGGGTTGTTTGCAAATAGTCAAAGTCATCTTTGGCTTGACGGCGCTGCTCGACGCCACCACTGCAGGCCACCACACTGGTGGCCATGATGGCACATAGGCCGAGCTTAAATACTGGTTTCATTGACACTCCAACGGCTTAAACAGCACCTGCGACACGCAGTGCCTCACGAACATCTGGACGCAAGTGCTCGCTTAACTCAGTTAATGGCAGACGAAGGTGCCCATCCGCAATCAAGCCCATCTCACGGACTGCCCACTTCACAGGGATCGGATTGGCTTCGTCAAACAGGTGACGATGTAGGGGGATCAAGGTTTCGTTAATGGCATGCGCTTGCTCTGCTTCACCTGCGCGCGCCAGTTTGATCATTTTAGCCATTTGCGCAGCCGCCACATTATTGGTCACAGAGATAACGCCGTGCCCCCCGGCCAAGACAAAATCCAAGCCCGTTAAATCATCGCCACTGAATAAGAGGAAATCGTCGCCACAAAGTTCCCGATGAATCGCCACTCGGCTTACATCAGCGGTGGCATCTTTCAGACCAATGATGTTGTCGAATGCCGCCAGTCGCGCTACTGTCTCAGGCTGAATATCGACCGCGGTACGCCCGGGAACATTATATAAAATCTGTGGCAGGTCCGTGGCTTCAGCAATGGCTTTGTAATGCTGGAACAAACCTTCCTGGGTTGGTTTATTATAATAAGGGGTCACGCTTAGGCAGGCGGCCACACCTGAGCCAGCAAACATTTTGCTGAAAGTGATTGCTTCATGGGTGGCATTGGCGCCAGTTCCCGCAATAACCGGAATACGCCCGTTAGCAAATTCCAAGGTTTTCAGCACAACTTTAATGTGCTCATCCACGGTTACTGTCGACGACTCACCCGTCGTGCCCACTGCGACAATCGCATCAGTGCCCGATTGGATATGAAACTCGACCAGTTTTTCCAGGCTAACGTAATCAACTTCGCCGTGTGCATCCATTGGTGTGACGAGCGCCACAATGCTTCCAGAAACCATGTTCGTCTCCCTTATTAGTGATGCTTGCAATGTTACTTTTGGCGCTGGGCAAACACAAGAATAACCCTGCGTCTAGGCATGTCTTAATCGACATTTTTTCATCGATAGACAATGTGTCTTATCGTTATAATCGAGGAAGGGGTGAGTCTGCGTCAATGGGCAGTCAAATCCTGTCAAGTCAGTGATCCTATTATCAAAAACTTGCGTAATCGCGAACACCCTCTATCATCGTGAATTCGGTTTACCGACAAAAAGGAAACGCAGCGCATGCAAACAATCACCGAAGGCGCACAAGCGCCCGATTTTTCACTGCAAGATCAAAATGGCGACACCGTCACGCTTAGCCAATTCAAAGGTGACAAACGTGTTCTGGTTTATTTCTACCCAAAGGCGATGACACCGGGTTGTACAACGCAGGCCTGCTCGCTACGCGATACGAAAGCCGAGTTGGATGCACTTGACACCGTGGTGCTTGGCATAAGTCCAGATCCGGTGAAAAAACTGGCCCGTTTTGTTGAACGCGACGCACTTAACTTCACGCTGTTGAGCGATGAAGATCATGCCGTCGCCGATGCGTTCGGAGTCTGGGGACCGAAAAAATTCATGGGCAAAGAATACGATGGGATTCATCGTCTAAGCTTTTTGGTTGGCAAAGACGGTAAGATAGAACATGTGTTCAATAAGTTTAAAACCAAGGATCACCACCAAGTGGTGCTTGATTACTTAAACCAAGCGTAACGTCAGTCCACGTTGGCTTTGGCGACACGTTAGCTTTGGCGACAAAGCAGCCTACATGCTGCTGACTAAAAGCGCACGTACACCGTGCGCTTTTTTGTATGATTAGCCGACAGGCTTTGCCAACGCCTCAGGGTATCCGCGGCGTGTCGCAAGCTCGCAAGCGGTATCGATTATCTTCGCGGTGTTGGGGCGAGACAATGGCTGATAAGAGGTAGGAGATATCCAACCTGAATCTTCAAATTGCGTCAGTACTTTATTGATGGCCGTCAGCGCCGACGATGCTTTGACAATTTCCAAACGCGCATAACGTTCACCATCAAACGACACATCCGAGGCACGTAACGAAGGATCATCCCCGGGGATTTGCTGCGCACCACACAAGGGTTTGCCACCTACTTCGGCCTGTTTAAATGCCGGTAACCACTGGCCAAAATGGTCAATCGCACGATCAGTGCGTTCACACACTTCTTGCCAGTCCCAGCCTTTATCGATGTTTTTCACATAACGTGCATCGACAGTCGGTTGCGCCGACTCCGCAGAGCTTTTCACTAAACCACGCTCAAACAAGGTGACGTCTTGAGTCATACCGTGCAGCTGGAAAAAACCATCCGGGTAAGGAGTCAACTGCGCCATTCCCTGTGGGGTGCCCCGTTGACCGTGGACAATGATTTCCGGCCACTGATACTCAGTCCGTGTCCAATGCGCGATATACGCGGCTTTGTATTCGACCAAACGCTCGCGACCAAACCCGGCCATATCATCGATTGTCCCCGTGCGGAATCCGGCCGCATTGATAAGATAGTCAACGTCGGTGGTCTGTATCTGCCCTGACTGGTCTTGATAGGTTACCCGCCACCCTGACGAGATGGGCTGAGTATCCATCACTTTGTGATTGAAATTAAGCTGACAATGAGGCGCGTCGGCAAGGGTCAATTGCGCTTCCGCCGCCAAGCGAAACACGCTAAGCCCGTATTCTTGCACCAGGACCAGAGGGTATTTCATTGCACTTAAATCGAGCGATTGCGCCACGGGCCACATCCATCGATCGGCAGCATCGATCACGCTGTGATAGTCTTGAGCGCGCAATGCTTCCAGTTCCTCTTGCTGATACAAACGGAAATAATCGCTCGGCTCACCCATGACTTTATTATCGCTATCGATCTCAACCAATTGCGCATAACGCTCACGCAGGGTTTCTAAACGTGCAATCACACTGTCTAATGAACCTGGGTCTTGCTGAGGAACGGCGAGGACAGTCGGTCGACGATTGACCGAATGCGGATACATGCGCACCGTGGCCACCGACTGTTCGAGTAAGGTCAGGCATTGATCGAGTGAAATTTCACGATACAAATTGCCGCCCGCGTGCAGATGGCAAATTGGCGGCCCACTCACCAAGCCGGTGCCCGCCTCAAACACCTGGGTGTCCACCCCACGCTCAACCAAGCGCATTGCCGCTGTGGTTCCCGCAACACCGCCACCTATCACCGCGACGCGAAACTTTTCTACTTGCGTTTGTTCTTGCCTGTGTTGTGCCATGCCAACCCTGTTTTCATTACTACTTCTGTGGGCCAAACTGATCACGACGTGTCGATGTTTACCTGCCGCTCAGCCCCTTTTATTAGGGGCGTGAAAACAAGATGGATCACTCAATATCTGTCTTGGGATCGTCATCCAGCTCAATCACTGGCAGCGCTTGCCACACCGCTTTCACTAAGGTCGCCAATGGAATAGCAAAAAATACCCCCCAAAAGCCCCAGAGTCCACCGAAAACCAGTACGGCTATTATGATGGCGACTGGATGTAAATTCACCGCTTCTGAAAAAAGTACGGGGACGAGCACATTGCCATCTAGCGCTTGGATAACGCCATAGGCGATCATTACATACCAAAAACCAGGCTCAAGCCCCCACTGGAACAAGGCAACAATGGCTATCGGGACGGTGACAATCGCCGCACCAATATAAGGCACCAAGACAGAGAAGCCCGTCGCCACACTGAGTAGGACCGCATAGCGAAGGTCTAACAGGCTAAAGGTCAAATAACTGGTCACCCCGACGATAATGATTTCAGTCACTTTGCCCCGGATGTAGTTGGAGATCTGCTGATTCATCTCATGGCCGACTCGAGAGGCAAGACGACGGTTGCGTGGTAACAAGCCTTTGAACATCGCCAACATTTGTACTTTGTCCTTGAGCAAAAAGAACACCAGCAGGGGCACTAAAATCAGGTATACCGCCACCGCGACTAAGTTCACCAAAGACGCCAATGAACCTTTTACCAATGTTTCGCCAAGGTTGAGCACTTTATTTTGCAAGGTATCGACAAAGGTATTGACCATATGGGGATTGATCAGCTCTGGGTAGCGTTCTGGCAAACTCAGCATCAGTGCTTGCATGTTATTAAACATATTTGGCACATCGGCCACCAAGCTGACCCCCTGGTTCCATATGGTCGGCACCAACCCGAATAACGCCATCAAGGTTAAGCTGACAAACACAGTCAGTACCACCAGCACTGACAAAATGCGGGGCAAACCCAGCCGGCAGAGACGATTTACCGGCCAATCAAGTAGATAGGCCATCACGATCGCGACCAATAATGGGGCGAGCAAATTGCCAAAAAAGTAGATGGTAATAAAACCAAAAAGAAGGATCGCCACCAGGCTCACGGCATGTGGGTCAGAAAAACGTCGCCGATACCAGCGATGTAACATATCAAACATAAAAAGCCCGCTATTTCTTTGTGATGAGTAGCCGCGAAGCTGGCGTGTCTAACCACCTCATGCTGAAGCCTTCGCGTTTAAAATACTTGGGGATATCGTCTTTCGCCCCTTGATCACCGAGTAAAATCACCAATTGCTCACCTGACTGCAATAACGCGGCGGCGCGCTTTGCCAGCAATAGCGCCATTGGACAAACATGTTCTCGCAAATCAAGTGTTTGAGATTCCATTCTGGCTCACCGGTCGGTATTATCGTCAGTATTGTAATGGACATTAGATAGAACGCCAACGAAACCCTAACGGGTTTTATCGGTCTGTACCTAAGTACACCCTGCATTTAAAGGTCATCATACTTATGTCATCTCGCGCACTTGGCTCTCACAAAGGCAACAACGCTCGCCGCCTGCTCTGTTATGCACTAGCGGGGGTTTTAGCGAGCGCACCTGTGTCGGCACGTGTTGAGTCATATCAAAGTGACTTACCTGATATCGGTACCGCCGCCGTCAGTACCTTATCGGTTGCCAAAGAGAAAGAGTTTGGTGATGCCTACATGCGGATGCTAAGAGCCAGCAAGCCCATCATCAGCGATCCTCTGCTCAACGAGTATATTAATGGCTTGGGCCATCGACTGGTGGCGAATGCCAACGATGTTCGCACACCCTTTCGATTTATTTTAATCGATAATCAGGCAATCAACGCCTTTGCCTTTTTCGGTGGCTACGTGGCCATGCACTCTGGGCTGTTCCTCCATGCAAAAACGGAAAGCGAATTGGCATCGGTGATGGCCCACGAAATCGCCCATGTCACCCAGCGTCATCTTGCAAGAAGCATGGAGGAGCAAGCGCAAACCTCGCCGCTGACCGTCGCCGCCTTAGTGGGATCGTTGATGCTCGCGATTGCCTCTCCCGAAGCCGGGATTGCAGCGGCACACGCCGCGACAGCGGGCAGTATGCAAAACCAAATAAACTTCACCCGTCGCAATGAAGAAGAAGCCGATCGGATCGGCATTGAAACCCTCGCACGTGCTGATTTTGACGTGCAAGCCATGCCGCGATTTTTCTCACGATTGGCGGATGAGTACCGTTACGCCAGCCAAATGCCCGAGTACTTCAGCACCCACCCTTTACCGGCTTCACGGATCACTGATTCTCGCGCTCGTGCCCGCCAATACCCACAAAAACGGGTACCTGTCTCGCCCGATTATCAACTCGCGCGCGCCCGTATCGTCGCGCGATATAGCGGCATCGCCAGCCGCTCGGCGATGGATTGGTTTGAACGGCGTCATAAAGAGGCCTCGCCGGCCGAAAAGCAAAGCCTCAACTACGGGATGGCGTTGCTTGATATTGATGCCCGTCGTTTTGACGATGCGCGAGAAAAATTAACCCCACTTATCAAGGCGCAACCTAATAATCGATTTTTCCTCGATGCGATGACCGATTTAAACATCGGTGAGAAACAGTACGACAAGGCATTGACGCGCCTTGAAAACGCATTGAACCATCAGCCTAATAACCGCGTATTATTGCTCAATCGTGCCTATACCCTCGTCAAAGCCAAGCGAGGAGGCGAGGCGATCTCCATGCTGGAACGATATACACACCAGCATCCAGATGACAGCAACGGTTGGTTTTTGTTACAACAAGCGTACGAAAGTACCGGGACGCATCGAGACGGTGAGCTGGCCGCCCAAGGTGAGCGGTATGCCTTACGCGGACAATGGGACAAAGCCATTCGCAATTATACCCAAGCCGCTCAGCTCTCAGAACTAGGTAGCTTGGCGCAGGCACGGTATGATGCGCGTCTTGATCAACTTCGTCGCCAACAAGCCCGCTTTAAAGCGCTTAGCGACCGTTAATTCACTCAAAAAGGATCATTGTTGTGACCGCTATAACCCTCTACCACAACCCCCGTTGTTCAAAAAGTCGTGAAACCCTCAAGTTGTTGGAGTCCAACGGTGTCACGCCAACTATCATCAAGTATCTCGACACCCCTTTGTCTGCTGAAGCGTTGACGATGTTAAAACAGCAACTCGGACTCAGCTCGTTTCGGGAGATGATGCGAACCAAAGAAGCAGACTATAAAGCGGCAAACTTGGGCGATGCCTCCGTGGACGAAGCGCAATTACTCGACGCCATGGTTAACAATCCCAAATTGATCGAACGTCCAATCGCCGTCAAGGGCGAAAAAGCGGTCATTGGTCGTCCACCTGAAAACGTCCTCACGCTAATAAAATGACGAAAGTATTAGTGCTCTACTACAGCCGCTCGGGGAATACACGCAAACTCGCCCAGCAAGTCGCCCGTGGTATCGAGGCGCAAGGCGCTGAAGCGGTATTGCGCACGGTGCCCGAGCTGCCCGCTTACCCTGATGGCCAAGTGCCAGACACAACCGCGAAAGACCCGTTTGTCACTCGGCAAGATTTGCTGGACTGTCATGGCCTAGCCCTCGGCAGTCCGGTGCGTTTTGGCAACATGGCCGCGCCTTTGAAGCAATTTATCGACAGTACCAGTGGGGAGTGGCTATCAGGCGCCCTGATTGATAAACCTGCAGCCGTGTTTGGCGCCGGATCAATGCTGCATGGCGGACAAGAAACCACCCTGCTCACCATGACAGTACCACTGCTTCATCATGGTATGGTGTTGCTCGGTGTGCCACATAGCGAACGTGCGCTACATACCACGCAAGGTGGCGGCTCGCCTTATGGTGCGTCGAGTGTGGCAGAGCCGAACCTGCCTTTAATCGCAGACGAGAAACAAATCGCCAAAACCTTAGGTCAACGTCTTGCACGTTTTGCACAAACCTTTCACCACCACTTGGGACAATAGGATAGTACTGTGACTGACTCTCGGCTTGCATTAATGCGTAGGCTCTCGCTATTGAGTAACCTCGGCCTGATTGGTTGGGTAGTAATCTGGCATGCGTCTTTATCGCCCCACCCACACCTCAATGCTTGGGCGGTAACGATCGGCTGGACCATCCCGCTGCTCCTTCCGCTACCGGGGATCTTGAAAGGAAAGGCCTTTACTCATGCGTGGGCGAACTTTATTTTGATGTTTTACTTTTTGCACGCATTGACCCTTATTTATGTCGATGAAGGGGAACGCTGGTTGGCCGCTATCGAGCTTGTCTTGGTCGCCTGTGCGTTCGCCAGCAATATCGTCTTCGCGCGTTGGATGGGAAAATCACAAGGGCTAAAACTGCCACGCCTGTCTCAAGTGGAACGCGAAGAGCGCCAACGCTTTGAGGGCAAAGATAACGCCTCGTCTGACTGATAACTGACCGTTATCCTCGCCCTTGGTATCTTAACCGCCTCGGCTAAGCCAAGCACCGCGCTTGGCTTACACCGGATAAGGGCGGCGAGAGAAATACCGGTGGCCACACTTGCTACAAGGCGCAATCACATCCACCCGGCTGTGGCGTGACTGGTGGTGGCACTGCTCACATTGCAATACGCCCAGCCCGACAATTTCACCCGCTTCATACACGCCATGGTGCTGAAGGTCGTCAAACACTTCACGCCACTCTAGCTGAGTGCGATCGGTGATTTCTGCCAGCTGTTCCCAAATCGAGTTGGCAATCAGATCGTTAAACACCTGACTGTCCATGTCTTCGCCTTGAGATTTGTCGTACTGCTCACCAAACGCTTTCACATCGCGCTTGAAGTAAGCCTCAATCAGCGCCCACTCATCTTTGGTAAGATCCGCAGCTGCTTTGAGATATTGATCAGACAACTCGACCCAGCGAGACAAAGCCTCTGGACTGTTTTCCAGTGCCTCTTTTACCCGCTCAATGATACTTTGTTGCGGTTCTTTCTCTTTATTCATGGTTCTGTCCTGATTCAAGTGTTGTTGCGGTCTCTGCCTTTCGTTATTCTATGACGATATTTCTCTTTCAGGTTTTACCTTTCTCACAGAATCTCGGAAGCCATCGATGCAAGAACAATATAGCCCGCAAGATATTGAACAAAAAGTTCAAGCCCATTGGGACGACAATAAAACCTTTGTGGCTCATGAAGACCCTAACAAAGAAAAATTCTACTGTCTTTCTATGTTCCCTTACCCCAGTGGCCGACTTCACATGGGGCATGTCCGTAATTATACCATCGGTGATGTGATCTCGCGTTATCAGCGCCTGCAAGGCAAAAATGTGATGCAACCTATTGGTTGGGACGCATTTGGTTTGCCGGCCGAAGGGGCCGCTATCAAAAACAAAACCGCCCCTGCACCTTGGACATATGAAAACATTGATTACATGAAAGGCCAGCTGAAAATGCTGGGCTTTGGTTACGACTGGGATCGCGAAATCGCAACCTGTAGCCCTGATTACTACCGCTGGGAGCAAGAATTCTTTACCACGCTTTATAACAAAGGCTTGGTATACAAAAAAACCTCGTCAGTGAATTGGTGTCCACACGATCAAACCGTGTTGGCGAACGAGCAGGTGCATGAAGGCTGCTGCTGGCGCTGCGATACCCCGGTTGAGCAAAAAGAAATTCCACAGTGGTTTATCAAAATCACCGATTATGCAGAAGAGCTGCTGCAAGACATCGACAAACTGGATGGTTGGCCAGAGATGGTAAAAACCATGCAGCGCAACTGGATTGGCCGTTCAGAAGGCGTTGAGCTGACCTTCGATGTTGAGGGCGATCACCCTGCGCTGGGCGTCTACACCACCCGCCCTGATACCCTGATGGGGGTGACTTATGTCGGTATTGCCGCCGGTCACCCACTGGCCGATGCCGCGGCCAAGAACAACCCAGCCTTGGCGGAGTTTGTGCAAGAGTGCCGTAACACCAAGGTAGCGGAAGCTGAGCTGGCCACCATGGAGAAAAAAGGCATGGCGACGGGCTTGTACGCCACGCACCCATTAAACGGCCGCCGCGTACCTATCTTTGTCGCCAACTTCGTGTTGATGGATTATGGGACGGGCGCAGTCATGGCCGTGCCTGCACACGACCAACGCGATTTTGAATTTGCCAGCAAATATGGCCTCGATATTGAGCCTGTGATCCTGGATGAAAATGGCAACGCACCTGATTTGTCTGAGCAAGCACATACCGAAAAAGGCAAGCTATTTAACTCTGGTGAATTCGATGGCTTAGACTTTGATGCCGCGTTTGGTGCGATTGCCGCTAAGCTTGAGTCTTTGGGTAAAGGGCAAAAAACGGTCAACTTCCGCTTACGTGACTGGGGCGTTTCTCGTCAGCGTTATTGGGGCGCACCTATCCCAATGCTGAACACCGAAGACGGTGACGTGGTCCCTGTCCCGACGGATGAGCTGCCGGTTATCCTGCCAGAAGACGTGGTAATGGACGGGGTGCAAAGCCCGATTAAAGCCGACAAACAATGGGCACAAACCCAGTATCAAGGCAAGCCTGCGCTGCGTGAAACCGACACCTTCGATACCTTTATGGAATCGTCTTGGTACTATGCACGCTATTGCTCGCCGCAGGCCGATCAGATGCTCGACCCAAGCGCTGCCAACTATTGGCTGCCTGTCGATCAGTATATTGGTGGGATTGAGCACGCCTGTATGCACCTGCTTTACTCACGCTTCTTCCACAAGTTGCTGCGTGACGAAAACATGGTCGATAGCGATGAACCCTTCAAGCAACTGCTCTGTCAAGGCATGGTACTGGCTGATGCCTTCTACTATACCGATGACAAAGGCGTGCGCGTGTGGGTCTCGCCAACCGACGTCACCGTTGAGCGTGACAGCAAAGGACAAATTGTTAATGCGGTAGACAGCCAAGGCAATGCGGTGACCCATGCGGGCATGACCAAGATGTCGAAGTCTAAAAACAACGGCATTGATCCGCAGCTCATGGTCGAGAAGTACGGGGCTGATACGGTGCGCCTGTTCATGATGTTCGCCGCGCCTGCGGATATGACGCTGGAGTGGCAAGAATCAGGGGTTGAAGGGTCACACCGCTTCTTGCGTCGCGTCTGGAAACTGGTTTACGAGCACAGCCAACAAGGACCTGTCGTGGCACTGGATGCTAGCGCGCTCACCAATGAGCAAAAAGCGCTGCGCCGCGAGGTGCACAAAGCCATTGCGAAAGTCAGTGATGACATGGGGCGCCGTCAAACCTTTAACACCGCCATCGCGGCGATTATGGAGCTAATGAACCGATTGGTGAAAGCCCCACAACAAAGCGAACAAGACCGCGCGGTGCTCGACGAAGCCCTCAAAGCGGTGGTGCTAATGCTTTACCCCATTACCCCACATATCTGCTTTAGCCTGTGGAATGCATTGGGTGAGACCCACATTGATGACGCAGCGTGGCCAGAGGCAGATAAAGAAGCCATGGTTGAGGACGAAAAGCTGATTATCGTCCAAGTCAACGGTAAGCTACGCGCCAAGATCACCGTCGCCGCAGATGCGGAGAAAGACGCAGTGGAAGCCCAAGCGATGGCAGATGAAAACGTGGTGAAATTTACCGAAGGCAAAACCGTGCGCAAGGTGATTTATGTACCTGGCAAGCTGGTTAACATTGTTGCCAACTAACAAGGAGCGATGGAGTGAATCTGTTTAAGACAATGCTTCGCTCCCTGCTTGTCGCGATGGTCTGTTTGACCATCGCGTCTTGCGGGTTTGCCTTGCGTGGCAGCTACAACCTGCCCGATGAGGTTGATAAGGTGTCGTTAACGAGCTTTGACCCTTATGGTGAGCTCACCCGGCAAATGCGAAATGCCTTACGTCAACACAAGGTCGATCTTGTCTCCCCTTCCAAGGACGTGGCCAATATCCACTTGCTCGGTGAAAGCAATAGCGAACAGACGTTATCGCTTTATCAAAACAGCCGCGTGGCGGAGAAAGAGTTTCGCTATGTCGCGCGCTATCGCGTCACCGTGCCTGATAAAGGCAGTTATACCTACAACACCACCTTAAGCCGTAATTTCCTAGATAACCCGCTGACAGCGCTGGCAAAATCGGTGGAAGAAGATAAGTTAGTCGCTGAGATGCGTACAGAAGCCACTCGGCAAATTATGCGTCAACTTTCCCAATTAAAAGGCGATATCGCCGAGTTTGAACGCCAACAGGCCGAACAAGCGGCCATGGAGAAGCTCGAGCAAGGTGAAACGCCAACAGAGCCCAACGTGATCATCGAAACGCGACAAACCGAGACGAATACCGCGCAATGATGAGAACCTATCCCGACCAATTGGCGCAGCAGCTCAATCAACCGCTGCGCCAAACTTACTTGGTCTTTGGCTCCGACCCATTACTCAAACTCGAAGCGCGTGACGCCATTACAAGCGCGGCACGCACCCAAGGTTTTGAAGAGCATCATAAATTTGTCATCGATGGGCAACTAGATTGGCAAGAGGTTATCGACTGCTGTCAAGCGCTTAGCTTGTTTGCTTCTCGGCAAATTATTGAACTTTCCTGCCCTGATAATGGCCTCACCAGCACGCAAGCCAAGCAGCTTACCGAGCTGGCCGCTTATCTGCATCCTGATATCCTCCTATTGGTGCAAGGGGAAAGACTCAATAAGAAGCAAGAAAGCGCTAAATGGTTTTCAGCGCTCGCCCAACACGGCTTATACGTGGTGTGTAATACCCCGGATGCCCGTCAACTCCCGCGTTTTATTGAGCAACGGTGTCGCCAGTTAGGGCTAAAGCCAGACCAACCAGCGCTACAGTTGTTAGCACAATGGCATGAAGGAAACCTATTGGCATTGGTACAAAGCCTGCACATTCTACAACTGCTCTATCCGGATGGCGCCTTAACCCTGCCACGCATAGAGAGTGCCCTGTCACGCCACCATCACTTTACACCCTTTCAGCTCACCGATGCGCTGCTAGCAGGAAAGGCACAACGCGCGCAACGGATACTTGAGCAACTGCATGCTGAAGGTGAAGAGCCCACTCTCCTTTTACGACTGATCCAAAAGGAGCTCAAACAGTTGTATACCATTCACGAGCAGGGGCAAAAAGGCAGGCCGCTGAATGCCATCTTTGACCAACTTCGTGTATGGCAAACACGTCGTCCCATGCTCACCGCCGCTCTCAATCGGCTCAACAAAGCCCGATTAACCGCACTGCTACGCCGCTTAGCACAGTTAGAGATCAGGCTAAAAACGGACTTTGGTAGCGACCCTTGGCCAGATCTGCATTATTTTTGTGCACTCATGTGCCAAGCGTCCGAACCACTCACGCCCTAGCGTGTCCAACGGGTTAGCAAATGGTATACTGGCCTAATAAGACCATCAGCAACACATAGAGGTTTTCTTTGCAAGCTAACGAGTTAAAACAGTTTGTGACCGATAAGGTCGATGAGTTAAAAGCCAGCGATATTGTGACTCTGGATGTACGCGACAAATCATGCATTACCGACTTTTTAGTGCTGTGCACCGGCAACTCTCGCCGTCATGTTGCCTCCATTGCCGAGCATGTGTGTGAACAGGCCCAAGCGGTCGATATCGACTCTCTCGGCACGGAAGGACAAGATGACAGCGAATGGGTTGTGGTCGATTTAGGTGACGTTATGGTGCATGTCATGCAAGAGGAGCAACGCCAACTCTACCAATTGGAAAAACTCTGGAACTAAACCATGAAAATCCAATTGATTGCGGTGGGTAATAAAATGCCCAAATGGGTGGAGCAAGGCTTTGAAGAATATCAACGCCGCTTTCCAAAAGACATGCCACTCGAGCTGGTAGAGGTACCTGCTGGCAAGCGGGGCAAAAATGCCGATATCACCCGTATCTTGCAAAAAGAAGGGGAAGCGATGTTGGCGGCCGTCAACCGTGGTAGCCGCATTGTGACACTCGATATTCCCGGCAAGCCTTGGGACACACCGCAATTGGCTAACCAGTTGGAAAAGTGGAAACTTGATGGCCGCGATGTCGCCATTTTGATCGGTGGGCCAGAGGGGCTAGCACCACAGTGTAAAGCGGCCGCGGAGCAAAGCTGGTCGCTATCGCCACTGACCCTCCCCCATCCGCTGGTACGCGTCATTATGGCCGAGAGCCTATATCGAGCGTGGAGCTTGACCACCAATCACCCGTATCATCGAGAATAAGCAAAGATGAAGCGCCAACGAGTTGAAATCCGAGACCACAGCGCCGAGGCGGCCTTGTTTGTGCGACGCGCTATCGTCTGCTTTGTCGGTATCATGGCGTTGGTTGGGGTGCTGCTAACCAACCTTTATCATATTCAGGTGACCGAACACCAAGACTACCAAACCCGCTCGAACGATAACCGCATTAAAGTCGTCCCGGTGGCGCCTAACCGTGGCCTCATTTATGACCGCAATGGGAAATTGCTGGCGGAAAACCGCCCCGTTTATCACTTAGAAGTGACGCCTGAGCAAGTCGATGATATGCCGGCAACCCTCGCCCAGCTAAAAGACTTACTCTCATTGACCGACAAAGACATTACGCGCTTTCAAAAAGAGCGTCGCCGCTCGCGACGTTTTAATGCCGTGGCATTGAAAACACAGCTCACCGATAAAGAAGTCGCGATTTTTTCCGCGCACCAGCATCAATTTTCTGGGGTGGAAATCAAAGCCTACTTAAAGCGCCATTACCCTTACGGCGATGCACTGACCCATGTGCTCGGGTATGTCGCCAAAATCAATGATCGCGATATTGCCAAACTCAGGCAAAAAGGGGTGCTCAATAACTACAAAGCAACCCGTGATATTGGCAAGCTGGGGATAGAGAAATACTACGAATCAACACTGCATGGTAAAGCGGGCTACCAAGAAGTTGAGGTGAACAGCCGTGGCCGTGTAATACGTACGCTTAAATATGTGCCCCCGCAAC
The DNA here is from genome assembly GCF_001995655.1 of Salinivibrio sp. IB868. Lineage (NCBI taxonomy): Bacteria > Pseudomonadati > Pseudomonadota > Gammaproteobacteria > Vibrionales > Vibrionaceae > Salinivibrio > Salinivibrio sp. IB868. Next base: position 183,579 of record NZ_MUEW01000005.1, read on the forward strand.
CGGGTAAGGATCTGATTCTTAATCTCGACATTGACCTGCAACTTTACGTGCGCGGCATCCTCGGTGACCGACGAGGCGCGGTGGTGGTGGTCGACCCTGACACCTCGGGCGTCCTGGCGATGGTGTCAACGCCCAGCTACGATCCTAACTTATTTGTGCATGGTATTTCCGGTACCCAATATCGGCAGTTGCTCAATGATAAAGATCGTCCCTTGGTGAATCGCGCCACCCTAGGCATTTACCCGCCAGCTTCCACCGTGAAGCCTTTCATTGCTGTCGCCGCGCTAGAAGAAGGCGTTATCACCACCAAGACCACGCGTAACGACCCTGGTTATTGGCGGATCCCTAACTCGGATACGCGCCCTTTCCGTGACTGGCTCCCTTGGGGGCACGGACGGGTAAATATCGTGCAGTCGATCGAGGAGTCAGTCGATACCTTCTTCTATCAAATCGCTTATGACATGGGGATCGATAAACTCTCTATGTGGATGGAAAAATTTGGCTTTGGCCAATACACAGGCATCGACATTCAAGAAGAAAGCAGCGCTAATATGCCTAACCGTGAATGGAAAATGAGTCGCTACCGCCAACCCTGGTATAAAGGTGACACGATTCCCGTCGGAATTGGGCAAGGTTATTGGACTGCCACCCCGATGCAAATCGTCAAAGCCTTGACCGTGCTGCTCAACCGTGGCGAAGTCAAAGCCCCCAAACTGTTAAATAAAACACGCGATGAACACGGCACCCACAAACCCGACACCGAGCCGTTTCCACCGATTAAAGGGGTCGACGATAAATATTGGGATGTCGGCCTCAAAGGTATGCAACTGGTTAACCACGGTCGCAAAGGGACCGCGCGTCGTTCATTCCGTTCGGCGGAGTATTTATCGGGCGGTAAGTCAGGCACCGCACAGGTTTTCGGGCTGGGTGAAGATGAAGAATATAACGCGGACGAAATTGCTGAACACCTGCGAGACCACGCCCTTTTCATCGGCTTTGCCCCCTTTGAGAACCCGGAAGTCGCGGTCTCTATGGTACTGGAAAACGCAGGGGGTGGCTCGAGCAACGGGGGCCCCATTGCCCGCCGCATCTTCGACCATATCTTGTTAGAAGACAAAGAGACCAAAGAGGCCAAACAATGAGTTCACTTGCCCAAGTCAGCGCGAAACGCTCTTTGTTCGATCGCTTGCATCTCGACTTACCCATGCTCGTGGGCATTTTGTTACTGATGGGCTTCGGCCTGGTGGTGATGTATAGCGCCAGTGGCCAAAGCATGGTGATGATGGAGCGCCAGGCGATCCGCATGCTATTGGCACTCGCGGTCATGTTTGCCCTCGCCCAAGTGCCGCCGCGCCACTATGAGTTTTGGGCGCCCTATTTGTATGCCGTGGGGGTGGTGTTACTGGCGGCGGTACTATTGGTTGGCGAAACCGCAAAGGGCGCGCAGCGCTGGCTTGATCTCGGAGTGGTCACCTTCCAACCCTCAGAGATCATTAAACTTGCGGTACCGCTCATGCTTGCCCGCTTTATTGGCAAAGATCCGCTGCCCCCCAAATTTACTCACTTGCTCATCGCCCTAGTGTTATTGTTTGTGCCCACCATTATGATTGCTAAGCAGCCAGATTTAGGCACCTCAATACTGATTGCCGCCTCTGGGGTGTTCGTGCTGTTTTTGGCCGGGATAAGCTGGAAAATTATCACAGCAGCGGTGATTGCGCTGGCCAGTTTTGTCCCTGTACTCTGGTTTTTCCTAATGCATGATTACCAGCGTACCCGCGTGCTGACCCTGTTTAACCCAGAGTCCGATCCCTTGGGCGCAGGCTATCACATCATTCAATCTAAAATTGCCATTGGCTCTGGTGGCTTAAGCGGCAAAGGCTGGCTACAAGGGACACAGTCTCAATTGGAGTTTCTCCCTGAGCGACACACAGACTTTATTTTCGCCGTTATCGCTGAAGAATGGGGGTTGATCGGTGTCTGTGTCTTGTTAGCCCTGTACCTCTTTTTGATCGGTCGAGGGCTAATGCTCGCCAGCCGCGCCCAAACGGCATTTGGCCGAATGATGGCTGGCAGTATCGTGTTAAGCTTTTTTGTTTATGTTTTTGTCAATATTGGCATGGTCAGCGGCATTCTTCCTGTGGTTGGGGTACCCTTACCACTTATCAGCTATGGCGGCACCTCAATGGTCACACTGATGGCCGGTTTTGGCATTCTGATGTCTATCCACACTCATCGTAAAATGTTATCCAGGGCATAAACATGCGAGCTATTATCGTTTCTAGCGCTATCGTCTTATTAAGTGCATGCAGCAGCCAGCAAGGTCGCTACGACATGCAAAGTGATAAAGCACCCGAGACGGTGCCACAAGTTATTCACGCAGAAAACGCCCAACCCAGGTATGAGCCTTACAGCCTCGCGGGTAACAAAGATTACACGTTAAATGGTCAGCGCTACCAAATCTTACGCGATCCAAAAGGCTACCAAGAGGCGGGCATTGCCTCCTGGTATGGGGAGAAGTTTCATGGCCATCGTACCTCCAATGGCGAGGTGTATGATATGTACTCCATGTCAGCCGCGCACAAAACCCTTCCCCTGCCCAGTTACGTGGAAGTCACCAACCAAAATAATGGTAAAAAGGCCATTGTGCGCGTCAATGACCGAGGGCCCTTTCACAACAAGCGCTTGATAGACCTGAGTTATGCCGCGGCCAAGAAGCTGGATGTATTAAAGACGGGGACAGCCCCCGTGTCACTGCGTCTACTCTCACCGAGTAAACCAGCGGATGACGAGTGGCATTCCGCTCGCCATCATGCCTATTATGTGCAATTGGCTGCCCTCTCTGATGGCCTAAAAGCCAATCAAAAAGCGGAACAATTGGCGAAGACCCATGGTCTACCTACACATATCGCCCGCCGTGATACCGTGTATCGTGTTCGCTTTGGTCCTTTTTATGATCGAGACCAAGCGCAACAAGCGATGCGCACGGCAAAGCAGCATCAGTTGCCGGGGGCATTTATCGTCACCGAAGCACTTGTTAATGGCGACACATCTGTCACAAGTGCTAAAACAAACAATCAATAAGTTAAAGAAATCGAGCCTGTCCCTCTATCCGCAATTTGGTATAGTGAGGGCACAGTATCGACATCGATAACCGACATAAGTACTAACAATGATGAATAAAACCGTTTTCCGCATGCGTACACTGCTTTCTGCAGCCTTATTCGCCTCTGCTACCGCTCAAGCCGCACCTGCTGTTGTCCCTGATGCGCCGCAAATTGCCGCCAAAGGCTACGTATTGATGGATTATCATTCTGGCGAGGTACTGGCTGAAAACAACGCCTATCAACGCCTTAATCCTGCCAGTTTGACGAAAATGATGACCAGTTACGTAATTGGTCAGGAAGTTGAGCGTGGCAATATCTCAATGGATGATGACGTCGTCATTAGTGAGAATGCGTGGGCCAAAAACTTTCCCGGCTCTTCGAAGATGTTCATCGAAGTGGGTACCACGGTGAAAGCGGCCGACCTCAATCGTGGCATTATCATCCAGTCAGGCAACGACGCCTGTGTAGCGATGGCTGAACATGTTGCGGGGTCAGAAGACGCCTTTGTCGACTTGATGAACCGCTGGGGCGAAACCCTAGGTATGGACAGTTCCCATTTTTCCAATGTTCACGGTTTGGACTCCAAAGATCTTTACACCACACCGTACGATATGGCGCTGCTCGGCCAAGCCCTGATTCGCGATGTGCCTGCGGAATATCGTATTTATAAAGAAAAAGCCTTCACTTACAACGGTATCACGCAATACAACCGCAACGGCTTGCTATGGGATAAAAGCTTGAACGTTGACGGTATCAAAACTGGCCACACCGACGGTGCAGGCTACAACTTGGTCACCTCAGCCACTGAAGGCGACATGCGTCTTATCTCGGTGGTGATGGGCACCAAGAGCGCCAACGCCCGCAAAGCAGAGAGCAAAAAACTACTCAACTATGGTTTCCGCTTCTTCGAGACCGTGGCCCCCCATAAAGCCAACGAAACCTTTGTGACTGAGAAGGTCTGGATGGGTGATACAGACGAAGTCGCGCTCGGCGTCACTGAAGATACCTTTGTCACGCTTCCCCGTGGCAAGGCGCAAGATCTGAAAGCCAGTTTTGTCCTCGACAACACATTGGAAGCCCCGATCAGTAAAGGTGATGTCGTCGGTAAACTCTTCTATCAAGTGGATGATGAAGATGTGGCGGAATACCCGCTTGTCGCCCTAAACGATGTTGAAAAAGGCGGGCTTTTTAGTCGCTTAATAGATTACATCGTGATGATGTTTAAAAACCTCGTCGGTTAATCCCTCTCTGTGCCGCCCACCAACTTGGTGGGCGGCTTGTTTTCTCGCGCTTGGCAGATTAGTATTTCGCGTTAATCGTGATCAATCGCACAAACGCGTGCCTCTATCAGCCTGCAGTTGGGAGTTAACATGCAAGAGCAACCGAAATTAAAAGATCTGTTGGAGTTTCCTTGCCAATTCACCTACAAGGTGGTGGGCCAGGCAAAACCTGAACTACCCGATCATGTATTGACCGTGATCCAACGCCACGCGCCAGGCGACTATAGCCCAGCCGTCAAGCCCAGTGCCAAGGGTACCTATCACTCGGTGTCGATCACCATTAAGGCGACCTCCATTGAGCAAGTGGAAATCCTCTATAAAGAGCTGGGTGAAATTGACATCGTCCGCATGGTGCTCTAATTCGAATACCCACACGACTGGCGGCTTTAAATCGCGCTGCCAGCCTCTATAATATCGCCACTGACAACAACATGGGAAATGGGTTTGCAGCACCAACTCGTTGTAAGGCACCTTGGCCGTCAACCGTATCTCCGCGTCTGGGAACAGATGCGCCACTTCACCGATCGGCGTGACGACAATACGCGTGATGAAGTTTGGCTGGTTGAGCATGATCCGGTTTTTACCCAAGGACAAGCGGGAAAAACGGAACATGTGTTGGTCCCAGGCGACATCCCTGTCGTACAATCAGATCGCGGCGGACAGGTGACGTATCATGGGCCAGGGCAACTCGTCGCCTATTTCCTGATTAACCTCAAACGTAAAAAAGTCGGTGTGCGAGCGCTCGTGAGCCATATTGAAGATCTTGTGGTGAACACACTAGCACACTTCCACGTTGACGCTTACGCCCGCCCAGATGCGCCCGGTGTTTACGTTAACGACGCAAAAATATGTTCTCTTGGGCTCCGTATCCGTCGCGGGTGCTCATTCCATGGACTGGCACTCAACATCAATATGGACTTATCACCGTTTCAGCGTATTAACCCATGTGGTTACGCTGGTATGGCCATGACGCAACTGAGCGATCAGGTTGGCAAAGTCACGCTCGAGGACGTTCAACCTGTGCTGGTAGACACTTTAACTCAACAGCTGACGTACTCTGAGGTTGAGTTTACAACGGAAAGCAGCGATTTATGAGCAAACCGATTCAGATGGAACGCGGTGTTAAGTACCGCGACGCCGACAAAATGGCGCTTATCCCGGTCAAAAATATGCCGACCGAGCAAAAAGAAGTGCTGCGCAAGCCTGATTGGATGAAGATCAAACTCCCAGCTGAGACTGCGCGTATTAAAGAAATTAAAGACGCGATGCGTAAAAACAACCTTCACTCCGTGTGTGAAGAGGCATCGTGTCCTAACTTGGCGGAGTGCTTTAGTCACGGCACGGCAACCTTTATGATTCTCGGGGCGATTTGTACCCGCCGTTGCCCTTTCTGTGATGTTGCCCACGGTCGTCCCGTCGCCCCTGATAGCGAAGAGCCAAAGCATCTGGCGCAAACCATCAAAGACATGAAACTGCGCTATGTAGTCATTACCTCGGTTGACCGTGATGATTTACGTGACGGGGGCGCCCAACACTTTGTTGACTGTACCCGAGAAATCCGCGCGCTCAATCCAGAGATCCAAATTGAAACACTGGTTCCTGACTTCCGTGGCCGTATGGATCGCGCACTCGATATCTTGCAAAACAACCCACCCGATGTTTTCAACCATAATTTAGAAACAGCGCCACGGTTGTACCGAAAAGCGCGTCCTGGTGCCAACTATCAATGGTCGCTGGATCTGCTGAAAAAGTTCAAAGAGATGCATCCAGAGGTGCCGACCAAATCGGGCTTGATGATGGGCTTGGGTGAAACCAAAGAAGAGATCATCGAGGTTCTCAAGGACTTGCGTGCTCACGGCGTCACCATGCTCACGCTTGGCCAGTACTTGGCACCAAGCCGCCACCACTTGCCAGTAGAGCGTTACGTCCCGCCTGAAGAGTTTGACGAGCTGAAAGACATTGCTCTTGATTTAGGCTTTACGCATGCCGCATGCGGCCCCTTTGTTCGCTCTTCCTACCATGCCGATCTACAGGCAAAAGGCGTGGAAATTAAATAAACGCCCAAGCTGTTGAGACAAAAAAACCGCTAGCCAGACTAGCGGTTTTTTATTATCGGTTACCTTGGGTACTCAGTGACGTGATAAATAGTCCGCACGCCCCACCCATTTATAGGTAGTCAGCTCCTCAAGCCCCATCGGGCCACGTGCATGCAGCTTTTGCGTCGAAACCGCCACTTCTGCCCCAAGCCCAAACTGCGCACCATCGGTGAAGCGCGTTGAGGCGTTGACGTACACTGCCGCCGAGCCGGCACCATTAATAAAGGTTTCTGCCGCCTGCAAGTCGTTGGTCAAAATGGCATCGGAATGGCTGGCATTGTGCGCGCGCATATGCGCGAGTGCCTCATCCACACTATCAACCACCACCACTCCAAGGGTTGGCCCGAGCCATTCCGTATCAAAGTCTCCTGATTGCGCCTCACGCAGTTGCGCCACACCATCCAGATACGGTAACGCACTTGATCCGGCGACGATGTGCAGCCCATGCTGATTAAACGCCGTCAGCAAGCGAGCGAATAATTGTGCTGCCACGTCTTTGTGAACCAGCAAGGTGTCTAGCGCGTTGCAGGCGGATGGGCGGTCTGTCTTGGCATTGAGGATCACATCGGGTGCTCTATCAAGATCGGCACTGTGATCGACATACAAGTGGCTAATGCCAAACCCCCCGATAATCACAGGGATGGTACTGTTTTGTTTGCACATTTTGTGCAGTCCGGCACCACCGCGTGGAATGATCATGTCGACATAATCATCAAGAGTCAGTAACTCAGAGACCAGCGCACGATCAGGTTTTTCAATATATTGCACCGAGGCATGCGGCAGCCCCGCTTTCTCTAACCCAGTTTGTATCACTTTCACTAATACCTGGTTAGTCGCGAAGGTTTCTTTCCCTCCCCGCAGAATCGCTGCATTGCCCGTTTTTAAGCACAATGCCGCGATATCAATGGTGACATTCGGGCGCGCCTCATAAATGACCCCAATCACTCCTAGCGGTTCACGGCGCTTTGATAATGACATGCCGTTTTCAAGCAGCTTATGATCAAGCATCTGGCCCACGGGATCGGCCAGCGCAATCACTTGCCTCACATCGCTCGCCATATTGGTTAAACGGTCTGGGGTCAGGGTTAAACGGTCCAACATCGCAGGATCCATGTCTGCCTCACGAGCGGCGGCGAGATCGCTTTGGTTGGCGGCTAATATTGCACTTTGCTGTGCATCCAGCTCGTCAGCAATAATGGCGAGTGCTCGGTTCTTGTTGCTCGTCGATGTGACGGCCAGTTGGTGCGCAGCGTCTTTGGCTGCTTTGCCCATGTTTTGTAAACTCATTATGTCCCCGTCTTTGCTCTTTTAATTGTCTACTACGACTAGGTCATCACGGTGCATCGCGACAGGACCGTATTCATAACCAAGAATATCTGCGATTTGCTGGCTATGAGCGCCAGCGATACGGCGCAAATCACTGGCGGTATAGCGACAAATACCGCGCGCGACGCATTTTCCTTCAACCGAGAGAATACGCACCACTTCACCACGCGCAAACGCCCCTTTCACTGCAACAATCCCCTTACTTAACAGGCTGCTACCTTTTTGCGTCACGGCGGTAATCGCGCCCGCATCGACGACAATATCCCCCGCGGGTGGCGGTCCGGCAAGGATCCAGCGTTTACGGCTTTCTAAGGGGCTTTCTAAGGGCAAAAAGCGCGTGCCTGCGTTATCCCCAGCGGTGACTTTTTGAATCACTTCAGGCTTACTCCCCGCGGCGATGGTCACCTCTACCCCCGCTCGACGGCCAATATCAGCCGCTTGAAGCTTGGTCGCCATACCACCTGTGCCCAGGCCCCCTACGCTACCACCTGCTAATTTGCGTAAGGTTTCATCAATGGTATGGACTTCACGAATCAGCTCGGCATCCGGGTTTGAACGCGGATCGGCCGTGAACAAGCCGGGTTGGTCAGTTAAAAGGAGGAGTTTGTCTGCATCGGCGAGGATGGCCACCAAGGCAGATAAGTTATCATTATCGCCCACCTTGATTTCGGACGTTGCAACCGCATCGTTCTCATTCACAATCGGCACAATGCCATTATCCAGTAAGGCCTGAAGCATATCACGCGCGTTGAGAAAGCGTTCACGGTGCTCTAGATCGGCCCGGGTAAGCAGCATCTGTCCGACTTGAAAGCCGTACAAACCAAATAAATGTTCCCAGGTTTGTATTAAACGGCACTGACCCACCGCAGCCAGCATTTGCTTGTTGGCAACCGTGTCAGCGAGTACTGGATAGCCGAGGTGCTCTCTGCCCGCGGCAATCGCAGCTGATGATACGATGATCACCTGATGACCTTGCTGCCGTAAACGGGCACATTGACGCACCAGCTCAACCATGTGTGCCTGATCTAAGCGCGCAGAACCGCCCGTCAACACACTGGTGCCGAGTTTTACCACTAGCGTTTGGGGAGAGACGCTGGCCGCGAGGTCACCGTCTTGAAATACATCTTGAATTGTCATGGTTGCCTGATCCACAAAAGCGTATGTCTCTCTTTTATCAATCCCTCACCTATTTAACAAGGGGTGGGATCAGGCAAATGACGGGTTATTCAGAGCAGGCCAGTTCCGGCTCAGTCAGTGCTTGGCTTGGTGAAAGAGACAGGCCTAGTTCATCGTCCAGCAACGCACTCAATTTGGCATAAAAGTTAGTCAAGGTTTTATCCACGGCCGCTTGCGCTTCACGCGGAATCGACTTGGCGACCCAATCCCCTTTTTTATCAAATAAACCAAACCCATAACGATAGGTAAACCCTTCCCCCTCCGGGGTCATTTCAAACCACCAGCCCCAGAACTCACGTGCGTCAGGATCTTTTTTAGCATCCACACAGACAGAAAGGCTATCGAAGAAGTAGCGCTCGGTGTCTGACTTTCCTTCTCGAAAGTAGGGGCCCAATGCAGTAAAGCGTGTTTTTAATCGTCCATGTGAAAGCGGTAATTTATCGCTCATCGTGTCCTCCAATGGCACTGTGACGTCCTTGTTCATGGTATATCATGGGCTTAGCCATCAGGTGAACGACAATATCCCGCTTTCAGCGGTGGATCACATCTTCATTTTTATCCCTCTCACGGGTAGCGCCTATGCTATCCGTGCCGCGGTATCCCGATTAGAGCACATCCTCGAACCACTTAACGGTTTCGGTCAAGGCACGGTGATAACCATCGTGCAGTGGGGTATTGGGTAACGTCATGGCTTTGCCACCACGACTGTACCTGGCGATCATTTGATTGTCTGACTCCGGACAAACGGGATCATCTTTTAGGCTAAGCGCTAAGATCGGCACCTCAGTGCGTCGGCCAGTAAGCAACCCTTGGTTTTTTAGCGACCACGCCTGTAAGCGCGTTTTTAATGTGTCGATAGGAATACGACGCCCCAAGCGTGATCCGAGGGTATCCAAGTACATAGGCGGCATTTTTTTCATTAAAGAGGCGTCTGTCAGTAACGCATGAACAATACCACCGAGTGACGCACTGGCTTTCACGCGATGCGGCTCGAGAAACGCCATTCTCACTGCCGGATTGGCACCAAAGCGAATGCCCATGGTGCCCACACGGTGATGATCCACCCAAGGGACATCGACCAACTTATCCAACATCGCGGTGTGCAAACGGCTGGTATCTTCATTGAGATGCCAATGGCAGCTATGCCCCACGGAAGGCATATCTAGGGTCAACACAGCAATGTCGGCGGGGGCAAAATAGTCAACAAACAAGCGCCACAAGTCAGTTTGTAAGCTATCTAAGCTGCCGCTTAAGATAACCACCGGTAGCGTGGCGTCGGTGCGGGGTAAATAGAGATATCCTTTCAATGATTTCCCATCTAGCCGCGTCTCCACCGTTTTCACTGTGAACGGCAGTTGTGCAATCGCACTCTCGAACGCCTTAAATGCCAAGGTTTCCGACTGTAGCGCCAAGCTGTCCCCTTTCAAGTGTGGGTAAGCGGCAATACCAAAATATGTGCAAGCTTGTAGCCATTGCTCCCCCGCTTGTTTGGCTTTTCCCTCATCCATCAAGGCTTGGGCGGCTTTTTGATGCTGCATGCCAACCGCTGTCCATTCATAATTCCAGTTTCCCGAGCGGTAGCCTTCAACGGTATCGAGCAATGTTTCTACCGAACGCGAGTTGTCTGAGTGAGCGATACGGGCAAAGATGGCCTCCATTTCCAATGGCTCAACCCCTTGCCACGTCCACTGACCACGACGGCGCATTCGATACCAACTCGACTCACTGTCACCATCAAATGCCGAGTAATCTGACTGTTGGGTTTGCTGAACGGCACCGAACAGGGTCGATGTCTCGGTGGCATGCTTGTGTTTAGCAAACAGCTTGACCGATAGATTTTGTGATTCGTTGTCCGACACACCCGCTCCTAGGCTTTTTATGTAACGTGCTGTTAGTTTAAACCATACACATATCAAGGCCATGATTTTCCGCACTAATCAGCCATACCAGCCAAAAGCGTCACCCCAGAAACCAAAAACGCCGCGTAACAACGCGACGTTTTTTGGGGTGGGAGTATGAATGACTTACTTGGCGATGGGATCAATATAACTGACCGCCATATCCCAAGGCTGTTCAATCCAGGTGTCTTGGGCAATATCGACCACATAGTCATCTACCAAAGGTTTCCCTGCCGGCTTAGCACTGACAGTGACGAAGCGCGCTTTCGGGTATAGCTGGCGGACCATTTCTGCGGTACCCCCGGTATCGACCAGATCATCCACCACGATAAAGCCTTCACCATCACCTGGGGCTTGCTTCACCACTCGCATATCGCGTTGATGGTCATGGTCATAGCTTGAAATACACACAGTATCGACATGACGAATACCCAATTCACGAGCCAGTATGGCTGCGGGTACGAGGCCTCCGCGGCTTACGGCAATAATCCCCTTCCATTGCTCTGCGGGCAGCAATTTCTCCGCCAACTGACGGGTGTACATCTGCATATTGTCCCAAGTGATAATAAACTTATTGCTCATGGTGAAAACCTCGTGGCGACTCTCGCCTTGTTATAACATCAATGTGGGCAGCTGTTTTACACCAAGAAAACGAACTTGAGTAAGAACAACCCCGCCAAAATCCAAATACTGACAGGGACTTCTCGCCCTTTGCCCGCAAAGGTTTTTACGGCACAAAACGCAATAAAGCCAAGCCCGATACCGCTTGCAATCGAATACGTCAGCGGCATCAGCAAACAGACAACCACCACAGGGGCCGCTTCTGTGAGATCTCGCCAATTGATACCGACTAAGCCAGACATCATCAAGATCGCCACATAAAACAATGCGCCGGCGGTCGCATAAGCTGGCACCATCCCTGCGAGCGGCGCAAAAAAGAGCGCGAGCAAAAACAAGATGCCGACAACGACCGCCGTTAGGCCTGTGCGCCCGCCCGCGGCGACCCCGGAGACACTCTCAATGTAAGAAGTCGTGTTTGACGTGCCTAAAAGCGCCCCGACGGAGGTCGCGGTACTGTCTGCCAGTAAAGCACGATTTAAACGCGGTAGTTTACCATCTTTGTCGAGAAGTTCCGCGCGCTGTGCCACACCCACTAAGGTTCCTGCGGTATCAAAAAGGTCAACAAACAAAAATGCGAACACAATCGACACCAACCCCACTTCCAATGCGCCAGAAAAATCTAGCTGCATAAACGTCGGTGCTAAGCTCGGTGGTGCTGACATCACGCCCCCATAAGCCACATCTCCGGCAATCACACCAATCACGGTGACCGCTAAAATCGCAATCATGACCGCCCCTTTCAAACCACGATGCACAAGGCCAATGGTCAGGAAGAACCCGAGTGCCGCCATCGCGGGGGCGAACGCGGTCACATCGCCCAGTGCCACCATGGTGGCTGGATGATCAACCACAATCCCCGCATTTTGTAAGGCAATCAGTGCCAAGAAAAGACCAATACCAGCGGAGATCCCCGTCCTCAATGACATGGGAATGGAGTTAATAATCCACTCTCGCACGCGCAATACACTCAGCAAGATAAAACATAGGCCCGAGATAAAGACCGCCGCTAGCGCAACTTGCCACGAGTGTCCCATTTGCAATACCACCGTGTAGGTGAAGAAAGCATTCAAGCCCATCCCCGGCGCCTGCGCCACCGGATAGTTGGCAACAATCCCCATCACCAAACAACCAATTGCGGCAGCGAGACAGGTGGCGACAAAGACAGCGCCTTTGTCCATGCCCGTTTCGGCTAAAATCGATGGGTTGACGAATATGATGTACGCCATGGTTAAGAAGGTGGTAAACCCAGCAATCACTTCCGTGCGAAGATCTGTGCCATGGGCCTTGAGTTTAAATAAACGCTCTAACATCGGTTATGTCCCAAACTAAAAGTGGTGTATCGCTAGATACCAAAAGGAAAACGTTTGCGTGGTAAAATTTGGCGCAAATCTTACCGATCGATGGCGGAAATTTCCAGCGTAAAAAGACCGGAACAAGGGTAAATATCGCCGACTCGAACAGATAACTGTCAAAATCGTCATTATTTGGTAGCAAACAGGCAAAAAAAACGCCACACATTGTGCGGCGCCAGAATTAAAGCGTTTGCTTCTGGATCAGAAATGTCTCTGTAAGAGCGGGGGAATCGTAAAACTTACTTGCTATACCCGAACGGTGCCGGATACGTAAAACCTTGTGTATAGACTGACTGCTGGTTCCAGTAGTAGCTTGATACCATGCCTTCCATTTTTAACCTCTCTCAAGTTTAAACCAATGTTGTTCACATTTATCTCGGTTCCTTGGAGGCGAATACTCGGGTTCACTCCATGAACAACTGGCAAGCTTGGTTGCCAATGTCTAGATAATACCCCAATGGTAATTTATTTACAAGTATAATGGTGACCATAGTCACAAAAAGTTCATATGTGTAATTTAGTTACAATAAAAACGCCTAGTAATGCCGGCATAAGTGGTTTCTCTCCGTGACTGTTGTCGACATAGAGACAGTGATATCCTTGGGTTTGTTTTTCCATTCCAGAGAGGCCTGCTACGAAAAAGGCCATAGATAAAATAAAATGGAGTCTACCGTGTCTGAAATCAGCCAATTATCACCCCGCCCCGTTTGGGCATTCTTCGACCAGATCTGTGCTATTCCTCATCCCTCTTATCATGAGTCGCAACTTGCTCAATTTATTATCGACTGGGCTAAAGGGCGCGGCCTAGACGTCCGTCAGGATCAAACGGGGAACGTATTTATTCGTAAACCGGCAACGCCCGGAATGGAAAACCGTAAAGGGGTCGTACTCCAAGCCCACTTGGATATGGTGCCGCAGAAAAACGAGCATACCGATCACGATTTCACTCGCGATCCTATTCGTCCTTATGTCGATGGTGACTGGGTGACCGCTGATGGCACGACATTAGGCGCGGACAATGGCATTGGCATGGCTTCATGCCTTGCGGTACTAGATGCGGATGACATTGAGCATGGCCCGCTAGAGGTGCTACTTACCACCAATGAAGAAGCCGGAATGGATGGCGCATTTGGCTTGGAAGCAGGATGGCTAGAAGGCGACGTTTTGCTCAACACGGATTCGGAGCAAGAAGGCGAAGTCTATATGGGGTGTGCCGGTGGCGTCGATGCCAGCATGCATTTTCCGATTGAGCGACAAATCAACGACGAGGGGCTTGCGCGCTTTACCGTGGGGATCAAAGGGCTAAAAGGTGGTCACTCAGGAGTCGACATCCACACCGGACGCGCCAATGCCAATAAATTACTGGCCCGTTTGCTCAGTCATCATCTTGGAGAAACGGATACACGCCTACTCGCATTGCGGGGCGGCACCTTGCGTAATGCCATCCCGCGAGAGGCGTTTGCCGATATCGCCATCCCTAAAGGCCAGCAGCAAGCGCTGGCGGCGGCTGTCGATGATTTTGCCATGCTGATGAAAGACGAACTTGGCCAGCTTGAACAGCAAGTCACTGTCATTCTAGAGCCGTGTGATAACCCCATTGCACCGCTGACACGCGCCGTGCAATCCCGTTTATTGGCGGCCTTGAATGCCGCACCAAACGGCGTTGTCAGAATGAGTGATGATGTTCCGGGCGTGGTCGAAACGTCACTGAATTTAGGGGTTATCAACACCGAAGAGGATCGCATTACTGTGCTATTTCTGATCCGCTCGTTAATCGATTCAGGCAGAGAAATGATGCAGGGGATGCTGCAATCTTTGGCAAGCCTCGCCAATGTCACGGTCGAGTTCTCAGGCGCATATCCAGGCTGGAAGCCCGATCCTGACTCACAAATCATGCATATTTTCCGTGACACCTATGAAGGTATTTATCAGCGTAAGCCTGACATTATGGTGATTCATGCTGGCCTTGAATGTGGCTTGTTTAAGAAGCCGTATCCAACGATGGATATGATCTCCTTCGGCCCGACCATCAAGTTCCCACATTCACCCGATGAAAAAGTGCATATCGACAGTGTGGGCCATTACTGGCAGCAAATGCAGGCGATTTTAAAGGCGATCCCCACTAAATCAGCCTAACCCAGTAAGCTAAGTTGGGGGGCATTATCGTCCCCCAATCCCACCGATAGCCCAATCAGTCGTATGTGTCGTCCCTCGCCACGATAAAACGCCTCATGCAGCAAGGTATCAAACAACGCGCGGTCAAGTGACTCGCATCGATGCGCCACCGTGGTGGTTTGAAAATCATTGAACTTGATTTTTATCCCCTGCCGACAAATTCGGCCACTAGCATCGGCTTTTTCTAAGCGAACCAATAACGCTTGATAGAGGTGATCTATCCAGGGTAGACAGGCCTCGAGCTGGTCAATATCCTCGGAGAGGGTCCGCTCTACGCCCACGGATTTGCGAACTCGCTCAACTTCAACCTCTCGTGGGTCAATACCGTGCGCCCGCTGCCATAGCACGGCACCAAATTTCCCCATCCGCTGTATCAAATCGGTTTGATCGCAGGCCTGGATATCTGCGCAAGTAAAAAGGTTCCATTCATGTAGTTTTGTCAATGTGACTCGACCCACACCAGGAATTGACTGCAAAGGGAGGTCACGGACAAAGTCATCCACCTGCTCAGGCCCCACCACACAAATGCCATCCGGTTTGTTTTTGTCAGAGGCGACTTTAGCGACAAACTTCACCGGTGCTACACCGGCTGATGCGGTGAGACCAAGCTCTTGATAAATATCGCGCCGAATCGCTTGAGCTATCCGCGTCGCAGAGTTTTGTAGACACACAGTGTCGGTGACATCGAGGTAAGCTTCATCCAAAGATAACGGCTCGATGAGATCGGTGTAGCGATGAAAAATAGCATGAAGCTGCTGAGATACTCGGCGGTATTTGCCCATATCGCCGCGCATCACGGTTAACCCAGGGCATAGTTTAAGAGCTTGGGCGGTCGCCATTGCCGAGCGGATCCCAAATCGGCGCGCCGGATAATTACAGGTCGCTATCACACCTCGCCCATCCGCAGACCCACCAATCGCTAAGGGAATGGTTTGTAACGCAGGATTATCCCGCATTTCGACGGCCGCATAAAAACAGTCCATGTCGATATGGATAATTTTCTTGCTCGCTCGGCGGGTTTTTGAGCTCGTCATTATGCTGCGTCGCTAACAGCCCAACCGTGGCGGTCACCACGGTGGGCATTCTCTTTAGATGATTTGGTTTTTCTTCCATTCACGCGTTTTTTCCGCGCGATCTTCTCGCTTTTTCCGCGCATCACATGGCTCTGGGCAGTCGCACTCTTTTTCGATACCGACGGCCCCTAAGCCACCACAGCTACCACTGATCGTTTTCTGCTGCACGATGTAACCAATTGCCATGCCGGCAATGACGAGTACAAAGACAGCAAAGGTGATAAGAAAAACTGACATAATTGCTCACCTACTTTTAGTCGTCACGCTCAGCAACATAACGCTGAACGCTAGTTCCACGCCTAATGCGTGTAATAGTAGCCGCCAGTGCGCGTGACGCACTAACGGTTTAGGTACGGTTTAAAGGCCTCTGACGCCATTTCTGTAAACCCGTCATCGGTTTTGACCACCATAAACGCGGGAATATCCGCTTGGTTGGCCAGCGCCATGGCCTTTTCCGGCCCCAACACCATAAAGCCCGTCGCTAAACCATCAGCGGTCATGCAAGACGGATCAAGCACAGTGACGGACACGAGGTGATGATTAATGGGTCGTCCTGTTTTGGGGTCGATAATGTGCGAATAACGTACACCATCTTGCTCAAAATAGTTACGGTAATCGCCAGACGTAGCGACGGCCATATCACCGGGCTGAATGATCTCTTGCACAGATTGCGCGCCAGCACTGGGTTTTTCGATGGCAATCCGCCACGGGTTTTGATCTTGGTTGACACCCTTTAATTGTAACTCACCGCCAATCTCAACCAAATAATTATCGAGACCAAGCGTGGCGAGATAATTGGCGACCACATCTACCCCATACCCTTTGGCAATCGTCGACAAATCGACATACAGATCAGGATGGGTTTTGGTGAGGGTGTTGCCTTCAACCTGTAAATGCTCCAACCCAATCCTTTCCATGCGTGAGGCGATGTCTTTGTCGCTCGGAATATTCTCTGGGCGTTTCTCGGGGCCAAAGCTCCATAAGTTCACCAACGGGCCTACAGTGACATCGAGCGCCCCTTGAGTGAACTCATTCAGCCGAATCGCTTCTTTCACCACGGTCGCGGTTGCTGGCGATACGTCCATTGGTGTATCCGCTTTCCGCTGATTGAACTGGCTGAGTTCAGAATCGGTACGATACGTCGACATCTGATCGTTGACTCGTTCCAAGCGCTTATCAATTTCAGCTTGAATCACATCCTGTGATGGCGCGTTGTCGGTGGCGATATATTTCACCGAGTAGTATGTTCCCATGGTCTCACCGGTCAGATGCACCAGCTCAGGAGCACGGTCGCAACCGAGCAATCCGACAGCTAGCGCAAATACCCATGCACAGCGTAACCATAACGTCTTCATAGTGGTGTCCTTCGACATCAGTTTCATACGTAAAATGGCTGACCCATAGGCCAGCCATTAAGAGGTAAGACAGACTGTCGGTGTTTACCCGCCGAAATCATCCAGAAGAATGTTTTCGTCTTCGACACCCAGGTCTTTAAGCAAACCAATCACGGCGGCGTTCATCATCGGCGGCCCACACATGTAATATTCACAATCTTCTGGCGCTTCATGATCTTTCAAGTAGTTTTCATAAAGGACATTGTGAATAAAGCCCGTGTCCCCTTCCCAGTTATCCTCTGGAAGTGGATCCGATAGCGCACAATACCACTCGAAGTTATCGTTTTGCTCTTGGAGCATATCGAAGTCTTCGACATAGAACATTTCTCGCTTAGAGCGCGCACCATACCAGAAGGTGATCTTACGATCGGTGTTCAGACGCTTAAGCTGGTCAAAGATGTGTGAGCGCATTGGCGCCATACCGGCACCACCACCCACAAATACCATCTCCGCATCGGTGTCTTTAGCAAAGAACTCACCGAATGGCCCAGAGATTGTACACTTGTCACCTGGCTTGAGTGACCAAATATAGGACGACATCTGACCTGGTGGCACATCAGGATTACGTGGTGGTGGCGTTGCCACACGCACGTTCAGCATGATAATGCCTTCCTCTTCTGGGTAGTTTGCCATCGAGTACGCACGGATGATCTCTTCATCCACCTTCGACTCATAGCGGAAAAGATTAAACTTCTCCCAGTCTTCAAGATATTCCTCTGGAATATCAAAGTCTGAGTATTTGATGTGGTGCGGTGGCGCTTCAATTTGAATATAACCGCCAGCTCGGAAGGGAACCGACTCACCATCAGGGATACGTAGTTTAAGCTCTTTGATGAAGGTGGCTTTGTTATCGTTGGAGATAACTTCACATTCCCATTTTTTCACCCCAAAGATTTCTTCGGGAAGCTCGATTTTCATGTCTTGCTTGACTGCAACCTGACATGAAAGACGCTCACCTTCACGTGCTTCACCTTTGGTGATGTGGTCAAGCTCGGTCGGCAGAATATCACCACCACCTTCTTTGATCTTCACGCGGCACTGACCACATGAACCACCGCCACCACAGGCAGACGATACAAACACACCAGCACCAGCCAGTGCGCCAAGCAGTTTACCGCCTGGCTGAGTAACGATCGCTTTTTCAGGATCGTCATTGATATCAATTGTGACGTCTCCGGTTGGTACCAGCTTGGATTTGGCGAACAAGATCACCAATACCAATGCCAGCACAATCAGAGTAAACATCACTACACCAAGAATAATGTCCATTGACTATTCCTTTTCTCGCAGTTTACCCGGCTTACAGTTGCACACCAGAGAAAGACATAAAGCCCAATGCCATCAGGCCAACAGAGATAAAGGTGATCCCCAATCCCCGCAGTGCTGGCGGCACGTCTGAATACTTCATTTTCTCACGGATACCCGCAAGGGCGACGATGGCTAACATCCAGCCCACCCCAGAGCCGAAGCCATATACGACTGACTCTGCGAAGTTGTAATCACGCTGTACCATGAATGATACGCCACCAAAGATGGCGCAGTTCACCGTGATCAACGGCAGGAAGATACCTAACGCGTTGTAAAGTGGCGGGAAGAAGCGGTCTAATACCATTTCCAAGATCTGGACCAATGCGGCGATAACACCGATAAAGGTCACAAAGTTTAGAAAGCTTAGATCGATCCCCTTCACCAACGCGTCTTCACGCAGGATCAGGTTGTAGACCAAATTGTTAACCGGTACTGCGATAGTCAATACCACCACCACGGCGACACCAAGGCCAAACGCTGTTTTGACTTTCTTAGATACCGCCAAGAACGTACACATGCCGAGGAAGAATGCCAGCGCCATGTTCTCAATAAAGATTGAGCGCACCAGCAGGCTCAAATAATGTTCCATGTGCTGTTACTCCTTCGCTTCAACTTGTTCTGGTTTGAAGGTACGCACAATCCAAATCAAAAAGCCGATTAGGAAGAATGCAGATGGGGCCAATAGCATCATGCCGTTTGGCTGATACCAACCCCCTTCACTGACTACAGGCAGGATAGACACGCCAAAGACAGAGCCTGAGCCCAGAAGCTCGCGGAAGAAGGCAACCGTCATCAGAACGAAACCATAACCTAGTGCGTTACCCAAACCATCGATAAATGACGGCAGCGGCGACGATTTCATCGCATACGCTTCCGCGCGGCCCATCACGATACAGTTGGTAATGATAAGGCCAACAAATACCGATAGCTGCTTGGAAATATCGTAGACAAAGGCTTTGAGTGTCTGGTCAACCACGATAACCAATGACGCGATGATCGCCATTTGCACGATGATACGTACACTGTTAGGAATGTGATTGCGGATCAGCGATACGAACAAGTTAGACATGGCAGTCACGAACATCACCGCCAAGGTCATAACAAAGGCCGTTTGCATCTGCGTCGTCACCGCCAGTGCCGAACATACACCGAGAACCTGAAGGGCAATCGGGTTATTGTCTAACACCGGCGATAGCAGATTTTTCTTCAGTTCTTTCGCTTCAGCCATTGGTCAGGCCTCCCTCACGAACTTTTGCTAGGAATGGACCAAAGCCCAAATCACCTAGCCAGAAATCAAATTGTTTCTCCACACCGTTACTGGTCAGGGTTGCACCCGATAGCGCATCAATACCGTGTTCACTATCACTCGGTGCACCGCCTTTAACCACCTTGATAGCAGGCTCGCCTTGGTCGTTAAACAGCTTTTTGCCATCCCACTTCGCGCGCCATTTCGGGTTTTCAACTTCGCCACCCAAGCCCGGGGTTTCCCCTTGCTCATAATAGACGATGTCTGCCACCGTATTGCCATCGGGCTCGACCGCAACAAACGCATACATCATGCTCCAAAGACCCGAGCCTTTAACTGGCAAGATGAGACGTTGCAAATCACCTGCGTCGTTTTTCACTAAGTAGATCTTTGCGATATCAGCACGACGGCCAAAACCCGCAATGTTTTCCTCACCACTCAGTTTTCTTGACAATTCAGGGTCTTTGGCGGCTTCACGCTGATCATAGTCAGCGACTTCCTCAACATTCACCGCATCAGCGCTAACAAAGTCGCCTTTTTCTAGGCTAACTAGACGCGGCTCAATGTACTTGTTGTACGCATCGTTGATCGCACTCTTACCGCCCGACACCTCAATGCCGGCGACTGAAAGAATGTTCTTTTGTACGTCTAGCTTTGCGTTCATCTGCTGCAAAGGACGTAGCGCTACCGCTGCACCGGATACTACGATTGAGCACACCAAGCTCAACGCGATAACAACGATCAGCGTTTTCTTAATACTATCGTTACTACTTGCCATTACGAGCCAGTCTCCGTTTGATGTTGCCCTGAATCACCAAGTTATCGAACAAGGGTGCAAACAGGTTAGCGAACAGGATCGCCAGCATCATGCCTTCAGGGTATGCTGGGTTGACCACGCGAATGATCACAGCCATGGCACCGATCAATGCGCCGTACCACCACTTCGCTTTGTTAGTAAACGCGGCTGAAACGGGATCCGTTGCCATAAACATCATGCCGAATGCAAAGCCACCTAGTACCAAGTGCCAGTAAAAAGGCATGCTAAACATCGGGTTAGTGTCGGAACCAATCAGGTTAAACAGGGTTGCCGCAACGGCCATACCCAAGAAGGTACCTAAGATGATGCGCCATGAGGCAATGCGCATGTACACCAAGGCCGCACCACCAATCAAGATAGCCAAGGTTGACACTTCACCGATAGAGCCTGGGATATTACCGATAAAGGCATCCATCCAAGACATCGTTTGTCCAGTGACATTGTGTTGCAGTGCTTCTTCACCACCTGAATACCATTGGCTCAGTGCCGTTGCGCCTGAGTAGCCGTCTGCAGCTGTCCACACCAAATCGCCAGAGATCTGCGCGGGATAAGCAAAGAACAAGAACGCGCGTCCGGCAAGCGCCGGGTTCAAGAAGTTACGCCCAGTTCCCCCGAAGATTTCTTTTGCAACCACCACACCAAAGGTAATACCCAGTGCAGCCTGCCACAATGGCAAGGTTGGCGGCACGATCAGCGCAAAGAGAATCGAGGTAACGAAGAAACCTTCGTTGACTTCATGCTTACGCACGATGCAGAACAGGACTTCCCAAAAACCACCTACAATAAATACGGTGGCATAAATAGGCAGGAAGTAGGTGGCGCCTAGAATGGTTTTGGTTCCCCACCCCGCGGCGGTTAGCGGCCCCGCAATCGACTCGGTGAGCCAATAATGCCAGTTACCACTGATCACCTGTGCCAGTTGATCACCAGAATACAAGTCCATCAATCCCATGATGGCTTGGTTACCGGTGTTATACATGCCCCAGAACATCGCAGGGAACACGGCAAACCACACCATGATCATGATGCGTTTCAAATCGATGCTGTCACGTACATGCGCGCCGGCTTTGGTCACCATACCCGGGGTGTACAAAATGGTGGCGACCGCTTCGTACAGGGCAAACCATTTTTCATGTTTGCCGCCTGGCTCAAAGTGTGGCTCGATTTGCTCTAGAAAATTTTTAAGGCTCATCTGTTACCCTTCCTTCTCAATCTTTTCTAGGCTCTCGCGGAGCATTGGTCCGTACTCGTACTTGCCTGGGCAGACAAAGGTACAAAGGGCCAAATCCTCAGGATCTAACTCCAGCGCGCCCAGCTGTTGCATGCTATCTGTATCGCCAGCACAGATATCACGCAGCAGCATTGTTGGCTCGATATCTAGTGGCATTACTCGCTCATAATTACCGATTGGTACCATGGAACGATCACTGCCGTTGGTCGAGGTGGTCAAATTGAAAAGTTGGCCTTTGAATAGGTGGCCAAGGTAGGCACGCGTCACCGAGAAGCGGTTTTTACCTGGCGACAACCAACCAAACAGCTCTTTTTCGTTGCCTTCACGCAATACAGACACTTGCAGGTGGAAGCGACCCAAATAAGCATGCGGGCCAGAGGCTTTGGTTCCCGAGAGCACAGAGCCAGAAATAACACGGCTTTCACCCGCCATTAGCTCGCCATCAGTCAACTCATCAAGGTTCGCGCCTAACTGCGTGCGCACCAAGCGTGGCTTGTTAACCATCGGGCCTGCCAATGACACCACACGGTCAGTGTTGATTTCACCGGTAAGGAACAAGTGGCCAAACGCAATCACATCTTGGTAGTTCAGATGCCACACCTTTTTCTCCATGCTTGCTGAGCGCAAGTGGTGGATATGGGTGCCAACTAAGCCTGCTGGGTGAGGACCAGCGAAGACATGTTGTTCAACGTTAGGTTGCTGACTGGTGGGTAACTCAACATCCGCCTTACAGACAAACACTTTTTTGTCAGTTAAGCGGGAGAGTACATCAAGACCTGCAACGAATGCCTCTTTTTGCTCATCAATGATCACCTTCGGATCCGCGGCGAGCGGATTGGTGTCCATTGCATTTACAAAAATAGCTTCCGGCAACGCATCAATAGCGGGCGAACGGCTAAACGGGCGCGTGCGGAGCGCAGTCCACATCCCCGATTCAACCAATTGATCAACTACCGCTTGACGCTCAAGAGACGCCAGTTGCGAAGCTTCATACTTGCTGAATGTGACTTGCTCGTTACCATCGACTTCAATGACGACAGATTGAAGAACACGTTTGGCACCGCGGTTGACTTCAACCACTTTACCAGCTGCTGGAGCAGTAAATACCACACCTGGGTTTTTCTTATCTTCGAAAAGACCCTGGCCTTTTTTCACCACATCACCCACTCGCACATGCATCGTGGGGCGCATTCCAACGTACTCTTCGCCAAGCAAGGCGACTTTCTTGACAGCTGGGCCATCATTTATCACCTGAGCAGGAGTCCCAGCAATGGGGATATCCAAACCCTTTTTTATTGTAATCATACGCACTTGCACTACATTAACGGGAAAAAGAATTCTGTTATTGCGCAGTTAAAGACACGACTTTCGACTGTATGGTGGCCTGAGGGCGCACCGTCGCAACATCCTGCTAACCATAACGTTACACAAAGGTAGCCTAGGTTAGTCTTTAAGCACGGCATTCTATCACTAACCCCAGTATTGATTCTATGGGTATTGTCACTAGGGCGTGGCAATTATGCATACCTGTTCAAACAATGCTCGTTGTAAGCTCACAGTTTTACTGTTGTTTTTTTGCTCGCCTTAAGGTTACGTTCCCCGACCACACGCCCTTAGCGTTGTGTGCCAAGGGGCGCGTTGACACGATCGCCACCGATGACTTTATGTAAGAATTTGTTGCCATAACGTGAAGAATCAACACGCCTAAGCATATTGGCTAACCATTATTTCAAACCGCCACCGCGGCATGCTGGCGAATCTGGTGCTTGCGCCTGCTCTTGCCACTCTTCTGGGGTGTAAGTATGAATAGCCAATGCATGAATATCATTGGCAAGCTCGTCCGCCAAGGTGGTATTGATAGCACGATGACGCTGTATTAAACGCTTACCTTCAAACTCATCTGACACTACGACAACCTTGAAATGACTCTCTGCGCCTTCGGGCACATTGTGCATATAGCTTTCATTGCGGACATCAAGATGAACAGGCGCAAAAGCGTGTGCCAGTTTCTCTGTAATTTGCGTTTGAATTTTCATGGCTTCCCCAACCTATTAAGGGCAAGTTGCCCAGATCTTAGTCGTTATCGATAAAATTGCGAATTCAATAGCCTGATCACGTCATCATTAATGGCATACGCACCGAGTTTGAATTGCAGTTGTGGTGTGAGTGCGACAATATACGCAGTCTGTGACCTCCGACGCAAACGCTCTCATGAAAACACAACTTGCGATTCCAGGTAGCGAATCGACCCTGACATTGCACCGCTACCCACGCCGAAAAAATGAAACGCTGCAAGCGTTTGATGCAGCAGATGAATATATGGTGGAACACGCTAGCAACTGGCCATTAAAAGACGGGGCGCGGGTTTTAGTTCTCAACGATCAATTTGGCGCCTTAAGTTGTTGGGCATGCTCGCAAGGTTATGAAGTGATTCAAATCAGCGATTCTGTCGTTTCACAGCAAGCAACCACCGCAAACCTTAAGCAAAACCAGCTGCCGCCTATCCATCAACTTTCGAGCATGGAGGCGCTACCTACCGCCCTCGATGCGGTGATGATGCGGGTGCCTAAAAGCAGTAAAATGTTAGCGTGGCAACTCCAGCAACTGGCTTCTGTAACAACGCCGGCCACACGCATCCTCGCCGGTGCCAAGGCAAAAGAGATCCATACCTCGACACTGAATCAGTTTGAGCACTGGCTTGGCACCACCACCACCTCATTGGCGAAGAAAAAAGCACGTTTGATCTTTCCCACTGCGGACGCTCCTGCACAAAAACCGAACGATCCGTGCAGCTATGTCGATGTGCCTGAATTTTCGATGCGTCTGGCTAATTGGCCAAACGTTTTTTCAGCCAAAAAACTGGATATCGCGGCTTACTTAATGCTTCCGCAAATCCCAAGCTCGAACGAAGAAAGAAAAATTCTGGATCTTGGTTGTGGCAATGGTGTGCTTGCCCTGCAGGCGGCCCGCACCAATCCTCAGGCATACATTTATGCTGTCGATGAAAGCCATATGGCCGTCGCCAGTGCGCAACACAACCTTGAAAGCCATGGTATTGACCCAAGTCGCTTTGAATGTTCAGCACGGGATTGCTTGACCGATTTTGACCACACAGATATCGATCTTGTGCTGTGCAATCCACCGTTTCATCAACAACAGACCATCACTGATCATATTGCGTGGCAAATGTTTTGTGACGCAAAACGTGTTCTGACTACGAATGGAGCGCTTTTAGTCATTGGCAACCGCCATCTCGGCTATCATACTAAGCTAAAACGTCTTTTTGGTAACGTGACTGTCGTTGCGTCAAATAAAAAATTCGTTATTCTCAAGGCAGTCAACGCCCAAATTTAACAAAAGGATGCTGAACCCCATGAAGAAACTGATTATTGCCGCCGCCGTGTTGGTCCTTGCAGGCTGCTCGACACCTCGCGAGCCACAACTAACCATTGCACCGTCCCCAGCGTCATCCAATCAGCAACAGGTCAACAACCTTCCTGTGGTGGTAAAGAGTAAGGATTTACGGACGGCTCAGTTCGTCGCGGTGATTGATAGCGGTCGCTCTAATGTCAAACCTTTACATGCCAGCCAAAACTTGCGCGTGGTTCTTGAAGACACACTTTCACGCCAGCTTTCGGCACAAGGGTTCCGCGTTGTCGCAAATGGTCCTGGCATGCTCCGCCTCGATATTCTAGACGCCTTAGTCCGTGTTAAGCACACGGTGTTTAAACACGACATGGAAGCGTCCGTGCAACTGCAGCTGGTCGCTGAATCGCCTGATGGCCGCTTTGTTAAACGTTATACCGGCAAATCAACCCAGAGTGGCGTTAGCAGCGCCTCGCCTGATGATATCGAAATGGCATTAAACAACCTACTGGAAGCTGTCTTACAAGACATCGCCAATGATGAGCAGCTGCTTGATCACATGAAAGCGCACTTTTAATCATGAAGTTACGCGCACTTTTATGGGCACTTGCACTGGTCGTGGCGCCAGTGCAAGCTAATGTGATGGTAGCCGTTGAAACGACCCAGGGAGACTTTGTCTTGCAACTAAATGAGGACAAAGCCCCCAAGACGGTCAGCAACTTTTTACGCTACGTCGAGGATGGCAGTTACGTCGGCACCCAATTTCATCGGGTGATCCCACGTTTTGTGGTGCAAGGAGGCGGATTTGATAAAGACCTCAATCGCCGCCCATCCTATGAGCCAGTCGATAATGAGTCGCGCAATGGTCTGCGTAACAGTCGCGCCACTATCGCGATGGCCAGAACCCAAGATCCCGACTCTGCCACTCGCCAATTTTATATCAATGTCAGTGATAATGGCTTTTTAGATGCAACCCCAACTAAGCTGGGGTATACGGTGTTTGGCCGTGTCGTGGAAGGGTTTAACACTATCCAGGCCATGACCGAGCAGCCAACCGTTACTATCCCTAGCAAACGGATGCAGGATGTGCCGCAGCAACCGATTATTATTACCGCTATCAATCGTGTCTCAATCCCCTAGTCTTTAAGTAGGCCACCTTATTATGCAGTCATCCAAGCTAAAAACGACCTTGGCGGCCTACGCCGACCGTCGCCTGCTCTTTGTTTTTTTAATGGGGTGCTGTAGTGGTTTCCCTTGGGTATTAATTGGCTCCAACTTAAATGGTTGGCTGGCCGATGAGGGGTTATCGCGCACTGCTATTGGCCTTTTTGGCTCAGTGTTCGTGCTATACGCCGTCAACTTTTTGTGGGCGCCCCTGCTTGATAGGCTTAAAATCCCGGTACTGAATGAGAAGCTCGGCCATCGCCGCAGCTGGATTGTGGTGACACAATCACTGATGCTTTTGGCCACCTTGGCCTTGTCTCGGGTTAACATGCAAGGCCTGCAAGCGATTGACCCATGGGTCACCACCCTTGTGCTTTCATCGCTGATTTTTTCTATCGCTCTCGCGTCAGCTACACAAGACATTGCCATTGATGCCTTCCGCATCGATAACTTCGCCGAACACGAAACCGAGAAGTTTCCGCTCGCCTCGGCGATGTCAGTCATTGGTTGGTGGACAGGTTATTCCGTGCCTGGCTATATCGGTTTTATTAATGCCGATGCCATAGGGTGGAACCAAGTTTATGTGATAATGGCCGGCTTTGTCGGCTTAATGATTCTCGCGACCCTGTATGTCAAAGAGCCTGTCAGTGATCGTGAACAGCGCCAAGACAATGCCACCAAACATTATCTCAGCCAGGGCTATAGTGGCTTCCAAGCCTGGTTTGCTGTGACGGTGGTGGAACCTTTTGCCGAGTTCTTCCGTCGCAACGGCATTAATGTAGCCCTCACGCTGCTGTTGTTTGTCTTTTTGTTCAAACTGGGCGAAGCCTTTCTCGGTCGCATGTCGATCGTGTTTTACAAAGATGTCGGCTTTACCAATGAGCAAATTGGTTATTACTCCAAGCTGGTCGGCTGGGGGCTTACCGTGGTTTACACCTTGATTGGCAGCTACATTAATCTACGCTTTGGCGTGATTAAAGGGCTGTTTATTGGCGGTGTTGCCATGGCATCCAGCAACCTCATGTTCGCCTGGATTGCAATGGTCGGCCCCAACGAGCACCTGCTCCTGGGTGCCATCTTGGTGGATAACTTTACCTCGGCCTTTGCCACTATTGCATTCGTCTCTTTCTTGACCTTCTTGACCGGCCGTGCGTTTTCGGCCACCCAGTATGCACTGCTCGCGTCCTTGGGGAACCTAGGTCGCACTACGGTCGCGTCGTTCAGTGGCATGATGGTCGACTGGCTCGATAGCTGGTCAACATTTTTCGTAATAACCGCGCTAATGGTGATCCCCGGACTGGTCATGCTGATCTACATCGGTAGGCACTTTCGCCAATCACCGTCACAAAATGAAAAGCGTGCTGGACACTGCCTAAATTCCCGTCGTGACTAACCCAGAGATATCACAGTGGAGTGCAAAATTTTGCGCGCCACTGTGATTAATTCAGTAACAATGATCACATAAAACTGTCATGCAACGGTTTACAATCCGCTGCTGATCACAGCCTTTTTTTGTGTCTATGTTTATTACATTCTTTATAGTGAACTTAATCAATATACTGCGTCTATCCAATGCGCACTGCGCAACAACAAGACCCAGCAGAGGCAGTCACTATGAAAAAATCCCTACTCGCACTCGCCGTTATCGCCGCCAGCGGCGTATCCGTTGCTAACGCCGCCGATTACTCGGATGACATCTACAAAAATGATCATAAATGGCTTCAGTTTAATGCCATGTACTCGATTGATGAAAAAGTACAGTTTGGTGATGACACCGATAAAGATCATAACTATCTAGAAATGGAGTTTGGCGGCCGCAAAGGCGTGGTCGATCTCTATGGTTATGTGGATATTTTTGACTTGGCTGAAGACGACAGTGATAACAACAATAAAAAAGGTGCATCGAAAGCGTTCATGAAGTTGGCGCCGCGCTTCTCAATTGATGGCATCACCGGACAAGATTTGTCGTTTGGCCCGGTACAAGAAGTCTACTTTTCAACCCTGTTTAACTGGGGCGGTGGCGATGGTGATGTCAACAACTCGTTCTGGGGTATCGGTGCCGATGTCGAGCTGCCGTGGTTTGGTAAAGTAGGCATGAACCTTTATGGCTTGTATGACATCAATAACAAAGATTGGAATGGCTATCAATTCTCGACCAACTGGTTTAAACCTTTCCACTTTTTCGACAACGGTAGCTTCCTGTCATACCAAGGTTATATCGATTACCAATTCGGTGCCGATGACAACTTTAAAGGCAACAATCAAGCGACCCATGGCGGTGCGATGTTTAACGGCCTGTACTGGCACTCAGACAACTACGCCCTCGGTTATGGTCTAAAAGCCTATAATGATGTTTATCTTTTTGAAGATGGTAATGCCAACAATGTTGTAGGTGCAGTCGCTGACAGCTCAGGGATTTCTCACTACCTTAGCGCGACGTATAAATTCTAATCTTATCAGCGCCGGTCCCTGCCGGCGCTGTGCTCCCCGCCTTATATTGTCTATGATACACTGGCCTTTTAACCAGTAGGCGAGTGTCATGCGGATCACCTTGATAGGCGCGGGTGCGATCGGCACCTTATGGGCAGTAAAATTAAGCCAAGCTGGCCATCACGTTCATCTTATCACCCGCGATGGCGCTGATGAGCGAACGCTGAATCTTGACGGTCACTCCCTTATCTTGCCCGCCAACCAACCAGACTTACTTCGTTGCAGTGATCTTTGGCTGGTTTGCACCAAAGCCTATGACGTGCAAGCAGCCTTAACCCCGTGCTTTACTCATCTCGAGCCGGAAACCATGGTAATGCTGATGCATAATGGGATGGGACCTCACCAATGGCTCATTGATTCCCTACCTGCCAGCCAGCCGCTGCTACTCGCAACCACCTCACAAGGGGTATTTCGTACTGAAACAGGCGAATATCAACATACGGGCCATGGCCCCACGGCGCTCGGGGCAGGTAACAAAGCCGGTGAAGCCTGTCAGTTTCTTGCGGATGTGTTGGATCATGCCTTGCCGACAGCAACCTGGCAGACCAATATCATTGAATCGCTATGGTATAAACTGGCAGTCAATAGCGTCATCAACCCGCTCACCGCTTTACACGGGATCAAAAACGGTGAGCTGCTCAAGCTTGATTATGACCCTATTATTGATGCGCTGTGTCAAGAATTAGCCACTGTGATGCGGGCGGAGCGGATCCTCGCCTCTGCCACCGAGGTGCGTCAACGTGTGGAAACGGTCGCCAAGGCAACCGCTGACAACTACTCTTCAATGAATCGCGATGTGTTTTACCGTCGCCCAACAGAGCTGGAATACATTACGGGCTATGTGCTGCAACGCGCACAGGCACACCAGATCTCAACCCCACACCACCAGCAGCTCTACCAAGCCGTTCAACAAGTAGAGAGCAATAAGGAATCATCATGAGTGATAAACGAGTCCTGATTTGTATGGCCAATGGCACAGAAGAAATGGAAGCCGTGACCGCCATCGATGTGATGAAGCGTGCCGGATTTAACGTCACCGTGGCCAGCGCCGATCCGGAAGGCGCGCTCACGCTAACCTGCTCGCGTGGCGTGAAGCTAGTTTGCGACGCGGCGCTGGCGATGGTGGCCGATCAACCATTTGACTGTGTGATCTTACCCGGAGGGATTGAAGGCGCGCAGTGTTTGGGGGACAGCAACCTTGTGACTGAAATGGTTAAACAACAACAGAGCGACAATGCTTGGGTCGCTGCGATTTGTGCCGCACCAGCTTTGGTACTACAACGCCACCAGCTATTCCCACAGTCACACATGAGTTGTCACCCGAGCGTTAGCGATCAGATCCCAGAGCAATGGCTAAGCCGCCGCCGCGTGATGACCGATTATGACCACCGTTTAATTACCAGTCAGGGGCCAGGCTCGGCAATGGAGTTCGCGATTGAAATCGTTCACGTGCTCGGCGGCAAAGCCTTGGCATGGCAAGTCGCGGAGCCGATGATGCCTCTGCCTCAACTGCATTATGAGAAAAAGTTTACAGAAGGCTAGGCTCATGCAAGGCTCAAACGTAAACAGGCAGCCAAATGGCTGCCTGTTTTTATTGCGGCAAAACTGCGTTACACCCGATACACTTTGACATTCTCAAAGCCCATATCTTTAAGATACAGCGCCTGCAAGCGACTCATCACGCCTCGCTCGCAATAGAGCAAATAGGTTTTCGTTTGGTCAAGGTCGCCAAACTGGGTCGCCAGTTTAAAGAAGGGAATATGCACGACATCGACGCCTTCAATCTCAAGAGGCTTATCTTCTTGCTCTTCACGGCTGCGAATATCAAGCACTACTGCGCCGTTCTCTACCTCATTAACCAGCTCCGCTTCCGGCGCTTTTTCTTGGCTCAATGCTTCGATATCACGGATATCCATCACAGTGGCGTTATCAACCACTTGTTCTAGCAAGCTAAAATCAAATTTGGTTTCTTCGTGTTCCAGCTTAGCTTTTTCGGCTTTCACCGTTGGCTTTTTGGAAATCACGCCACAATACTCAGGCATGGTCTTGGCGAAATCTTCCGTACCAATTTTACGCGCCGTTTGAATAATGTCTTCTTTGTCCCAATTAATCAGTGGACGCAAAATCAAGCTATCGGTGACATTATCAATCATGCGCAGGTTGGTCAGTGTTTGGCTCGACACCTGTCCTAACGCCTCACCGGTCACCAGTGCCTGAATACCAAACCGTTTGGCCACCATGGCCGCCGCACGCATAAACATACGCTTAAGCACCACGCCCATTTGCGCGTTATCGATATTTTCCAGGATGTTGTTAACAACTGGCTCAAAATCAATCGAAATAAACTTCACTTTGGCCGACGAGCCAAATTTATTCCATAGGTAATGAGACACCTGCTGCACACCCGTTTCATGCGATTTTCCGCCTAGATTAAAGAAACAGTAGTGCACTTTACTGCCGCGTTTAATGTGCAAATAACTGGAAACGCCTGAATC
This sequence comes from Salinivibrio sp. IB868, assembly GCF_001995655.1. Lineage (NCBI taxonomy): Bacteria > Pseudomonadati > Pseudomonadota > Gammaproteobacteria > Vibrionales > Vibrionaceae > Salinivibrio > Salinivibrio sp. IB868. Next base: position 215,191 of record NZ_MUEW01000005.1, read on the forward strand.
GAACCCGCCAGAGATCAAGCTCAATACATCTTCCTGTGTACCGAGCGGAAAGCCCCCTAAGCCTGCGTGACGATGTTTCACCACGTTGAGCTTGTCGTGGTCCACTTCCATCATCACGGTGACATCCGGTTTTTTCAGTTGCACGCTGGCCGACGGGACGGCTTGGTTTAATCCGCCACCGACATAGCGCTCAAGATCGATAGAGGTAAAGTCATGCTGCCCACGACGCTTAGCGCGCACACAAAAGGTTTTGCCTTCGATTTGATGACGTACGTCCGCCAAAGTGAGCTCATAGATATGATGTAAATCGTTAAACAGGGTTTGCTCAACCTCAAGCACGGTTTGCACGCCTGGTGTGTTGGTCAGCACATCCAAAACCAATTGGCGCTCGTTAGGTTGTTTTAACGTCACCTCAATGTGATCCCGACGGTTATATACCGCCGTATTATCAGTCCGACGCTTTAAAATATTACGAATATTGCATTCGAGGATTTTTGTAAAACGCTTTCTGACTGACTCACTTTTGACGATCACCTCAGGGTGAATTTTAACGATAAACTTCATAACCGGTTCGATACAGCTGGAAACAAGGCCGCGGATTATACAATAACCAGGCTGCCGCTGAAACCGGGTATTTTTGCGTCGCTAAAAAGTGGGAGTGACCGGTGACAACTTGCCTTATCAGACAGTCAGTTATCACCGGGATAGGCCGCTAGGGGGCATTGGGGGACGCGTTCTCGGTAGAGATTTCATCCGAATAGGTGGGTTTTCCTTGGATCACAGCAATTTCCACGCGTCGGTTAGATGCACGGTTTTCCGGTGAGTTGTTCGGGGCACGCGGCTTGGTATCCGCCAGGCCTTCCACTTTCATCCTTAAATGGTTAAAACCAGGCACTTTCTCCATCTCTTGTGCCACTGACACCGCACGCTGTGCGGAGAGATCCCAATTGGATCGGTACAGCTCTGACTCCAAAGGTGTGCTGTCGGTATGTCCTGAGACTTTTATTTCCCCCGGCACGTCTTTTACCAGTTGCGCGATTTGACGCACCATGGGGCGGAACTTAGGCTGCAGAAACGCCGAGTTTTGTGGAAACGCCCCTTTTTCGCGGATCCTTATCACCAACTGTTGCCCTAAATTCTCTACTTCAACCGCGCCTTCATCGATTTCGCGTTGCAACGCCTGCATCAACGCCTTTTGCAGCTGCTCAAGTTGCTGCTGCATTCGCTGCTGCTCCAATTGTGACGCCACTTGGGCGCTGGTGCCGCCTTCCTTATCTGATGTATTGCGTTGGGAGCCGCCCGACCGATCATCTTCGCCCTCTTGAAAGTCCAAGGTGCGCTGCGTCATATCAATGGTTTGCTGCATGATGACTTCAATCGGTGTCGGCTCTGGGCGTCCCGGACGGAACTCTTGGGCAATCACACTGGTTCCTTTGGGAATGTCTTTCACCTCAAGGACATTTTGTACCCCGAAAGCGAACTTCATCGAACCGGCAATTTGCTTAAACTTAAGCACATCCATCTCTGAAAATGACAACAGAAGGACGAAAAAGCACATAAGAAGCGACATCAAGTCCGCAAACGTCCCCATCCACGGCGGTAAGCCGGGAGGCGGACATTTACATTCCTCTTCTTCTTGTTGTTGTGCCATGAAGACTCCTTAATTGGCGATCGCTGAAGCCAAAACCTCAGTCCGATTAATTATCGACATCAACCTCACGCTTACCCTCATTGAGATAGTTTTTCAAAAAGCCATCAATGACACGCGGGTTTTGTCCATCTTGAATCGCAAGTAAGCCGTCCATAATCAAGCGTCGATTCAGTTTCTCTTGCTCCTTGCGCAAGGCAAGTTTATTGGCGATGGGGGTCGCCACCATGTTGGCCAACATCGCACCGTACATGGTGGTCAACAAAGCAACCGCCATTGCAGGGCCAATCGCCTTCGGATCATCCATGTTCGATAGCATGGCCACCAGCCCTATCAAGGTCCCTATCATCCCCATCGCTGGCGCCACATCAGCCAAGGCACTGTAAAAACCGATGCCATGATCGTGGCGCTCCTCGGTAAGGTTAATATCTTTGTGCAGCGTGGCGCGAACCACGTCGGCATCATGACCATCGACGAGCAAGTCCACGCCTTTTTGCATAAACGAGTTACTGACCTCCATCTCTTCGAGCGCGAGGAAGCCACCCTTACGGGCGGCGTCAGCCATCTCAATGATTTTGGCAATCAGATCCTCGGGGTCATCAGATTTGAACATGAACGCCTTGCCTGCAATTTTAAAACAGGCAAAAAACTGTCCTACGGTGTATTTGGTGAGAACAACAAATAAACTCCCGCCAATGACGATAAGCACCGATGGCACATCAAAATACATGTTCATGGTGCCGCCCAACAGCATCGCCATTATTACGAATGCGAACGAGCCGATAATGCCGATGAGCGTCGCTATATCCACGTCAGTCTCCCTTAAATTACATCAAGTCATTGTTTTTCATTTTTTAGGGTATTGATTATATCGGCAACCAACCCTATAGGTTTAGCGTAAATACGCCGATACCAACAAGGATAACATGCCTTTTACTACGGTGGCGCCAAGCACACAAAAACACGCCGAGTGGTTTGACCGCCCTTAACCACTGAGTTACCGTCTAGCCTCTCTTTTCTAATTTTATGGCATCATGGCTGTGAAGAAACCAGAAAATATGACCTTTGAGGACACGCTCAAAGAGTTAGATAGCATTGTCGGTGCGCTAGAGTCCGGCGAACTCCCCCTCGATACCGCGATGAAACGTTTTGAACGCGGCATTGCACTCACGCGTCAAGGACAAAAAACCCTTGCAGACGCAGAGCAACGCGTCGAGATCTTGCTTTCGCAAGAAGATGATGGGCCACTGACTGAGTTTTCTCCTCAAGACGATGATTAACACTGTTGTACACGATGCGCTGCGCGAAACGCAAACCCGAAGTAATCAACAACTCGAAGCGTGGCTTGATACCTTATCCTCTCAAGATCAACCGCTTATCCAGGCAATGCGCCATGGTTTGCTCTTGGGTGGTAAACGCATTCGCCCCTTTCTAACCTATGCCACAGGGCAGTTGTTTGGTGTGCCACTTGCGCAAATTGATACACCGGCTGTCGCCGTGGAGTGTATTCACGCCTACTCGTTGATTCATGATGATTTGCCTGCCATGGATAACGACAGTTTGCGACGCGGGCAGCCAACCTGTCATGTCGCCTTTGATGAAGCGACCGCGATTTTGGCCGGTGACGCGTTACAAACACTGGCCTTTACCGTGCTGGCTGAAGGCGAACTCAATCCAGCGGCCGAACCTTACCGTATACATATGGTGAAAACCTTGGCTACGGCCAGCGGTGCTGCGGGTATGTGCCTAGGACAATCATTAGATTTAGCCGCGGAGGGACGTGCTGTTGATCTTGAAGCACTCAAACGCATTCACCACAATAAAACCGGTGCATTGATCAAAGGGGCGGTGAGGCTCGGTGCTTATGCCGCTGGCGAGTCCGGCGTGCGCCATTTAAGTGCGCTTGATCGCTTTGCTGACGCCATCGGTCTCGCGTTTCAAGTTCAAGACGACATTTTGGACATTACCAGCGATACCCAAACACTGGGTAAGCCACAAGGGTCAGACGTAAACGCAGATAAAAGTACCTACCCGGCATTGCTGGGGCTGGCCGGTGCACAAGAAAAAGCCGAACAACTTTACCGAGAGGCACTACACGCCTTGGAGGCAATCCCCTACAATACCGAACAATTGGAAGTTTTTGCCCGATATATCATCGAGCGCAACAACTAGCATGATTAATAAAAGCGCCGAACCATTATGACACTGGATATATCAAAATACCCCACTCTCGCTCTTGCTGATACGCCGGAAGAGTTGCGTACCTTACCACGCGATCACCTGCCGCAGCTTTGTGAAGAGTTACGTACCTATTTACTCAACACGGTCAGTCACTCAAGTGGCCACTTTGCCTCTGGGCTAGGTACCGTGGAGCTGACTGTGGCGCTGCACTATGTGTATAACACGCCCTTCGATCACCTCGTTTGGGACGTAGGGCACCAAGCCTATCCGCACAAGATCCTGACTGGACGACGTGAGCGCATGCAAACTATCCGGAAAAAAGACGGTTTGCACCCCTTTCCGTGGCGCGGAGAAAGCCCCTACGATGTGCTGTCGGTTGGTCATTCCTCAACGTCCATCAGCGCCGCGCTCGGTATGGCCATTAGTGCGCAAAAAGAGGGGCAGAATCGACGTGTAGTCAGTGTGATAGGCGATGGCGCAATCACCGCTGGGATGGCATTTGAAGCCATGAACCATGCCGGCGATATCAAACCCGATATGCTCGTGGTACTCAACGACAACGAGATGTCCATTTCTGAAAACGTCGGCGCGCTGAATAATCACTTTGCCCAACTCCTCTCTGGCAATGTCTACACCAGTATTCGTGAAGGCGGTAAGAAAGTATTGTCGGGCGCGCCACCAATTAAAGAGTTAGTGCGCCGCGCGGAAGAGCACCTTAAAGGCATGGTTGTCCCAGGCACCATGTTTGAAGAGCTGGGCTTTAACTACATTGGCCCGATTGATGGCCACGATGTCGAAGAGTTAGTCAAAACCCTCAAAAACATGCGCCATTTAAAAGGGCCGCAGTTTTTGCACGTCATGACCAAAAAAGGCAAAGGGTACGAGCCGGCGGAAAAAGATCCGATTGGGTACCATGCCGTGCCTAAGTTTGATCCCAGTGTACACACGCTGCCTAAATCCAAGCCAGCGAGCCCAACGTTTTCTAATGTGTTCGGCGACTGGCTATGTGATATGGCGGCGCAAGATGACAAGTTACTCGCGATTACGCCAGCCATGCGCGAAGGCTCCGGCATGGTGCGCTTTTCTAAAACGCACCCAGACAAATATTTTGATGTCGCCATTGCTGAGCAGCACTCAGTGACGCTGGCTGCAGGCATGGCAATCGGTACCTACCACCCTGTGGTGGCCATTTATTCGACCTTCCTACAGCGCGCCTATGATCAAGTCATTCACGATGTCGCGATCATGAATTTACCCGTGCTGTTTGCCATTGACCGTGGCGGGATTGTTGGCGCAGATGGCCAAACCCACCAAGGCGCTTTTGATTTAAGCTATTTACGCTGTGTCCCCAACTTGGTGGTGATGACGCCAAGTGATGAAAACGAGTGTCGCCAAATGCTGTATACCGGCCATATTCATAATGGGCCAGCGGCGGTGCGCTATCCTCGCGGCAGTGGTATCGGTGCAGAGATTGAACAGAAGATGCAAGCGATGCCGATTGGCAAAGGCGTGATCAAACGTCGGGGAACACGGTTAGCCATCCTCAACTTTGGTACCTTATTGCCGCATGCTCAGGAAGCAGCAGACGAGCTGGATGCCACCTTGGTTGATATGCGCTTTGCTAAACCTTTAGATGAAGCGCTGCTACTCGACATGGCCAAGACGCATGACTGCCTGGTCACCGTGGAAGAAAATGCGATCGCAGGTGGTGCAGGCTCCGGGGTGATTGAAGCGATGATGCGCCATGGGGTTATCAAGCCTGTACGGCAAATCGGTTTACCCGATCGCTTTATCTCTCAAGGCACCCAGCAAGAAGTGCACGCCGAGCTTGAGCTCGATGGCCCCGGCATTAAGGCTCAAATTCAGCGTTACTTGGCCACGTTGGCTGAATAGGGGCGTTGACTGCGTAGAGGCGTCGTTTTTGCAACACGAGTCAGGCGCTATCTTCTGGTATGAAAAAACCCGCTACCAATGAGCGGGTTTTTTATGCTTCAGCGGACATTGACGCAGTGGCTTAGCCCGCTCACGCACGCTTACTTGGTACCAAAAATCTTATCACCGGCATCACCAAGCCCAGGTACAATGTACCCTTTGTCATCCAGCTTTTCATCGATAGCCGCCGTATAAAGCTCAATATCAGGATGCGCTTTTTTCAATGCCTCAATCCCTTCTGGGGCAGAGACCAATACCAAGACTTTGATCTGCTGACAGCCCTGCTCTTTGAGCAAGTCGATAGTCGCAATCATCGACCCCCCCGTGGCCAACATCGGATCCACAACCAAGGCCATGCGCTCGTCGATATTACTGGCTAGTTTATGAAAGTAAGGGACAGGCTCTAGGGTTTCTTCATCGCGATACACACCGACGACACTGATGCGCGCACCTGGGACATGCTCAAGCACCCCATCCATCATGCCCAAGCCTGCACGCAAAATAGGCACCACGGTGACTTTTTTGCCTTTGATTTGATCGACATTAACTGGGCCATCCCAGCCATCAATCGTTACTGTTTCTGTATCGAAGTCAGACGTCGCTTCATAAGTCAGCAGACTGCCCACTTCGGTCGCAAGCTCGCGAAACCGTTTGGTGCTAATATCTCGCTCGCGCATCAAGCCGATTTTATGTTTGACTAACGGGTGCCTTACTTCCACGACCTTCATCTTAGACTCCTTACAAAAAACAAATTCTCGGTAGTATACATGAAAGGTTTTTGCTAGCGTAGGCTTAGGGCTTGACATATCGCCCAGATTCTCGCCAAACAGCCTACGCAAACGTTTTCCTTTCTCTGAATCCACTGATAGAATAGCGCCGACTTTTGACTTCCAACTCCGGCGAGGAATTGCAGTGAGCGGTAAACAATCATCTCTTAGCTATAAGGACGCTGGTGTCGATATTGACGCTGGTAACGCACTAGTCGACCGCATTAAAGGGGTAGTAAAACAAACGCACCGGCCCGAAGTCATGGGAGGCCTAGGAGGCTTTGGCGCGCTTTGTTCATTGCCAACCAAATACAAAGAACCGGTATTGGTCTCTGGTACAGACGGCGTAGGTACCAAGCTGCGCTTAGCACTGGATGCGAATAAACACGATACTATCGGCATCGATCTGGTTGCAATGTGCGTTAACGATCTGATCGTGCAAGGTGCTGAGCCTCTCTTTTTCCTCGACTACTATGCAACAGGCAAGTTGGATGTTGACGTCGCGGCGGACGTTGTGACGGGTATCGCCCAAGGCTGTCAGCAAGCAGGTTGCGCCCTTATCGGCGGCGAGACCGCGGAAATGCCTGGCATGTACAGCGGCGATGATTACGATGTGGCTGGTTTTTGTGTCGGTGTTGCCGAGAAGTCTGCCATCATTGATGGGAGCCAAGTCAGCGATGGCGACGTCTTGATTGGCCTTGCGTCTAGTGGCCCGCATTCAAACGGCTACTCGCTGATCCGAAAGATCCTCGAAATCAGTCAAGCAAACCTGAGTGACGACCTAGAAGGCCAACCACTCATCGATCACTTGCTAGCCCCGACCCGCATTTACGTCAAATCGGTATTAGCCCTGCTTGAGCAAATCCCCGTTCACGCGATTTCTCATATCACAGGTGGCGGCTTTTGGGAGAACATCCCCCGCGTATTGCCCGATGGAGCCAAGGCGGTGATCGACAACACCAGTTGGCAATGGCCGGCTGTGTTTAACTGGTTGCAAGAAAAAGGCAACGTCAGTGACTATGAAATGCTACGCACCTTTAACTGTGGTGTGGGACTTGTGATTGCACTCCCTCAGGCTGAAGCTGACAAAGCGATTACCCTGTTAAATCAAGCGGGCGAAACCGCCTGGCAACTGGGCCATATTGCTCACGCGACGGGCGACGACGCACAGGTGGAGCTGAAAGCATGAAGCGCATTGTCGTCTTGATTTCCGGCAGCGGTTCCAATTTGCAAGCATTGATTGATAACATTCACGCGCAGCACGCGAACATTGTCGCCGTGATTGCCAATAAAGCTGACGCCTATGGGCTCACGCGTGCCAAGCACGCGGGGATACCGGATCAAGTGGTTGCCAACACCGATTATGCTAGCCGGGAAGAGTATGATGCGGCGCTTATTCGAGCGCTAGATGCCTATCAGCCCGACCTCGTCGTACTGGCGGGTTTTATGCGTATTTTAACCCCAGGTTTCGTTGCCCACTATGCGGGGCGAATGCTCAACATTCACCCCTCCCTGCTCCCCAAGTACACAGGACTGCATACCCACCAGCGTGCGATTGATGCTGGCGATACCGAGCATGGTACATCGGTGCATTTTGTCACTGAAGAGCTCGACGGTGGCCCCGTGATACTCCAAGCTCGTGTACCTATTTTTGAGGACGACGACGCAGAGTCTGTCGCCGCGCGCGTCCAACAACAAGAGCACAGGATCTACCCACTGGTGGTCAAGTGGTTTGTCGATGGCCGCCTGAAGATGATGGAAGATCACGCTTGGCTTGATGGTCAGGCACTCGGCCACGCCGGCTATGCCGCAGACGCGTAGCTCGTATAGACACTGACAACATAAAATAAGGCGCATTCGCGCCTTTTTTATTCGCTAAGATACCGATGTGTGATTGGCGCAATACACCTCGCCAAAGTGAAACACACAATATTCCCCTTCAGCCATTTTATGCCAGCGCTCGTTGTTGGTAAGGGGTTGCGTGGCAATCACGGTCACCACATCGTTAGGCGTGGTTTGCTCATGAAAATCGACCGTCATCTCTTGGTCGATCAGGCTAGCTTTTCCAAACGGAGCGCGACGCGTGATCCAATGGAGGTTATTGGTACAATACGCCATGACATAGTCGCCATCGCTAAACAGCATGTTGTAGACACCCAACGCGCGCAGGCGATCACAGCGTGAAGCGATAAAGTCAAACACCTCACACATATTGTCTGGCTGTTGCGGATAGTGCTTAAACAACTCATTCAATAACCAACAAAACGCTTTCTCACTGTCCGTTTCCCCGACAGGCTTAAAGTGGCCAGTATCCAGGCTCTCAAACCCAGATAACTGCCCATTGTGAGCAAACGTCCAATAACGCCCCCAGATCTCACGAGTGAAAGGATGTGTGTTTTCTAAGCTGATCCCACCTCGATTTGCTTGGCGAATATGGCTAACCACCGCACAGCTTTTTATCGGATAACTGGTGACCAGCTCTGCGACCTTGGATTGGCTACTGGGTGCCGGATCTTTAAAGGTGCGAAACCCTTTGCCTTCATAAAAGGTGATCCCCCAGCCATCGCGATGCGGGCCCGTTTTACCGCCGCGCTGAATCAAGCCAGTAAAGCTAAAACAAATATCGGTTGGGACGTTGGCACTCATGCCAAGCAGCTCGCACATTCTTTCATCTACCTCCGAGGGGTTACGCTGCCATTTCCTTTTCCACTAGCTGGATAAGAATATGGATAATTTTGATATGGACTTCCTGAATACGATCCGCATAACCAAAGTGAGGCACACGGATTTCAATATCAGCGAGACCTGCCATTTTGCCGCCGTCTTTTCCTGTAAGCATAATGGTCTTCATGCCTTTTTGTTTGGCGACATCAATGGCATTGAGGATATTCCCCGAATTGCCCGATGTAGATAGCCCAAACAACACGTCGCCTTTCATGCCCACCGCCTCAAGATAACGCGAGAAAACATACTCGTAGCCAAAGTCATTCGACACGCACGAAATATGGCTTGGATCTGAAATGGCAATCGCGGGATAACCAGGACGGTTTTCTCGGTAGCGACCGGTTAATTCTTCAGCAAAATGCATGGCATCACAATGCGAGCCGCCATTGCCACAAGAGAGCACCTTGCCACTGGCCTTAAAACTATCGGCCAACAGTTTCGCGGCTTTCTCGATTTGCTGAATGTTATTGTCATCACTTAAAAACGCTGTTAACACATCGGCAGCTTCTGTCAGCTCACCGCGAATAATATCTTGGTACATGGCACCTTCCCACTGTTAACAAATATCTGACGTTCTTGCCTGACAGGCATAACGTCACATGACTGCCAGTGTACCCGCATCGTTTTACGGCTGTCGACTGCCGCGCCCTTCCGACAAGCGAGCCAGGTCACGTTTGCTTGAATGGCAACCTATCTTGCCAGTTGTCCTCATCCTCAAGTGGTGATTTTCTCACCTTGCAAGCTAGGTCACACCGTATCATTTTACAATTCGTTAATTATTTGCTTACATTGAGTGGTACGACCTCTTACCACGACAGTAAGGGCAAACCAAAACCTAAGGAGATGACGTGATGGCAACAGGGTTATATATCGCCGCCATGCTAATACTGGCCGGTGTACTCGCATACCATCGTGCTAAGCTGCTGGTATCGACTGCCGTGCTCGCAGCCGGACTAGTTGTAGGGACAATCATGGGCAGCGTCGGGGAGATCACTTGGTTGATCTTTGCCGTGATCGCGTTGCCCCTCAATATCGTGACGTTTCGTCGCAACTGGCTCAGCAAGCCCGCTTTCAAAGCATTTAAATCCGTGATGCCAGAAATGTCAGCGACGGAAAAAGAAGCGATTGATGCGGGAACAGTCTGGTGGGAAGCCGACCTATTCCGCGGCGCGCCGGATTGGAACAAACTGCATGACATTCCCGCCCCGACGCTGAGTGCGGAAGAGCAGGCATTTTTAGATGGACCGGTCAACGAAGTCTGCCGCATGGTCGATGACTACCAAGTCACGCATGAACTCGCTGACCTGCCCGAGGATGTTTGGCAATATTTGAAAGACAACAAATTCTTCGCCATGATCATCAAAAAGCAATATGGTGGCTTGGAATTTTCTGCCTACGCACAATCCTTGGTGCTGCAAAAATTGTCAGGCGTCTCTGGTGTGCTGTCATCCACCGTGGGGGTCCCTAACTCACTAGGCCCAGGTGAATTGCTCCAGCATTACGGCACCACAGAGCAAAAAGACCATTACCTCCCTCGTTTGGCCCAAGGTAAAGAAATCCCTTGTTTTGCGTTGACCAGCCCAGAGGCGGGCTCTGATGCAGGCTCGATTCCTGATTATGGTGTGGTCACCAAAGGTATGTGGCAAGGTGAAGAAGTGCTGGGGATGAAAATCACCTGGAACAAACGTTATATTACCCTCGCCCCGGTTGCCACTGTGTTGGGTCTGGCGTTTAAGCTACGCGATCCTGAACACCTATTAGGCGATCAGGATGAACTTGGCATTACCTGTGCGTTGATCCCAACGGACCTCGAAGGGGTTGAAATTGGCCGTCGCCATTTCCCGCTTAACGTGCCTTTCCAAAACGGTCCAACTCAAGGCAACGACGTCTTCGTACCGATGGACTTTATTATTGGTGGCCAGAAAATGGCAGGCCAAGGCTGGCGTATGCTGATGGAGTGCTTGTCCATCGGTCGCGGTATTACCCTACCCTCCAATACCACGGGGGGACTAAAGTCAGCCGCCCTAGCAACAGGGGCTTACGCACGCATTCGCCGTCAGTTCAAACTCCCCATTGGTAAAATGGAAGGGATTGAAGAGCCTCTCGCGCGTATTGCTGGCAACGCCTACGTGATGGATGCCGCCAGCGCGCTGACGGTGACGGGTATCGATATCGGCGAGAAGCCCTCGGTCATTTCTGCCATCGTTAAATATCACTGTACCCACCGCAGTCAACAAGGTGTGATTGATGCGATGGATGTGGTAGGCGGTAAAGGCATCTGCCTGGGACCAAAAAACTTCCTGGGACGCAACTATCAAGGTTCGCCGATCGCCATCACGGTGGAAGGCGCTAACATCCTGACGCGTTCAATGATCATCTTCGGTCAAGGTGCGATTCGTTGCCATCCATTCGTGTTGGATGAGATTCGTGCCAGCGAAAATAGCGATCAGCAAGCCGCCCTCGCAGCGTTTGATAAGGCCTTATTTGGTCATGTTGGCTTTGTGTTTAGCAATGTTGCACGTGCTTTCTGGCTTGGTCTTACCGATGGTCGTTTGTCTAAAGCTCCCCGCAAAGACGCGACACGTCGTTATTACCAGCAGATGAATCGCTACAGTGCCGCGCTCGCGCTACTCGCCGATGTATCTATGGCAGTATTAGGCGGCAACCTCAAGCGTAAAGAGCGCTTGTCAGCGCGCCTTGGCGATGTGCTGAGCCAGCTTTATCTTGCGTCAGCCACCATGAAACGCTATGCCGATGAAGGCTATCAGAAAGAGGATCTCCCTCTGGTGCATTGGGGCATGCAAGACGCCATGTACCAAGCTGAACAAGCACTGGATGGCTTTATCGCTAACTTCCCGAATCGAGTGGTTGCTGGCTTGGTGCGCGTACTGGTATTCCCGCTGGGTAAAGGACGCCGTCAGCCTGGCGATCGCCTCGATGGCAAACTAGCTGTCATTTTACAATCACCCAGTGCAACGCGTGATCGCCTCGGCCGAGGTCAGTACTTCGAGCCAGGTAATGCGATTGGTAATATTGAAAAGGCACTGCATGACATTTTGAATGCCGAGCCTATTCATAAAAAAGTGTGTGATGGCATCGGTGAGAAGCTACCGTTTATGTTCCTCGACCAAGTCGCGGATAAAGGCTTGAGCGCCGGCGTGATTACCGAGCAAGAAGCTGCACTATTGCGAGAAGCCGAGCAAGGCCGTCTTGAAACGATCAATGTAGATGACTTTGACCCGTCAGAGCTGCCCGCCGCGTCGGTCAAGGAGAGCAAGATGCATAACGCGGCTTAACCGCTTTTTCCTGCATCAATGGCGTGACGTAAAAAGAGAGGGCTTCCCTCTCTTTTTTTATTGCCCGTATAGATGGGCTTACTCGCACCACAGTGCTAGTCGTTTTTATCCGGCCTATCCATGTCAAGCTCACTGGCTTGGTCGTCTCCGTCGCTGTCCAGTGGAGGGGCTTCCAGCTCTTGCGCCGCTTCAGCCAATTTGCGTGCTTTGCGTTTTCGCAAGACAAACCAAGTGGCGGCACCTATCAGCATCACCAATAAGTTACCTAATCCAATGATCAACAGGGAAGTGGTTCGTGCTTCTTCTCGCTCTCGTTGTTGGCGGCGCGCCTCCGCTGCTTCCATCATGGCTTGTTCACGCGCTTCACGCTCTGCTTCGGCTTCTTCCAGCGCCGCGTAATCGGTGACCGCAAAGGTTTGTTCTGGAAGAGGAAAAACCAAGGGTCGTCCCGATAACTGATCCGTCGCATACAAGGTTGTCCGCCATTTGTATTGTCCAGGTGTACTGGCATAAGGAATATCGAGCGTAATCGTTTGCTGCTCTTCCTCAGCGGTTGTTTGGTAGACCGTCGTTTTTCCTTCGGTATCGGTGAATTTGGCGTGAACAGACACGCTACCTGGCTCAATACTGGCCTTCTCCGACTCAACAACCAATTGATGCGGTTCGCCCTCTCCTTGGCTTTGTTTAAACGTGGCCATTAACGGTGTCGGGTAAACTAAGACTTGTTGCTCTAAAGTACGGAAAAAAATACCGTTACCCGAGGTCACGCGTGCGCGGTATTTTCCTGGCATGACGTTAATCGGCAAAGACACGGTGAAAACGCCGTCATTGGGTGCTTCATCAAGCCCCGAGCCGTCGTCACTAAATTGCCCTAATGCTTTGGGCTGTGGCCGCTGATCGGGATTAAGCGACTCCGGATCTTCGATGAACTCAGTAAAGTGTACGGTCAAATCGACACGCTCAATGAAGTCACGCAAGTTAAGGGGCTTATCGCCCAGCATGAGCTGTGCGGTAAACTTCACCGCCTCGCCTTGATAAAGACGACTGGGTAAGTCTTCAACCTGCATACGCAAGTCACTTAAAACACGGACTTTGTTGTCAGGGCTCACTCGGCCAATCGCTTGCCATGGTCCTGGCATGGGGTCGGTAATCGACACGATGTCCATGTCTGATTCTTGATGCCAGGATACTTTGTCTGGGTGGCGCCATGCATAATATTTGGTGCCGTCCGGGCGTACCAATACCACTGGCATGCTTGGCTTTTCTCGATAAATCACGAAGGCCGCACGTTCAATGGTTGGATCAACACGGAAGCGATTTTCCAGCAGACGAATTTCTTGCTCGTTAGCGTGTGCCAACAAGGGAAAACAAACACACACCGCCCACCATCGCTTCTTCATGCCTTCTCCTACTGCCGCCAAAGACAGCTACCGTTTTGCTCAATAAAGTCTAAACGCGCTTCGTGCGCACTCATTTCATCGGCCGATGCGGGAATAACCTTTAGCGATTTCTGACGCTTAACGGTTCTTGGTGCCATTGGACTCGCATTATCCGTCTCAGTACCCGCATTAAATGACAAGTTAGTTTGTCCCCCGGTCATTAATAGGTATACGTCAGCAAGGATCTCCGCATCCAACAAAGCGCCGTGAAGCGTTCGCCGAGAGTTATCAATACCGTAGCGATCGCACAACACATCAAGGTTGTTACGCTTTCCAGGGAAGATTTTCTTCGCCATCGCTAAGGTGTCTGTGATGGTGCAAAGCTCAGTGGTTTGCAGCGAGACACCTAGGTTTTTGAATTCATAATCCATAAACCCCACATCAAAGGGCGCGTTATGGGCGATCAGCTCCGCCCCTTGAATAAAATCAACAAAGGCTTGATGGATTTGCGCGTATCGCGGCTTGTCGGCCAAAAAGGCATCGGTGATACCGTGTACCGAAATCGCCTCAGGATCGATCGCGCGTGTAGGCTGAATGTAGGCATGAAAGTGCCGCCCCGTCAGCTTACGGTTGATAATCTCAACCGCACCGATTTCAATAATATTGTGGCCTTGGTAATGTGGCCCCCCTTCGCGGTTCATACCGGTGGTTTCGGTATCAAGCACAACGAGGCGATCGTAATTCGCTTTCATGGCAATAACTGTGTCAAACTTGGCTCAGATGAATAGCCAATAGTATCAAAGATGACCAAGCAGGTAGAAATTTTCACAGACGGTTCTTGTCTCGGCAACCCGGGGCCGGGCGGGTATGGTGTGGTGATGCGCTACAAACAACATGAAAAAACCTTGAGTGCCGGTTTCACCCTCACCACCAACAATCGCATGGAACTAATGGCGGCAATTGTCGGCTTAAATGCGCTTAATACAAGCTGTAACGTGGTTCTCACTACAGACAGCCAGTACGTTCGACAAGGGATCACCCAATGGATCCATAATTGGAAAAAACGCCAATGGAAGACGGCGGATAAGAAACCGGTGAAAAATGCCGATTTATGGCAACAGCTTGATCAAGCGGCATCTAAGCACCAAATCACCTGGAACTGGGTGAAAGGCCACGCTGGACACCCGGAAAATGAGCGTTGTGACGAGCTCGCGCGCGACGCTGCCAACCACCCTACCGAGATCGATGAAGGCTATCAGCCTGCAGACTAATCCTATTTCTAGCCGCCGTTGGGAACAACGCCGCCCAGCGGTGAGACCGCTTGCTTGAGTTTCCAACGAGGCTTAATGGGTTTTAGTGGGTAGCTACGCTTACGCGCAATGATCAAATAAATGGACCCAAGCGCAGGTGTCACCATACTGGCGCTACTCTCTACCCAAGCATGGCGGGCACTGGGTCGATGAGTCGGCCACAGTCCCATCTGGTGCGCCTCAACCACCTCATAGTTCATGACACTCAACCAATCTTTAACGCGAAGAGGTGAAAACATCCGTCCCCCCCACGGAAGCCGTTGATGCCTGCCACGTAGCACTTTTTTTACGCCCAAAAAGCTTGCGGGGTTAACACCCGATATGATCAAGCAACCGTCATCAATCATCACACGATCAACCTCTCTTAATAAACGGTGCGGATCATCGCTATAATCAAGTTGGTGCGCTAATACACACGCATCAAAAGATTTCTCGATAAATGGCAAGGCATAATGTGTCGCGGTCACATTGCGCATTGGGTTATGTTGGTCGACACAGACTTGGTGTTGAATGTTACACTGTTCACTGACTAGCTCGCAGCTTAAGCCGCCCAATTTCAGCAAATGGTAGCCAAATAAGGTCGGCAACCATTCATCCAGCCGAGTTTGCAATTGGGTGCGCGCCCAATCACCGTAAGCAACTTGGTCCCACGTATAGGGATAGTCAAACTGATGTTCTATGCGCGCTGGTTTCATTGATTAAGGCTCATTCTATCGCTGGAGAACCCAATGCTTCATGTAAAAAGCATACCTGCATTTAACGATAATTACATATGGCTCATTATTAGTGAAGATAATCGCTGCGCCGTGGTCGATCCGGGTGAGGCAAGTCAGGTTATTGACTACCTCAAAGCGAATTCATTGACTTTATCGTGCATTCTTATCACACACCACCATTGGGATCACACCAATGGCATTGACGATCTTGTACGCTATGCGCCAAGCGCCAAAGTGATCGGCCCAGATGTTCACCCGATACCTCAACGTTCAATGGCGGTTGGTGACGGTGACCAAATTGATGTCTTTGACCATCGCTTTTTGGTCGTCGGTGTCGAAGGCCACACCGACGATCACATTGCATTTGTCGGCGATGGTAAGCTGTTCTGTGGCGATGCATTGTTTTCAGCCGGTTGTGGCCGTTTACTCGGTGGCACCGCTGAACAATCACTCAACTCATTGAAAAAACTGGCATCGCTCCCCATCGAAACCCAAGTGTATTGTGCCCATGAGTATACCGCCGCCAATGTCGCGTTTGCGCTGACTGTGGAGCCTGAAAACGATGCATTACATCTATACCGGGAAGAAGTGAACCGCTTACGCGCCCAAGGAAAGCAAACGCTCCCCAGTACCATAGAGCGAGAAAAGCGCATTAATCCATTTTTGCGCACTCAAGAGCCGACGGTCATTCAAGCGGTCGTAGGTCGCACCACTGCCGACGATGAGCTTGCCGTTTTCCGTGCGCTGCGTCAGTGGAAGGACGAATTTTGAGCTGAGTCTCTTGTCATCAATGAGGCCAGCCCCTATCATCATCGGCTATTTTGGACGAAGGTTTTATGCAATGAAGTACCGTTTTATTATATTGAGCACGCTGTTGCTGAGCGGCTGTCAGTCTATCGGCGACGCTCAAAATACGGATATCGCCTCCGAGGCACCGCCCGTTGTCGCAAAAAAAACAACGCGCTCGCCTGATAAAGCCACAGAGACGCCCAAGAAAGCCACCCCCGCGACGCCTACGGTACTTTCCCCGCAAAAACAGAGTGATGTGTGGCAACGCATCAGTATGCAGCTTTCGCTTCCAGTACCTGATAACGCCTCGGTGCGCCGTTATCGTAATTGGTACTTAAAGTACCCTAATCACCTTGCCACGGTAGCTGAGCGCGCCACGCCATTTTTGCACCTGATCGTAGAGAAAGTCGAAGCACGCAACATGCCACTCGAGCTGGCATTGCTTCCAGTCGTAGAAAGCTCGTTTGATCAATTTGCTTACTCGCATGGCCGGGCTGCTGGCCTTTGGCAATTTGTCCCAGCAACCGGCCGCCGTTTTGGCCTGGAACAAAATTGGTGGTACGACGGCCGACGTGATGTGGTGCAATCAACCGATGCAGCGCTCGATTACCTCGAGTACTTGCATGGCATGTTTGATGGTAATTGGTTACACGCTATCGCTGCATATAACTCCGGCGAGGGACGCGTGGCTCGTGCTATTCGTCGCAACAAGCAACGCGGCCAACCCACCGATTTTTGGCATTTGGATCTCCCCAAAGAAACCAGCAGTTATGTGCCTAAGCTGATTGCACTTGGCGATGTACTACGCCATCAAGATCAATATGGCTTAGAGGTCCCTGCGATCCCTAACCAGCCAGCACTGACCTTGGTCGATCCTAAGATGCAAATGGATCTCGCTCTCGCGGCTAACTATGCCGGTTTAAGTGTTTCTGAGCTGCAAAGCCTTAACCCTGCGTATAACCATTGGGCAACGTCACCATCAGGCCCCACCCACTTATTGTTGCCCAACGAAAATGTGGAACGCTTTAATACTGAGTTGGCTAAAAATGACAACCAAGGGCTTCGTGTGGAACGTTATGCGGTGAAGTCAGGTGATAGCCTGAGTGAAATCGCGGCTGAGTACAACACCACCGTCAAAGTATTAAAACGTGCTAACCAACTCCACTCCTCACGTATTCGCGTGGGTCAGCGCCTGATGATCCCTGTTTCGCTGAAAGATGAATCACAATATACGCTAAGCGCACCACAGCGCCTCGCAGCATTGCAAGCGGCGGAGCGAGACGGCCACAAGCGCACCCACACAGTCCGCCAAGGCGACAGCTTTTGGACAATCGCCCGTCGTTATGACGTTGATTATCGTCAGCTCGCTAAGTGGAACGGCATGAGTCCTCGCGACACCCTCAGCATTGGCCAGAAGTTGGTCGTTTGGGATAAAGAGGGGGATGCACGTCGCATCCGCACGATTACCTACCGAATTCGACAAGGTGATTCGTTGAGCAGTATTGCACAACGCTACAATGTATCAGTCGCCGAGCTGGTTAAATGGAACCAGTTACGCCAAAACGCGTATATCCAACCAGGTCAAAAGCTAACACTGCATATCGACATTTCTCGGAGTAGCGGCTCATGATGCAAGCTTCAGCCAATCCATTGTTCGCCTTAAGAGACATCGTCCTTCGTCCCAGTGCGTGCTTTGCTGCATTAAGCCAGCGCCCGGTATGGGGTTGGTTGGCTTATTTGCTCATGTGCCTAAGCGCTATTGCATTTTGGAGTGCTTATTTTGATCACACCAACCTTGCCGCGCTTCAGCAAGCACTCGCGCAACAATTATCGATGCCACCTGCAGACGCTGAAAAGTGGTTACAACGTGAAACACTTCTTGCCTCTGAAGTGCTCGGAGATTGGTTTGGCCGAGCGGCGGTCATTTTTGCCTTGGCATTGTGGTTTCGGTTAGCCACCAAACAAGAAGCCCCTAACTTTGGCTATCGTCACTGGCTCGCGGCCTCTTGCTTTATTTTTTTGCCCGCCGTCGTAGGCGATTTAGCAAGCTATACCAATATGACTTTATCATCCGGTTTTATTTTGCCGGCTCATGCGGACTTAAATAGTCTTAATGGCTTGCTAAAATTGCCGCTCGCCTCCTCATGGAGTGCATGGGCAGCAAGCTTACCACTACTGCTCCCGTGGTACTGGGTATTAAGCATTACGGTTATCGGCACTTGGACACCACTCAATCATGGCAAAGCGATTGTCGTCGCTACCCTGCCTTGGGTTGCCGTTTTTGCCAGTTGGGCCATCGTCATAGCACTAAGTTAGGAAAGTTCAGCGAGGGGGCTCCCCTCGTTGCCTCTATCCTGTCACTTTCAGTTGTGCCTCTATCGCTGCATGATCGGAGGCACCATTATCTATCGCACTCGCCTTTTCTACCGATAACCCACGGTAGAAAACATGATCCAACGGCAACCCAAATTTAGTCATTCGCTCATCGGGGTGATAACTCATTTCTTGTAATGATAAGCGCGTAACCATCGCTCTCACCGCGTCTAACCGCCGTTGAGACCAAGTATTAAAATCACCGGCTAAAATAATAGGCCCTTCGACACGCGCCAAAGCTTGCTCCAATGCCGCCAACTGTTTCTTATAAGCGGCCATTGCATAAGTAAAGTTAATGCTATGAATATTCACCACCGCAAGGCGCTGTCCATTGGAGAGCTGGTACTCACTATACAAAGCACTTTTAGGAAGGCGCAGGTAAGGCTCGACCGCAGTATACGCACAACTGTGCAAAGGGTTCACTTTGGAAAGGTTCATCACCCCTGCAACAGCATCTTGCATCGCAAACGCATAAGCTTGGTCATAGTGCAATGATGCTTGCGTGATCCAACGCGCCAATTGTGGACCAAAGCTTGCCTCTTGCAACAACATCAAACGGTGAGGTTGATGATACTGGTTTAACGCCGTGTCCCACTGAGGGCGCTGCTGTTTATAGATATTCCACACCAACAAAGAAAAACGGCCTTGTTCGTCAAGCGGCGAAGAATGTGTGTAATCAACGCACTGGCGATGTATACCAGACACTGTATGGAGCTGGGTGCTGTCAGGCACGGTGAAGTAGCCATTGACACCAATCACCGCAGCAGGGACAAAAATAGCACTGCCCCATGCCACTACCTTGCCAATACGTTTTTTCATTGCTTGATCACCACCATAACGCTTGCCAGTGTGAGTATAGGTTGTTACTAGAATGGGCGCCGATTTTGCGATCATGAAGGCTGAAATACAAGTGGTTGCACTGACTTATTACTTGCTGCTTGCTTCAACTCAGAGATAGGATAGAAAAGAAATAATAACAAAGTGCATTCATGGAGCGACGCCTATGCTTAACAACCTCTTCGTATACGGAACCCTGTGTCCAGAAGGCACAAATCACCATGTGCTCGCGGAAGTCCATGGTCAGTGGTTCCCTGCGAGTATACAAGCAATACGCACCGACCGTGGTTGGGGATCGGCCTCAGGTTATCCCGGCATTGAGCTCAGCGATTCTGTCAATGATCGCGTTGAGGGTTGGCTTTTAAAAGCAGAGGACTTATCCCATTTTCTACCTAAACTTGATGCATTTGAGGGGTCGGGGTATCAGAGAGTGATTGTGGAAGTCGAATATCACAGTGAGAGCCGAACAGAGCCAATGCATACCACGGCATTTGCTTATGAGCTTTGTTTCAGTCACCAGCCCGATGCAACAGGTCCAAGCCAATTTGTGGCCAAAAACTATTAGAAGACTTGTTTGAATAGATCAAAAAAAGCACTGACGGATGTCAGTGCTTTTCGAGTGGCAGGGGTAGAGGGATTCGAACCCCCAACACGCGGATTTGGAATCCGCTGCTCTGCCAATTGGAGCTATACCCCTATAACTAGTGGCGGAGTGGACGGGACTCGAACCCGCGACCCCCGGCGTGACAGGCCGGTATTCTAACCAACTGAACTACCACTCCGCACCAATCCTGTCTCATCAAAGTCTTACGTCAATCTGCTTTGATGCTTAAATCCGTTTTTGCCTTCAGATTTTTCCAAAAATCTGAAAACAAGAAAGCAAGCCTGGCGATGTCCTAC
>NZ_MUEW01000006.1:0-206501 GCF_001995655.1 Salinivibrio sp. IB868
AATTTATCAAATACATCCTTGTATTTGACCCTGACGGGCCGCACTGAAGTGCGTTAAATTTTGTTCCAGACAAAATTTTGCTTGGCGACCATAGCGCTTTGGACCCACCTGACTCCATGCCGAACTCAGTAGTGAAACGAAGCAGCGCCGATGGTAGTGTGGGGTCTCCCCATGTGAGAGTAGGACATCGCCAGGCTTGCTTTCTTGTTTTCAGATTTTTGGAAAAATCTGAAGGCAAAAACGGCTCATCTTGTTGATAGCTCGATGCTTTTGATATCTGCGATGCTCATGTATTGGCATACACTGCGCGTCTCGATTCAACATCCTCATCGCATCAAACAAGATAACCTAATTAAAGCAACGTAGTGTAAGACTTTAATTAGAAGTGATTTAATTATCAAAGCAGATAAAAAGTAAGACTTTGATGAAGCGTTTTCGCTGATATAGCTCAGTTGGTAGAGCGCACCCTTGGTAAGGGTGAGGTCGGCAGTTCAAATCTGCCTATCAGCACCAGGTTTTTCTTGGCGGCCATAGCGTAACGGCACCACCTGAACCCATGCCGAACTCAGAAGTGAAACGTTGCTGCGCCGATGGTAGTGTGGGGTCTCCCCATGTGAGAGTAGGTCACTGCCAAGAGTTATTTATAAGCCCTCCGCATTTGCGGGGGGCTTTTTTCGTTTTTGCCTCTCCTCATTGATCCTGTCTTTTCCTATGCTTAAACAACACTTGTGCAATGATTGATTATTGCTTGAGCTCGGTCAGTGGCTGCGTTATGTTATTAGATATCTGGACGTCTAAACATCCCTAGGAGGCAGTGATGCCGATTAAAATCCCGGATCAACTTCCCGCGACCAATATCCTGCGGCGCGAAAATATTTTCGTGATGACAGAAACCCGTGCGGTGAGTCAAAACATTCGCCCGCTGAAGGTGCTGCTACTTAACCTGATGCCGAAAAAAATCGAGACCGAAACGCAATTTATGCGTCTGCTTTCTAACAGTCCCTTGCAAGTGGATGTGGAGTTACTGCGGATAGATAATCGACCAAGCAAAAATACGCCAACCGAGCATCTTGATACCTTCTATCGTCAATTTGAGACCGTACGAACGCGCAACTTTGATGGTCTGATCGTGACGGGGGCACCGTTAGGACTGGTGCAGTTTGAGGACGTGATATATTGGGAGCACCTTCAAGATGTGATGAATTGGGCGCATAAGCACGTTACCTCAACCTTATATATTTGTTGGGCCGCGCAAGCAGGGTTAAAGTTGCTGTATGATTTACCCAAGAAAACCCGCAAAGAGAAGTTGTCAGGGGTTTACCGTCACCACATTAATGCTGAGTTATGCAAACACCCGCTATTACGCGGCTTTGATGATAGCTTCTTAGCGCCCCACTCACGCTATGCGGATTTTTCTCCGAGTTATCTGGCCGAACATACCGACCTCGATATTTTAGCCACGTCCAATGAAGCGGGTACCTATCTGGCGGCGACGAAAGATAAGCGCAATGTGTTTGTCACCGGTCATCCTGAGTATGATTCTCATACCCTGCATCATGAATACCATCGGGATTTAGAAGAAGGCATGGAGCCCGCGGTCCCCCTTAACTATTACCCAGATGACGATCCTTCGCAGCCACCGTATGTGAGTTGGCGCAGCCATGGGCATTTACTGTTTGCCAACTGGCTAAACTATTGTGTTTACCAGCAAACGCCCTTTGACTTGGATGCCTTTTCCGCGTCTAACTTTACCCTTGATGAATAAAAAAGCGCCCGCGGGCGCTTTTGGGTTAGGGACTCGGTTAGCTTTGATGTTTATCCATTTCGTCTTGTGCTGCGTTTGCTTTATCAACCATGCCTGTCATGGTTGAGCCTTGCACCAAAATGGAGAACACCACCACCGCATAGGTCATGATGAGGATCAGCTCGCGAACATCGATATTTTTTTCCGGCACCACCATGATGCCAGCGGGCACGGCCATTGCCATGGCCAACGCAAGCCCTCCGCGTAAGCCTCCCCAGCTTAATATACGTACTGCCCAAGGGTTATAGGTTCGAAAGCGCTTAAAGCCGAGGTAACACACTTTCACGCTGATAAACCGGGCGAGAAGCACAATAGGCACCACCGCCGCCATAATGATCCAGTCTTCTTTATGGAAACTGATTTGCAGCAAGCTAACCCCGATTAGGAGAAAGAGTAGGCTGTTAAGAAATTCATCGACCAGTTCCCAGAAGTGGTCGAGGTGATCTTCACTTTCTTTGGAAAAGCCAATAAAGCGGGTCCAGTTGCCAATCATAATCCCGGCAACCACCATTGCCAGCGGGCCAGAGACATGCAGCATATCGGCCAGGACATAGCCAGCGCTGGGGATAGCCAGCGTTAATAGCAATTCCATCGAGTGATCGTTGGTGGCACAAATCAAGCGATGGAAAAGATAGCCAAGCACCAGGCCATATAAAATCCCGCCAACGGCTTCTTGTAAAAACAAGGCAATGGTACCGCCCACCGTCGGGTTGTTGTCGCCAAAGGCCAGGGTAAAAAGAGTCACAAAGATCACGATACCCACGCCATCATTAAATAGCGACTCTCCCTCTATTTGTGTCGTGATCCGCATCGGTGCTTGCAGTTTTTTCACAATGGCGAGAACAGCAATGGGATCGGTCGGCGAGATCAGCGCGCCAAATAGCAGGCAGTAGAGATAATCGAAAGGAATACCGATCAGCTGAAACACGCCCCAGATACCGGTGCCGATTAAAAACACAGAGACCAATAGCCCGCCGATCACCAGGGTCGTGATCTCCCACTTTTGGTCGGAGAAAGAGGGAAGCTTGACACCAATTCCCCCCGCGAAGAGCAAAAAGCCGAGGACGCCTTTGAGCAAAAAGGTATCAAAGTGGATATCTGTCAGTATTTGCTCGGCCATGGTTTTGAGTGGAATGGCTTGGTATTGACCAGCGACCACTATCAACAAAGACAGTAGGAGCGAGCTAGCGGTAATGGCGATGGTGGTTTGTACTCGACTGATTTTACTATTAATAAAAGCGATAAAGATGGCTGCAGCAGCCATAAAGCTGAGGATTGCGTAAGTTGACATGCCGCTTCCTAGTACAACGAGGGAATGAAAAAATGTGTCAAAATATTAATAGAAATCGTTGTCAAAACGAACAGCTGAATTGAAATAGATCAAAATAAATTGTTATTTATAGACGTCTAGATTTCCATTTTCGCTGTGGTAGGATGAAATGACTGCAACGAGGAAGATGATAAGCGTAATAGTATGGACCGACTGACACAGCAACTGCGCGACCGTATTCTAGTGATCGATGGTGGCATGGGCACCATGATTCAGGGGTTAGGGCTCAATGAGGCCGATTATCGTGGCCAACGTTTTAAAGATTGGCACTGTGATGTGAAAGGCAACAATGATCTTTTGGTGCTGACTCAGCCTGATAAGATCGCTTCGCTACACAGTGATTACCTGGCCGCGGGCGCGGACATTATTGAAACTAACACCTTTAACGCCACCCAAATTGCGATGGCCGATTACGACATGCAGGCGCTGAGTGCGGAAATCAACGTCGCGGCAGCCCGGCTTGCGCGTGAGGTCGCTGATGCGTGGACGGCGAAAACGCCGGATAAACCCCGTTTTGTCGCGGGTGTGTTGGGGCCGACCAACCGAACGTGCTCAATCTCACCAGATGTGAATGACCCTGGGTTTCGCAATGTCAGCTTTGATCAGTTAGTCG
The DNA here is from genome assembly GCF_001995655.1 of Salinivibrio sp. IB868. Lineage (NCBI taxonomy): Bacteria > Pseudomonadati > Pseudomonadota > Gammaproteobacteria > Vibrionales > Vibrionaceae > Salinivibrio > Salinivibrio sp. IB868. The sequence continues at coordinate 3,748 of NZ_MUEW01000006.1, forward strand.
ACGTGTATGCCGAGTCCACCGAAGCGCTCATTGAGGGTGGGGTTGATATCATCATGTTGGAGACCATTTTTGATACCTTGAATGCCAAAGCCTGTGCGTTTGCGGTTGAAAAGGTCTTTGATGCCCGTGGGTTTCGCTTACCCATTATGATCTCCGGCACCATCACTGATGCGTCTGGACGCACCTTATCCGGACAAACGACCGCCGCCTTTTATCACTCGCTGCGCCATGTTGAGCCACTGTCGTTTGGCTTAAACTGCGCACTGGGGCCGGCTGAATTGCGCCAGTATGTCAAAGAGCTGAGCGACATTTGTGAGGGCTTTGTCTCCGTCCACCCTAATGCGGGGTTGCCCAACGCGTTTGGTGAGTATGACCTTTCTCCCGAAGAGATGGCGACACACATTGATGAGTGGGCGGCGTCAGGCTTTATCAATTTGGTCGGTGGTTGTTGTGGCACCACGCCTGAACATATTCAAGCGATTAGCGACGCGGTGAAAAAACATTCGCCACGCTCTCTGCCTGACCACCCTGTGGCCTGTCGCTTATCTGGGCTCGAGCCCCTGACCATTAATGCCGATAGCTTGTTCGTTAACGTGGGTGAGCGCACCAATGTAACTGGCTCAGCACGCTTTAAACGTTTAATCGTTGAAGAGCAATACGACGAGGCGCTGGAAGTGGCATTGCAGCAAGTGGAAAACGGCGCCCAAATCATCGATATCAATATGGATGAAGGCATGTTGGATGCCGAAAAGGCTATGGTGCGATTCCTCAATTTATGCGCGGCCGAGCCGGATATTGCCCGTGTGCCAGTGATGATTGACTCCTCTAAATGGGAAGTGATTGAAGCTGGCCTCAAGTGCATTCAAGGGAAAGGCATCGTCAATTCTATTTCGCTCAAAGAAGGAGAAGAGGCTTTTCTTCACCAAGCACGTTTAGTCCGTCGCTATGGCGCGGCGGTGATCGTGATGGCGTTTGACGAACAAGGTCAAGCCGATACTCAAGCGCGGAAAGTGGAAATCTGTACGCGCGCTTATCATCTTCTGGTCGAGCAAGTCGGTTTTCCGCCGGAAGATATTATCTTCGATCCCAACATTTTTGCGGTTGCTACCGGCATTGATGAGCACAATAACTACGCAGTCGATTTCATCAACGCCGTGGCTGACATTAAACAAACCCTGCCGCATGCCATGATCTCGGGCGGCGTCTCCAATGTGTCGTTTTCGTTTCGAGGCAACAACCCCGTCCGTGAGGCTATTCATGCGGTGTTTTTGTATCACTGCATCAAAAATGGCATGGACATGGGGATCGTCAATGCGGGCCAGTTAGCCATCTATGATGATTTGCCTGAATCGCTGCGCTTGGCAGTAGAAGATGTGGTGCTCAACAAAGATGATGGCGCCACGGAGCGTTTATTGGAGATCGCCGACAGCTATCGCGATAGTGGGGAGAACGAGGTCGCGGAAACTGCAGAGTGGCGCAGTTGGCCGGTGGAAAAGCGGTTGGAACATGCACTGGTCAAAGGCATTACAGAGTTTATTGTTGAAGACACCGAGCTGGCTCGCGCCGCGGCAAGTAAACCTCTAGAAGTGATTGAAGGCCCACTGATGGCAGGCATGAACGTGGTCGGGGACTTGTTTGGTGAAGGCAAGATGTTCCTACCACAAGTGGTGAAGTCGGCACGGGTGATGAAGCAGGCGGTGGCTTACCTTGAGCCTTACATCAATGCTGAAAAGCAGCAAGGACAGACCAATGGCAAGATCTTGCTCGCCACGGTCAAAGGGGATGTGCATGACATTGGCAAAAACATTGTTGGCGTGGTGCTGCAATGTAATAACTTCGAGATTATTGATCTCGGCGTGATGGTGCCGACCGATAAAATCCTGTCGGTGGCGCGTGAGGAAAACGTCGATATTATTGGTTTATCAGGCCTGATTACCCCATCGTTAGATGAAATGGTGAACGTGGCGAAAGAGATGGAGCGCCAAGGGTTTGATATTCCTTTGCTTATTGGCGGCGCGACCACGTCCAAAGCCCATACCGCGGTGAAGATTGAACAGCATTACCATGCGCCCGTGGTCTATGTGCCCAACGCGTCACGTGCCGTGGGGGTGTGCTCATCGTTGCTGTCACAGACTCAGCGGCCGGATTTTGTGGCCCGTTTAGCCAAAGACTATGCGGCGGTGCGTGAGCAACATCAACGCAAAACGCCTCGAACCGCTCCCGTCACCCTTGAGCAGGCGCGGGACAATAAGTGGCAAACGGACTGGGCAAACTATGCTCCTCCGCAGCCGTTGAAGCCGGGCGTGCATGTTTACGATGATGTCTCGATAGCGACCTTACGTCAGTATATCGACTGGACACCCTTCTTTATGACGTGGTCACTCAGTGGCAAATTCCCGGCGATTTTGGATCACGAACTAGTGGGTGAGGAAGCGCGCCGTTTGTATCAAGACGCCAATGCTTGGCTCGATCGTTTCGAGGCAGAAGGCTTGGTCGCCGCGAAGGGAGTGTGTGGCCTTTTTCCTGCCAACAGCGTTGAGGATGATATTGAAGTCTATGATGATGGGTCTCGCCAAGCGACGCTCACCGTACTGAACCACTTGCGTCAGCAAACGAAAAAGCCTCGTGGTGCCAACTATTGCTTGTCGGACTTTATTGCGCCAAAAAGCAGTGGCCAGCCGGATTGGATTGGCGCATTTGCGGTGACAGGTGGTATTGGCGAATATGCCTTGGCGGAAGAATACAAAGCGAAAGGGGATGATTATAACGCGATCATGATCCAGGCGGTCGCCGATAGACTTGCAGAAGCCTTTGCAGAGTACCTCCATCAGCAAATTCGGATTACCTTGTGGGGCTATGCGCCCGATGAGACGCTCGATAACGATGCGCTGATCCGCGAGCAATACCAAGGGATCCGGCCAGCGCCGGGTTATGCCGCCTGTCCTGAACACAGTGAGAAAGGCAAAATTTGGCAATTGCTGTCGGTAGAAGCACATACGGGGATGACACTTACCGAAAGCTATGCCATGTGGCCGGGGGCGTCGGTCTCAGGTTGGTATTTTTCCCACCCTGAGTCACGTTACTTTGCGGTGGCGAAGATCCAAAACGATCAGCGAGACAGCTACGCAGCACGCAAAGGGTGGAGCAGCGAAGAAGCGGAGAAATGGCTCGGGCCGAACTTAAACGGCTAACGAAAGAAGCCAGCATATTGGCTGTGCTGGCTTTTTTATTATTCAAATAAGTCCGCGTGTAACCGCTGCACCACCTGGGTGGCATCGTCATCTTCAACCACAACACATACATTGTGGTTGCTGGCACCGTAGCAAATCATGCGTAGTTTATGTTGTGCTAAGGCACTGAACACTGGTGCTGTCGCGCCAGCAGTATGATTCATATCATTGCCAATCAGCGCTACCACCGCCAGGTTCTCGCAGATCTCGACATGACATAACTGGGTCAGCTCGGCGATAGCCGCTTGTGGCAGCTGCGGCGCGTCGCCCTGAGTGTTGGTTTGATCAAGGGTTAAAGCGACACTGACCTCCGAGGTGGTGATCAAGTCCACCGAGATTTCAAATCGTGCCAAAACCTCAAATACTTTGGCCAAAAAACCATATGCATGGAACATGTTTAAGCTGGTTAGTGTCACCATGGTTTGGTTTCGTCGTAAGGCGACGGCACGAAACAGCGGTGCCGAGTGCGCGTGCTCGCGGATCCAGGTGCCGCCTTGCTCAGGCGCTCTCGCGGCCCCGACAAACACTGGTATATGTTGGCGCACTGCAGGCAGCAAGGTGGACGGGTGCAGGATTTTGGCACCAAACGTGGCCATTTCTGAGGCTTCGCTAAAACTAATCTCACTGATTGGGCGCGCTTGTTCGGCAATCCGCGGGTCGGTGGTATAAATCCCGGGCACATCGGTCCAAATGGCCAAACTCTCTGCGTCCACGGCTTCGGCGAACAGTGCTGCACTGTAGTCGCTACCACCACGGCCTAAGGTGGTGGTTTGTCCGTGGGCATCCGCGCCGATAAACCCTTGGGTGACCACTCGATGTGTGGCTAAATGCGGAAGCAATTGGTCGTGGCACTGTGTTCGCGTCTGTTGTGGGTCAGGCTGGGCACAGCCAAACTGGCTGTCGGTGCGCAGCAATTCACGCGCATCTACTCTCAAAGCGGTTATACCTCGGCTGTTGAGCAAATGGGTGAAAATATGGGTTGAGATCAGCTCGCCGCAGGCAACTAACGCATCCGTTAGCGCTGTGTCAGGAATGATGGCCGCTTTTTCGGCATACTCGGCAATGGCGAGATGCCAGTGTTCGACGGCTGCTTGCGTGTTTTGGCAATCAGGAAGTTGCTGCAATATTGCTTGGTGAATGGCATTAATGGCGTCCAACTTGGCTTGGCGCACGTCAGGGTCGCTGATCCCTTTTGCGAGCGCGACTAAATGATTGGTCACTCCGGCGCACGCACTGATCACGATTAAACGGGTTTGCGGGTTTTGCTCGATAACCGCGGCGCTTTGCTGCATCGCCGCTAGCGTCCCGACACTGGTGCCGCCAAACTTAGCGACTGAAATTGATGGTAACGGGTTCACGTCCTTTTCCCCTTTTGAGCTCGTGCTCATTGATTCAACATATTCAAAAGTCAGTGGGGAACATCAGAAGTCACATCGTGACCGCGATAAATACCGCGACAAGGTAGGAAGAGCAAACGGCAGGCATTCTGCCAGAAGCGCTCCACCTGTCTGTCCATATGGATGACAAGTGACAGCCTGAAGGATTCAGCCTTCAAGGCCGGCAGCGTATCGACCCCGATCTTACGCCACCTCGGCATTGTCTCCCCTGGTTATCACGCTTAGGAGTGGGGCTCCGCCTGATAACTGCCTGAGAAATGCACCTCTTCTGCATGTTCAGTCATGGGTTGGTGACCGCATGAACAGTTTTAACATTACGGGTGTGGTCGCAGGGTGTCAACCGTGTTTTTGCTCTTGATGGGGGAGCACTGCCCAGCCCCCGCTTTGACTGAGGAAAAGGAGGCCATTGCGCCCTATCGGCACTGAAAAGAAACATAAATCGCCGCTAGCGATCACACAGTTCATGTGCCAGAGGCTAGGGGGATGGCGAAAAAATATGCTATAACGGTGAGCCTCGGTACCAACAACAAGGATTCGTGATGGCTCGTGCAATTTCCGATATTCAGTCTTTTCAACCCGTCGCTCGCACATTGATGGGGCCAGGGCCCTCTGACATTTACCCGTCGGTGCTGCAATCATTGAGCAAGCCGACATTGGGGCATCTTGACCCCTTATTCATTGGCATGATGGATGAGGTCAAGCAGCTACTGCAGTACGCTTTTCAAACCGACAATCCGTTTACCATTGCGGTCTCTGCACCCGGGAGTGCGGGGATGGAAGCCTGTTTTGTCAATTTGGTGGAGCCTGGCGACACATTGATCGTCTGTCGCAATGGCGTGTTTGGCGACCGGATGCGAGAAAACGTGGAGCGTTGTGGCGCACATGCGGTCATGGTTGATGATGCCTGGGGCGATCCGGTTAATCCTGAAAAGGTTGAAGCGGCCTTGAAGGCGCACCCGGAGGCTAGCATTGTCGCATTTGTCCACGCGGAGACGTCCACAGGCGCTTGCTCTGATGCACAGGCCCTTGCCACCTTGGCACGTGAACACGGCTGCCTCACTATTGTCGATGCGGTGACCTCACTCGGTGGCGTGCCGTTGAAGGTGGACGAGTGGCAATTAGATGCAGTCTATTCAGGCAGTCAAAAATGTTTGTCGTGTGTACCGGGCTTGTCGCCAGTGACATTCTCGCCCCGTGCAGTAGAAAAAATGCAGGCGCGGACTCACAAGGTGCAAAGCTGGTTTCTCGATCAAAGTTTGGTGCTGGGGTATTGGAGCGGCGACGGCAAACGTAGCTACCACCATACGGCACCCGTGAATAGTTTATATGCCCTACATGAAGCCCTGCTCAAACTGTATCACGAAGGGATTGAGAACGCGTGGCAACGCCACGATACCATGCATCAGCGTTTGAAAGCGGGATTGGACAATTTAGGGATTGGCTTTGTGGTCGATGAACCTTATCGTTTGCCCCAGCTTAACGCCGTTTATATTCCTGAGGGCGTGGATGATGCCGCCGTGCGCCAGCATTTACTTCACACCTATAACTTGGAAATTGGCGCTGGCCTCGGTGATTTGGCGGGTAAAGCCTGGCGAATCGGCTTAATGGGCTACGGCGCAAGGGATGAGAACATTGCCCTGTGCCTTAAAGCCCTTGAAGAGGCATTGCGCTAGGGCGTTGAATGATCCGGTAGGGTATGGCGGATTGTCCATACCTTCGCCGCGTTTGGATACAAGTAACGCGCTTCTTGCTGGATATCGCGAGCCCGCTGACGGTCACCGATTTGTAGGGCCACTTGATAGGCATGCTGATAGCCAGCAAAGCGTGGTCGTTGTGCGACTTGGCGCAATAATTGGTTAAGGTGTTGCTGGCGCTCAGTGTCAGACAGAGTTGCTAAATTAGCCTGAAAGTGACGGCTTTGTTGTGCGTGGGCCAGCTTTTGCTGCCACCATGGATGTTGCTGGTATAAGGCAAAACGTTGCGAGCTGAGTAAAGAGTCGCGCAAATAACGATTGGCCAAATATACGGATGACAGGCACACGAGTGTCGTGATGACGAGGGCAGTGATCACGGTGCGACTGGCCACACGTTGGCTGTAACCATGAGTGAGTACCGGGTAGCGGCGATATTTGCTGGTGAGGTTATCAAGCCAGTATAGCCAAAGGAGTAACAATACCCCATTGAACCACTGGGTGCCGCTTACCGGATAGATCATCAGTCCAGTGAGCGGAGGTAGCACTAAAGCAATCAAGATCCGCCGTGTCCCTGAGGGAGCACGAAGGATCCTGACGCCGAGCGCCATGATCACCAACACATAGCCCAATCCAATCAATAAGCCTCCTTCCAACAGCCAAAACAGCAGTGCACTGGGCAGGTTCACTGGACCAAGGTGGCCGGGTTGTGAAGCAGAAAGCAACAGCAAGGCCTGCTTACCATTCCCCATGCCCACGCCGAAAAAGGGCGTTGTCTGCCATTGTTGCCACGCTAAACCCAACGCACGTCGCTCGCCGTCGCTCAGCCATTGCCAACTATCTTGACCACTGAGGGCAAATATCGCCAGGATCGCGCCGAGACAGACTGCCACAAGCCAAGCTTTGTGCTGGCGCCTGGAGGCAAAGCGACTCAAATAGGCTTGCTGTAACACGATGGCACACAAGGCAAAGAGCAGCAGCAGGGGCTGGCCTTGCATCGCTAACACTGGAATAAAAACCAAAGGGGTGACGGCCAATAAGCTTTGGCTGATGGGATGGCGGTAGCGGCCACTCGGCTCTCTGGCGAGAATATACGCCGCTAAGGTGAGACCTGTAAGTAGCAGTGTGTGCGTGACCGCAGGGGGCAAGTGAGGCACCCAGTTGTTAAACATAAAAGGCGCCATGCCCGGTGGTGATTGATTGCCCAACACCGACAGTACCGCTAGCCAAGAGGCGAGTAAAAATACCCCGAGTAGCTTTTGCCGCTGCGAATGGTTAAAAACAAACTGTTGAAGGCTGGAGAAGAAACCGAGGCTAAGTATCAAGGCGGCCATGGCATAGCCGCTATTGAGTGCCTCAGCGTGTGGGTAGTAATAAGGAATAATCGCCAGGCCCGTTGCCAAACCAAGCATCCAGGTCAGTCGGCTTGCCCGCCAAGTATGCTGACGCACGACTTCTAAGCAGGCAAACCCCAAGGTGAACGCGAGCGTTAACAAGGAAAGCGCCGCTGCAGGGTGACGTATGCCAACCAGCGGGAGAGACACCGAGTACAGTGGTAAGCAGATCAACCACAAGGCCGCTAACGTTAGTAGAAATGGGGTTGTTAGCGGCTTTCGTATCACGCGACTCTGCGGCAGCGCTGAGGTCATTATCGCTCCAACATAGGTTTGAGGAAGTGAGCGGTGTGGCTACCCACCACATCCACGATCGCTTCCGGTGTACCTTGCGCGATGATTTCACCGCCGCCATTACCGCCCTCTGGCCCTAAGTCGATGATCCAGTCCGCGGTCTTTATCACATCCAGATTATGCTCAATCACCACGATAGTGTTGCCCTGTTCGCGCAAGCGGTGCAGGACATTAAGCAGTTGCTGAATATCATGGAAATGAAGTCCTGTGGTTGGTTCATCGAGGATGTAAAGCGTTTTACCCGTGTCACGCTTAGACAGCTCTCGTGCTAACTTGACCCGCTGTGCTTCACCCCCCGATAAGGTGGTGGCCGCTTGGCCAAGGCGAATATAGCTCAGGCCGACATCCATCAATGTTTGCAGTTTACGCTTGATAGCGGGCACGGCGTCGAAAAACTCACGCGCGTCCTCGACGGTCATCTCAAGGACTTCATCGATGGTTTTGCCTTTATAGCGTACTTCCAATGTTTCCCGGTTATAACGTTTACCTTTACACACATCACAAGGTACATACACATCGGGCAAGAAATGCATTTCCACTTTGATCACGCCATCACCTTGGCACGCTTCGCAGCGACCGCCGCGCACGTTAAAGCTAAAACGGCCCACTTTATATCCGCGTGCCCGTGCCTCTTGGGTACCGGCAAACAGCTCACGGATCGGGGTAAAGATCCCCGTATAAGTGGCTGGGTTTGAGCGTGGGGTACGGCCAATAGGGCTTTGATCAATATCGATCACCTTGTCGAAATGTCCCAACCCATCAATCGACTCGTAAGGCGCGGGATCGGCGGTGGTCGCGCCGTTTAATTGCTGGTGGGCCACTTTAAAAAAGGTGTCATTGATAAGCGTTGACTTGCCTGAGCCTGACACGCCCGTCACGCAAGTAAGCAGTCCGACAGGTAGGTGGAGATCAACGTTTTTCAGGTTGTTGCCCGTCGCCCCTTTCAGCGTCAACATTTTGTTTGGGTCGCGCTCAATACGCTTTGTGGGAACCTCGATCGCTTGCTTTCCACTTAGATACTGACCTGTCAGTGACGACTCACTGGCGAGTATGTCCTCTAAACTGCCTTCGGCAACAATTTGACCACCATGTGCCCCGGCCCCCGGGCCAATATCAATGATGTAGTCGGCCGCGCGAATGGCATCTTCATCATGCTCGACCACCATGACAGTGTTCCCCAGATCGCGCAGATGCTCCAAGGTATCGAGCAAGCGGGCATTGTCACGCTGGTGCAGACCAATAGAGGGCTCATCCAGTACGTACATGACCCCCACCAAGCCCGCGCCAATTTGGCTGGCCAGTCGAATACGCTGTGCTTCACCGCCAGAGAGGGTATCGGCACTGCGCGATAAATTCAGGTAGTTAAGCCCCACATTGACCAAAAACCGTAGCCGGTCATGGATCTCTTTCATCACCTTTTCGGCAATCTTAGCGCGTTGCCCGGTCAAGGTCAGTTGTTCAAAGAAGTCCAGCGCCTGTTGAATGCTCAGCTCACAAATCTCGGGTAGATTGTGGCCGTCGATAAACACGTGACGAGCTTCTTGGCGTAAGCGTGAGCCACCGCAGCTGGCACAAGGTTTGGTGGCGATATATTTGGCAAGCTCATCGCGCACAGCATTCGATTCGGTGTCGCGATAGCGACGCTCCATGTTATTGAGGATCCCTTCGAAGGGATGCTTACGTACGCGAATATCGCCCCGATCGTTGACGTATTTGAACTCGATCTCTTTTGGGCCGGAACCGTACAAGAGAATGTCCTGAACGGTGCCCGACAGATCCTGCCACGGCGTTTCCAAATCAAAGCCATAATGCTCAGACAGCGAGCGTAGCATTTGGAAGTAATAAAAGTTACGCCGATCCCAGCCGCGGATCGCCCCACCCGCGAGGCTGACGGCTGGATTTTGGAGAACGCGCTTAGGATCAAAATACTGTTGCACCCCCAAGCCGTCGCAGGTACCACAGGCACCGGCTGGGTTATTAAAGGAGAACAGGCGCGGTTCAAGCTCTTGCATGCTGTAACCGCAGTGTGGGCAGGCAAAGTTGGCGGAAAAAATGATCTCTTCCCCTTCACCGTCCATCCAACTGATCACCGCGCTGCCGCCTGTTAGCTCGAGCGCGGTCTCAAAAGATTCTGCCAAACGCTGTTGCTGATCATCGCGCACTTTAAAGCGATCGACCACCACCTCAATGGTGTGCTTTTTCTGCAGCTCGAGTGTCGGCGGATCGGATAGATCGCACACTTCGCCATTGATTCGGGCACGGATAAACCCTTGCGCAGCGAGGTTCTCCAGAGTCTTAACATGCTCCCCTTTACGGTTTTTAATGATCGGCGCGAGCAGCATCAGCTTGCTTCCTTCCGGCAGCGCAAGCACTTTATCGACCATCTGACTGACGGTCTGAGCCGCTAAGGTCACATCATGAGTGGGACAGCGTGGCTCGCCCACTCGCGCATACAGTAAGCGTAAGTAGTCATACACTTCAGTGATGGTGCCGACCGTTGAGCGCGGGTTATGCGAGGTGGACTTTTGCTCTATCGAGATCGCAGGTGACAGACCCTCGATATGGTCAACATCGGGTTTTTCCATTAAGGAGAGAAACTGGCGCGCATACGCTGACAAGGATTCAACGTAACGGCGCTGGCCTTCGGCGTATAGGGTGTCGAAGGCCAGCGATGATTTTCCCGAGCCAGATAGGCCGGTGATCACAATCAGTTTATCACGAGGAATGGTGAGGTTGATGTTTTTGAGGTTATGCGTGCGCGCGCCTCTGACGTCGATATTGTCCATTATTATCCTACTACTCAGTCAGCTCACTGGTTGGTCGCCTAGTATGGCACAGACATGACCATGACCAAATAAAAAGGCTGTATATTTACACAGCCTTTACTCGAAGGGGAAAAACGCGCGATCCGACGCGGTTAACGTTATCGACGGTTTTTGACCGTCGCTTCGTCTTTGTTGCTTCCGCCAAGGTAGTGGTGCTTGTAGCAGTGATTGGTGGCTTCAATAAAGCCTTCTACGCTGCCACAGTCAAAGCGCTCGCCTTTAAATTTATACGCCAGTACACACCCTGACTGTGCTTGTTTGAGCAGCGCATCGGTGATCTGGACTTCGCCGTTTTTACCTGGCGGGGTCGTTTCTAACAGATCAAAGATATCTGGCGTTAAAATATACCGGCCAATAATAGCAAGATTGCTTGGCGCATCGCCGGGATCGGGTTTTTCCACCATGTTGTCTACGCGGAAAAGGTCATCTTTGATCTCTTGACCGGCAATGACACCATATTTATGGGTCTCATCTTCCGGGACTTCTTCCACCGCGACAATCGAGCAACGGAACTGGTTATATAGAGCGACCATTTGCTTGAGAACGCCATTGTCAGGATGGATGCAAAGATCATCGGCGAGCACGACAGCAAACGCTTCGTCGCCGACCAGATCGCGACCGGTTAAAATCGCATGTCCGAGTCCACGCATTTCGTGTTGGCGAATGTAGGTGAATGACGCTTTCTCTATGGTATTGCGAATGTCATCGAGTAACACTTCTTTGTTGGTGCCACTGATTTGATGCTCAAGCTCATAGTTTTTATCAAAATGATCCATGATGGCATGCTTGCCACGACCGGTGACAATACACATGCCGTTGATACCCGCTTCCAAGGCTTCATCCACGCCGTATTCAATCAAAGGCTTGTTGACCACTGGCATCATTTCTTTCGGCATTGACTTGGTTGCCGGTAAAAAGCGGGTGCCATAGCCAGCCGCTGGGAACAGACATTTTTTTATCATCTCAGATCCTTTCGTTTTTGTTGGGTGGCGAGCGGTTTATGACGCGGTCGACACCCCTAAGCGGGTTGTTAGCAAGCGGCTGCTAACAATGTTATCTGGGTCAATAGTTTGCTGGGTTCAGTGCGGCTAAGCAAGTACTGCGCGCCAACGCGGCTAGATAGCGTGACCGTCCCCGCGTTGCTTAGTCCGCATGGGCGGAAAAATACGCCATAAATGCATCGGTAAAGGTCGATAAGGACGCCGGCGGGAGGGCATTAATTCCCGCCGCCGCGGCGCGGCCACCGCCTGTTGTGAATTGCTCGGCCAACTGCGCCGCCCCAGTAGGACGATTTAACGGGGCACGAATACTGACCATCCATTCTCCTCCTGGCATCGGCGTGAGCACGGCATGGGCTCTATCAGGATGGCGGTTGGCTAATTGGTTGCCAAACATGCCACTTATTCGGCGTGCCCAAGCGGCATCGGGAAGCTGATACACCTGTGCGTTTTCATCGCCCAGCGCCGGGGTTAGGGTTTGCGCATGCGCCCGGTCACTTTGATACGCGTCAGCCAGTGCCATCACGATGTCCGGATAAGCGCGCATAAAAGCATCGGGGGTCGAAAAGCCACACAGGTGACGATATAACACCGCGGGGGGCATAGTGAGGTCATCCAAGCTCGCGCCATAGCTGTTGTAGTTGAGATAGTGGCCGAGCTGTGCCAGCCGCGCGCGCGTTTGCTCGTCAATACCCGACTGTTGAGCAAGGGCATTTGCAGTGCGATCCAGGTTATCGCCATACGCGCCAACTAACGCCCATTCTCGATACTGCCCACCGAGAAGTTTATCGATAATAAGCGCGGTACAGGTATTAGCACTGGTATGAATATGTGCGTCTAACAAAGGCGAATCTGGGATGGGACCACTTTGATGGTGATCAGCATAGAACACGCGCGTGCCAGCCGCGAGTAATCTCGCGAGTGCGTCTTGGTTCTTCGCCATCGAAACATCGAGTACTGTGACCTGCTCGGGGCCTGTGGGCACTTGCTTTAACAGAGCAATATCGCGTTTAACCCCAGTAATTAACGTGGTGGCTTGTGGGTGCGCTAAGCGCCATTGCACCAGTGCGGTAAGCCCATCGGCATCCCCGTTAAAGACATCAAATCCCATCCTGTGATTCCTTTTTAACTGAGTAACGTGACATCCTACCTTGATGGGTGAGCTTGACCCAACTAGCGGTGATCGTCGTCGGCGCCAGGATAGGCTTCAAGCCCCGTCGAGCCAATTAGGGACAAGTTGTTTTTCGCCCAAAACACGGCTTGTACTCGGTTTTTAACATTGATTTTCTTAAACACGTTATAAAGGTGCGACTTAACGGTATGCTCACTGACGTCCAATGCACGGGCAATGTCTTGGTTAGAGGCGCCCGTGACAAGATGGCGCAGGATTTGTTGCTCGCGGTTGGTCAGGACAATGGCCTGCTCATCGATCGCTTGTTGGTGGTGCTGCTGATAATAGTGAATTAACGCGGCCATTTTGTGACGGGGGAGCCAGTACTCGCCAGAGAACATTTTTTCGATGCCATAACATAGGTGGCGGATCTCATCTTCTTTTTTAAAGACCCCTTTGATAAATGGCCAGCTGGCGAGTTCTTTGGCACTTAAGTCATGTGCATTGAGCAGCGCAAAGACATGTTGGTCGGCAAAGGGGATCAGCGATTGTTTTAGCTGCTCGGTGGCAATGTCATCAAAGGCGTTTAAGTCTACCAACACTAAACCGGGTCGTGCGGTGAGCTTGTCAGTGATCGCATCGGGCGTCACGAGCTCAACCTCGCTATGAATTGCTTTTTCTAAGCATGTCATCAGTGCAGACACAGACATGCTGGGCTGAGAAATAAGAAGCAGTGTGTAACTATCTGAGGTGGTTTCGGCCTGGTTCATAAGCATCCTACTGATGATGACTCAACATGCGTATCCGTGTGACGTAAGTGGGGTGATCACCGACGTCAAGGCTGGGCAAGCTTTCCATCAGTCTAAACCATTTTTATCTTTAAGGTATACGCTGCGAGTGATAACCCATTGTGCTGACGCTTTAACTGCAGAATATGGAAACAGATCGCGTGGAAAAGCTTCGAACCTCTGGGGTGCTCGTGCTAGACTTCCTCCTTATTTATCCAGTTTGCGAAATCGTTTCGCGCGCAACCAAGAACAGTGGGAGTCACCTATGGCCAGCCGTGGCATAAACAAAGTCATCTTGATTGGTAATTTGGGCAACGATCCGGAAATCCGTTACCTCCCCAACGGCGGTGCGGTGGCGAACCTCAGCCTCGCGACCTCAGAGTCATGGCGTGATAAAAACACCGGTGAGATGCGTGAGAAAACAGAGTGGCACCGTGTTGTGCTGTTCGGTAAAACCGCCGAAGTCGCGGGTGAGTATCTGCGCAAAGGCTCTCAGGTGTATATCGAAGGCCAACTGCAGACACGCAAGTGGCAAGACCAAAACGGGCAAGACCGTTATACCACGGAAGTCGCGGTACAACCGTTTAGTGGCAGCATGCAAATGCTGGGTGGCCGTGGTGGTCAGAGCCAAGGTCAGCCCATGCAGCAGTCACCGCAGCAGCAAGGTGGATGGGGACAGCCTCAGCAGCCTCAACAACCACAGCAAAACTTTAACCAACAGCCACCGCAGCAGTCGGCACCACAGCCACAGTCGCAACCTCAGCAGCAATACAACGATTTGCCTGATTTTGACGACGATATTCCGTTCTAAAACGGACTGCGTTAAGTGGCGAGTCAACGCCAATGTGGTTGAAACGAAAAAGCCCCTGTTGGGGCTTTTTGCTTTTTGGCGTGGTCGGTTACTGAACGGGCTGGGTTAGGCGACACCGGGGCCCGCTTTTAAAAAGTGCGGCAATTGCACCGGCGTTGGGCATTTTAACTGGCCCATTACTTGGGTCATTTGTTGGGTGAGCATATCTATCGCGTGTTCCCCCCCATGATGGCCCAACGCGCCACAGGCATAGACAAAAGTGCGGCCCAGCAGGGTGAAGTCGGCGCCCATGGCCATCGCTTGGGCTACATTCCCGCCGCTTTGTACGCCACTGTCCATCAGCAGTTTAATCTTGTCACCATATAAGCGCTTGATGGTTTGAATGGTATCCAGTGGCGACTCGCCAACATCTAACTGACGTCCCCCATGGTTGGATAAGACCACTGCGTCGGCACCGAGCGCAACCGCTTGTTTGACATCGTCTGGGTTGACCAAGCCTTTTAATACCAAGGGGCCGTCCCAGTTATCGCGGATCACCTTGAGGCTGTCGAAGTCGACGGCGCCCATCACCGTATTGTTCATAAAGTTCGCCAGTTCGCTGGTGGGCATGTTTTTTGGCATGTAAGGCTTGAGGGTTTGCATCTCAGGCACGCCAGCCAGTAACGTCTGCCAGCTCCATGCCGGACACTGCACCATTTGCACGATATTGCGCAGGTTCATTTTCGGCGGCATCGCCAAGCCATTTTTTATATCGCGCGGGCGATAACCGAAGGTCGGCACATCCACAGTGACGACCAGCACTTTATATCCTGCACTTTTAATGCGACCCATGAGATCTTTACGGATCTTGGCATCCGTTGGGTTATAGAGTTGATACCACGCCGTTCCCTCAGAGATCTCGGCGATGGTCTCAAGACTCGCTGAGGATACGGTGCTGAGCACATAAGGAAGCTTTGCTTGATAGGCCGCTTTTGCCAAAATTTCCGGCGCCTTGGGCCACATTAACCCTTGAAGTCCGACGGGGGCGACGCCAAAAGGCGCGGCATAGCGTTGGCCAAATAGCTCGACGGATAAGTCGATCTCTGGGGTAGGCGCAAGCAAGTCAGACTGCAGTTTTACGTGTTCAAACGCCCCGGCATTGTGCGCCACGCCAATTTCATCGTGACAACCGCCGCAAAGATAATCAAAGGCGAAGGCTGGGATACGCCGTTTTGCTGCACGTTTAAGCGAGGGGGTATCAGGGTACTTAGGATTATAATAGGCCATGAATATTGCACGTTGTTGAGGTGAGTGTCTTGTCTCACCCTAGCGCAGTGATTGTTATCGATATATAGATAAAAGATAAAATACTTTTTCCAAAATCGGCTAAGCCCCGATGATAGTTGGCGTTACCTCTTGCTTTACCTGCACACTAAACGTACAAATCTTTAACTTTCTGTTTAATAAAATCGATAAATAATTTGGTTTTGGTGTGGTTGTATTCCAGCTTAGGGTAGTAGGCGTAGGCCGATAAGCGTGGTTGCTTAAGGGCTGGTAGCACCGGGACCAATAAGCCTTGGTCGATTTCTTTTTGCACCGTCCCGGCGCCCCCTAAAATGATCCCCATGCCAATCACCGCGGCACTGACCAAGGCTTCAGGGTTGGGTGAGACAAAATTACCGGACAATTGTAAGCGGGTGCCATCTTCAAACACCCGCTCTTGAGGCTGATGCGAATTACCGTAAAGCAAAATATTATGCTGGGTAAGTTGCGCTGGCGTGGTGATGGGCGGATGGCGCTCGAGGTAGGCAGGGGCAGCAAAAAAGCCAGGTTGAAAATCAAATAATTTGGCGGCGATGTAGCTGGCGGAGTTAAAGTACTCGAGTTCACGACTGATCACCACGTCCAGATTCAGATCCGGCAGCTGGCCAGGGGTGAGGGTGGTGAGTTCGACTTTGATTTTCGGATAAATCTCAAGAAACTCAGCAATAAAGTTGACCAGAAAGCGGTTCCCTGTCACCAATGGCGCACCGATACGCAATACACCACTGACCTCACCAAAGGTGGAGGTGGTCTCACTGACTAATTGTTGCCAGTCATCGACCCACGTCTTGGCGCGGTGGTAGAAGAGATCACCCGCATCTGTCATCGACAAACTGCGTGTAGTGCGTTTGAGCAATTGAACCCCCAGTTGGCGTTCTAGCCAGCTTAGGCGTTTTGACAGGGCAGAACTTGAGGTGTGTAGCTTGGTGGCCGCTTGGGCCAACGAGCCATGATCCACCACGCAGATAAAGCTTTGTGTACAGGTAATCCAGTCCATGAGTCCTCGTTGCGTAAAAAGACAGCCACCGATTCGTGGTCTAGGCATTCACATTATGATAACCAAGCCTGATAATAGCGGCTACTAGCCCCCAAAGGCGACCCAAGTCAGCAGAGAATCATGGATAGAACAGCCAGTGCGATCAAAGTCAGCGGTATGAAGCTGACCAACCGACTCGTTGCATTTGTCACGCTTATTGTGGTGTGTGCCATTTTTGTGTTGTTTATCGGCGGTGCGATCAGCTTCCGCCAATTGGGGATTGATTTCATCTCGCATTATGTTGACGGCATGGTTGAGGTGATTGATCAAGAGATGGCCAGTGACCAGCGTGATAACCAATACTTTTCGCGCTGGCTTCCCAAGATGCTTAAAGCCAGTGACGTGACGTCCCTCACTATCTACTCGGACGCTGGGATCTTGTATCAATATGAGCAAATTCAATACCAGGCGGTGACCAATCAACAGGTAATCTCTCGTGATATACCGCTCGATAGCAACCCAGGGTTTGCGGTCAAACTGACCTTTGTGCCGCCGTATGCGGAGTTTGCCTATTCCATTGGTCCATTGTCCTCCTTATCGGCGGCGATTTTGGTGATTGTCTTGGGGCTCACATGGGGGATCCGTTGGCTCCGGCGTCAGCTGTATGGCAGTGAGGTGCTTGAGCAGCGTGGCCGACTGATCTTAGCGGGGCGACTCGATGATGCGCAGCAAGGTGATAGCCGCGAGTGGCCGATCCCGGCAAGCGCGGCGTTAACGCAACTGATCGAAGAGCTTAAAGAAGCGCGCCAAGAGCGTAGTCGTTTTGACACCTTTATTCGCACCAACACCTTCTTAGACCAACTCACCGGCGCCGCGAATCGCGTGATGTTTGATAATCGCTTGCACACACTAGCCAGTGATGATGCCAGCCAAGGCAGTGTGATCCTAGTGAGGGTGGCGGAATGGGAAGATCTGGTGGCGCAGCACGGGCAAGAAGCCGCCGATCAATTGATTCAAGCGATTGGCAATGTTCTGTCGAATGCGATTCAGCGTTTTCCGGATGCCGTGTTGGCACGTTATTTTGCCTCGGACTTTGCCATTTTGCTGGTCAACCAAGCGGGAGAAGAAGTGCATCCCTTTTTAGCGCAAATCACCAATGCGTTAGATAAACTCGCGCCACCCGAGGCGTTGGATCAAGATAATTGGTTCCACCTTGGGATGACCTCATTTGGCGCCAGTGAGCGACGTGGGCGACTAATGGATGAAGCCGAACGTGCACTTAAAGCGGCGGCGCTAACCGGCCAGAATGGTTGGTCACAGTTCGACAAACAACTAAGCCAACTGGATAAACGTGGTAGTGTACGTTGGCGCACCTTACTCGAGTCGGTGATGGCGGGAGAAGGGCCAATGCTTTATCGCCAACCGGTGTTTGCGCGAGATGGCAAAACCCGCCTTCATTATGAACTTTTAGGCCGAATTAAGGACGAAAAAGGCAAGGTGCTTAAGGCCTCGCGCTTTTGGCCAGGGGTAGAATGGGTTGGCATGGACGTGGCGTTTGACAAGGCGACCGTGGGTCGCGCGCTGTGGTGGCTAAAAACGCGTGACTACATCGATAACTACGCCGTCAATGTAAGTGCGTACTCACTTTGTCAACGTGAGTTTGTGGTGTGGTTGCGCGATATGTTGCTACAAACGCCAAGAAGTACATTGAATCGCTTACTGGTGGAAGTGTCTGAAGGCGCTTTGGTTTCACACTTTGATGCGGCGCGGCCTTGCTTACGAATGATTGCCGCGTTAGGGTGCCGTCTAGTTGTTGACCAAGCAGGTAGAACGATAGTAAGCACTCACTATGTTAAAGATATTCAACCCGCTTATATTAAGCTTCATCGTAGTTTGGTGCGCAATATCCACCAACGGCCAGAGAACCAGCTGTATTTACGCAGCGTGTTAGGTGCTTGTGAGGCTACCACCACCGAGGTACTGGCGGTAGGCGTGGAAACCAATGAGGAATGGTCAGTGGTGAAAGAACTGGGTGTCGCGGGCGGACAAGGGCGGCTGCTTGGGGCGGAAATGTCTCCGCACCCAGCACAGAAAAAACGCCGCCGATGGGGGAAGCGATGAGTCAAGCCATCAAGCTCTCCCACCAACAAGGACGCGGTTGGTTAGAAGCCTTATTAGTGGTCAGTATTTTGTCGGTGCTGGTGGTGATTGCGATCCCTAAGTTCTACGATTATGAGGCGGATGCTAATGTGTCCGCGCTAAAAGGCTTAAAAAGCGGCATCGACAGCGCCATGACGCAAACACACGCGTTGGCCGAGAAGAAAAAAGTCAGTGATCAGGCGGAACAATCACTGACCGTCAACGGCACGTCCATTCGTGTGTCTTATGGCTACCCTGAGGCAAGTGCCTTGCCTGAGTTAGTGACGGCGCTGAAGGATACAACGCGTTGGCAGTTGCGACGCTATCCAGAGAAAAATCGGGTCGACTTTATCTGGCGGCTTCCTGATCAGCCAGCGACGGATTGTTACTTAACGTATTACGAGGCAACGGCGTCAACGAAGGCATCGACGCAGTTGGTGATTCATCAGTCATGCCAATCACCAACCCAAAAAAGACAACAGGAATAATGCGTTTTTGATGGAAAAATCATCAAAATGACAGCGCATTGAAAAAAAACACAGATCTCATTCAGGTTTACAGCACCGTATCTTGCTGCTTACCGTGCGCGTTGATACATTTAGCTCAATTTGTCTGATTTCATAGCTTGCAGGATTAATCGACCATCATGTTTAAGAAACTTCGCGGGATGTTTTCCAACGATCTATCCATTGACTTGGGAACCGCCAATACACTGATTTACGTAAAAGAACAGGGCATTGTTCTGGATGAGCCGTCTGTTGTCGCTATTCGTCAAGACCGAGCAGGCTCGCCCAAGAGCGTAGCGGCTGTGGGTCATGATGCGAAGCAGATGCTAGGTCGTACACCGGGTAACATCGCGGCCATTCGCCCGATGAAGGATGGTGTGATTGCTGATTTCTACGTCACTGAAAAGATGCTGCAGCACTTTATCAAATCGGTGCACGATCACAGCTATATGCGCCCAAGTCCGCGTGTACTGGTGGCTGTACCATGTGGCTCGACCCAAGTTGAACGCCGCGCGATTCGTGAGTCGGCCTTGGGTGCTGGCGCCCGTGAAGTCTACTTGATTGATGAGCCGATGGCGGCGGCGATTGGTGCAGGTCTGCCAGTATCCGAAGCCACGGGCTCGATGGTGATCGATATCGGCGGTGGTACCACTGAAGTGGCGGTGATCTCGCTTAATGGCGTGGTCTATTCATCGTCGGTGCGTATTGGTGGCGATCGTTTTGATGAGTCGATCATCAATTATGTTCGCCGTAATTACGGCAGCTTGATTGGTGAAGCCACCGCAGAACGGATTAAACATGAAATCGGTTCCGCCTATCCAGGCGATGAAGTCCGTGAAATTGAAGTGCGTGGTCGTAACCTTGCGGAAGGGGTGCCGCGTAGCTTCACGCTTAACTCCAATGAAATTCTCGAAGCGCTGCAAGAGCCTCTGACTGGGATTGTCTCTGCGGTAATGGTCGCGCTTGAGCAATGCCCTCCGGAGCTGGCGTCTGACATTTCAGAGCGTGGCATGGTGATCACCGGTGGTGGTGCGCTGCTGCGTGATCTTGACCGCTTGCTGACCGAAGAAACCGGTATTCCTGTGGTGGTCGCCGAAGACCCATTGACCTGTGTAGCACGTGGCGGGGGCAAAGCGCTGGAAATGATCGATATGCACGGCGGTGATCTTTTTAGCGAAGATTAACGTGATTGTGCCTACAAACAGGTCGTTTTCATTATGAAACCTATGTTTGGCAGAGGTCCGTCTCTGCAATTGCGCCTGTTTTTCGCTCTTTTACTATCAGTCAGCCTTATGCTGGCTGATAGTCGTCTTGATGCGTTCGCTGGGGTGCGTTATTTCCTAAACACGCTGGTGGCGCCGTTACAATATGCGTCCAACGTTCCGCGCGACACCTTAGACGAACTGGTGATGCAGTTTCGTTCTCACCAACGTTTAGTGGCAGAGAACCGAGCATTGCGAAAGCAGGTGTTACAACTGGAAAGTGATCAGCTTCTTTTAGCGCAGACAGAGCGCGAAAACCAGCGTCTACGCGAGCTACTGGGCTCGTCGTTCATTCGGGATGAACGGAAGATGGTCGCCGAAGTGATGGCCGTTGACTCGGATCCTTATAAACATCAAGTCATGCTAGACAAAGGGCGGACCAATGGGGTTTATGAAGGGCAGCCGGTGATCAACGAGCACGGAGTGGTTGGCCAAATTGCGTATGTGGGTGCCCACAACAGCCGAGTGCTGCTGCTCACCGATCCAACCCATGCTATTCCTGTTCAGGTCATGCGTAATGACATACGAGTGATTGCGTCTGGGCGCGGGTCGGCCCACTACATTGGCTTAGACAATATTCCTAGCAGCACGGACATTAAAGTGGGTGACAAGTTAGTCACCTCAGGTCTGGGCGGAGTCTTTCCTGAAGGCTACCCGGTTGGTACGGTGACGGAATTTTCGTTTGATAATAAGCGCCCATTTGCGCAAGTACGCGCCACCACAGCGGTGAAGTTTGATCGTCTGCGTTATCTGCTTTTGGTGTGGCCAACCCCTGAAAAGGGCGAGAACGCGCGCCCGGATCAGCCTGTCGCGCAGCCGTCATCAGACACCGCACCATCACCTGACACCGCACCATCGTCCGATGCCGAGGGAGAATCGCCGTAATGGCAAATGTGACATTTCGCGGCCAGTTTGTAATTTGGCTCTCTTTTATCATTGCGCTGATTTTACAAGCCGCTCCTTGGCCGGGGGAACTCGCCCCCTTTCGCCCTTCTTGGGTATTACTGGTTACTTTTTATTGGGTGCTGGCATTACCTCATCGGGTCAATGTCGGTACCGCGCTAGTACTCGGCCTGTTGTGGGATCTGATGTTAGGGTCGACCCTTGGGGTGCGCGGCTTGATGATGGCGATATTGGTTTACATCGTGGCGCTGAACTTTCAATTGTTACGCAACATGTCGTATTGGCAGCAGGCACTCTTGTTGGCATTACTGACCTTGGCGGGAAAATTGATCGAGTTCTGGGCGGAGTACTTGGTGTCTAACGTACAGTTTAACCCTGAGCAGCTTTGGGCGGGTGTGCTTAACTTTATACTCTGGCCTTGGATCTTTCTGTTATTGCGCCGTTTACGCCGTCGCTTTGCCATTCGCTAACGCACTAATCGTAAAGAGGTATCATGAGCTGTGATTTATACCTGGCCTCGGGGTCACCTCGACGTCACGAACTACTCACTGAGATGGGGGTGAATTTCGCCCGCGTGGTGGTGGATGTGGAGGAGCAACAGCAGCCTGGCGAGTCGCCTTACGCCTATGTGTCACGTTTATCGCAAGACAAGGCACGGGCTGGGGTCGGGCAAACAGGTGGCCATACCCCGGTGCTCGGTGCCGATACCATTGTGGTTGACGGCGAGCAGGTTCTCGAAAAGCCGCGTGATAAAGCGGAGGCGACCCGAATGCTTCAGCAACTCTCTGGAAGAGAGCACCAGGTGATGACGGCAGTGACTGTCGCCAATGCGATGAAGCAGATCACCACTGTGGTGACCACCAAAGTGTGGTTTTGTACGCTCAGTGATGAGCAGATTGAGGCTTATTGGCAATCGGGTGAGCCAGTTGATAAGGCCGGCGCCTATGCGATTCAGGGGCTGGGCGGTAAATTTGTCACTCGAATTGATGGAAGCTATCACGCCGTGGTTGGTTTGCCACTGTATGAAACCGAGCAGCTGCTCAAACAATTTTCGGTCTGAGCGCATATCTGTCGCTAGGCCCCACTTTTGAGAGATTCGGGGAAACCATGAGTGCGGAACTGCTAATAAACGTCACCCCTAGCGAGACGAGGGTGGCGATGATTGAGGGGGGCAACCTCCAAGAAATCCATATCGAACGTGAAGCAAAGCGTGGCATTGTAGGCAATATCTACAAAGGCAAAGTCAGTCGTGTGTTGCCTGGTATGCAGGCAGCCTTTGTCGATATTGGCTTGGAGAAAGCGGCGTTTTTACATGCCTCAGATATTGTTCCCCATACCGAGTGTGTCTCGGAAAATGAGAAGCAACAATTCCAAGTGCGCGATATCTCCGAGCTGGTTCGCCAAGGACAAGATATTGTGGTGCAAGTGGTCAAAGATCCGCTGGGCACCAAAGGCGCGCGTCTCACCACCGATATTACCTTGCCTTCGCGTTACTTGGTTTTCATGCCAGGTGCCGCCCATGTTGGGGTATCACAACGTATTGAAAGTGAAGACGAACGTAAGCGACTAAAAAGCATCGTCAGTGACTATTGCGACGAGCTCGGTGGCTTTATTATTCGCACCGCTGCTGAAGGGGCAACAGACAATGAAATGGCGCAAGATGCCGCCTTTTTAAAACGTTTGTGGAATAAGGTGTTAGAGCGCCGCACGCGTTATCAAGCCAAATCCATGTTGTACGGTGAGCTGGCATTGGCTCAGCGCATTGTGCGTGACTTTGTCGGGACCGAGTTGGATTTGATCCGGGTCGATTCCAAGATTGCCTATGAAAAGCTGCAAGAGTTCACGTCAGAGTTTGTGCCTGAGCTGGCCGATAAATTGGTGTACTACGACGGACAAGTGCCGATCTTTGACATGTACGACACCGAAAATGAAATCCAACGCTCGTTAGAGCGCAAAGTCCAGCTCAAATCGGGTGGCTACCTGATCATCGATCAGACGGAAGCGATGACCACCATTGATATCAACACCGGTGCATTTGTTGGGCGGCGGAACCTGGATGAGACGATTTTTAATACCAACATTGAGGCTACACGTGCGATCGCTCGTCAATTGCGGCTGAGAAATTTGGGTGGGATCATCATTATCGACTTTATCGATATGAGTACCGATGAACACCGACGCCGCGTCTTGCATTCGCTCGAGCAGGCACTGAGCCAAGACAGGGTCAAAACCAATATCAATGGTTTTACTCAGTTAGGGCTGGTGGAAATGACACGTAAACGCACGCGAGAAAGTATTGAACATGTGCTGTGTGGTGGCTGTCCAACCTGTGATGGGCGAGGTTCGGTCAAAACCGTGGAAACTGTCTGCTACGAAGTGCTACGTGAAATTACTCGCGTTAACCGCATTTATGAAGCGGATAAGTTTGTGGTGTACGCGGCTCCTGCGGTGATTGAGGCATTGGCAGAAGAAGACTCGCACCTTGTGGCGGAGTTGGAAGTGTTTATTGGTAAGCAAGTGAAAGTGAAATCCGAGCCTTTATACACGCAAGAACAGTTTGACGTAGTAATGATGTAATCCATGACCTGGGTGAGAAGGGGTATGCGCTGGCTAACGGTCAGCGTCATCAGTTTGATAGTGATAACCGCCCTGCTAATCGGCGGTTTGCGCTTTCTATTGCCCAATATGGAGATCTTGCAAGCCCCGCTGAGACAGTGGGTGTCGGAGCAAACTGGCTTTAGTGCGCAACTGGATGGTATTGCCGGCCAGTGGCGCAATCTGACACCGTCACTGCAACTTGAAAACGTCGCGCTAGCCACTAGCGACAACGGTCCCCCGCTGTTAACCGCTCATGCAATCAGTTTGCAATTGGATGTCTCTGCCACCCTCATTCGGCGTCAGCCGGTATTCTCCCATGTCACACTCGACGGCTTGGTGTTTGATACCGGTCAGCTACCAGATAAAAATACCCAAGCGGGCGTACGCGAGCGGCTAGAAGACTTATTCTTGGCGCGGTTAGGGCAATTTTCGATCCCCAATGCCAAGGTGATCCTGGTCACCCCTTCGCTGGAAACGCAGACTCTGGTGATCAGTGACTTGTTTTGGCGCAATAACCAAGGTGAACACCAAGTACAAGGGCGACTAGGCATGCAAGGCACGCAACTGGAAAAGGTGCGTGTTAATGCTGCCTTCCGCGAAACCGACGGCTTGAGTACGTTAACGGGAGATTTTTATTTGGCCAGTGAGTCGATGGATATTGCTCCTTGGCTGACCCAACAGCTCACGCCATCCGCCACCATCAACACCGCGCGTTTAGATGCAAAAGCCTGGGTCAGGGTGGAGCAGGGGCGTGTCGACAATGGGCTG
The DNA here is from genome assembly GCF_001995655.1 of Salinivibrio sp. IB868. NCBI lineage: Bacteria > Pseudomonadati > Pseudomonadota > Gammaproteobacteria > Vibrionales > Vibrionaceae > Salinivibrio > Salinivibrio sp. IB868. The sequence goes on from NZ_MUEW01000006.1 coordinate 28,741, forward strand.
TTGTCGATTGATCATTTCGCGTTAGCGTGGCAAGAGGATGAGCGTCAAGCGAAGCAATGGGCGATAAAAGATAGCCATATTCAGTTGCAGGCCTTGGATGAACAGACATGGCGCCTCGACACGGATGGACTATGGGTACAAACCGGCACGACCACGCAAGCGGCAATGTCACAGCTTTCTTGGCAGGGGGCATTAGACAACTGGCGTCTCAATGCGGCCGACGTCGATATTGCCTCTTTACGGCCTTTGCTTGGGCTTGCCAGTCAATCGGCGCAACAGCACAGTGTGGCGACCGCGTTGTCCCCATCAGGTCAGATCCGCTCCTTAGCGTTGAGTAAAGCACCCGACGCCCCGTTACGTTATCAAGCCAAGCTCGAAGCGGTCTCAGCCAAGCGCTGGGGCTACCTGCCGGCGTTCAAAGGCTTGAGCGCGACGATTTCTGGGCAAGGCCGACAAGGCCAAGCTGAGCTGGCGCTGGGGGCACAACCTCTGCCGTACGGGGACTTTTTTCAAGCACCGCTCCCGCTTGAGCACGGTGCGTTGACCCTCAACTGGCAGCAAACCAAGCAAGGCTTGTCAGTATGGAGTGAGCAGGCAGTGGTCAAGGGGGCAGACGTACAAGGCTCAGGCGCATTTCGTCTGGATATTCCCTCAAAAGGCGCGCCTTTTTTGGCGTTATACGTGCAGGCTGACGTATCTGATGCTGGACAGACATGGCGCTATCTCCCCACCCGAGCATTGCCAGACTCCTTAACCGATTACCTTTCTCGCGCCATTCAAGCCGGACGGGCCAAAGACAGTGAAATTCTTTGGTTTGGTGCCCTCGACGCTTTCCCTTACTCGGATCACAGCGGTATTTTCCAAGCCATGGTGCCACTTCGCGGCGGGGCATTTAGCTTTAATACCGCGTGGCCGACGTTGACGGAGCTCGACGCCCGTTTACTGTTTGAAAATGCGCGCTTAGCGATTGAAGGTGATCATGTTCGTTTGGGCGACGCCGTCAGTCGCCAAGTGCAGGCTGAGATTGCCGATATGACCCAGCCGGACAGTTACCTGGATATTAACGCGTCATTGGCGGCAACCGGATCGGCTGTCCGTCAATACATGCTGGCGACGCCTTTGGTCGATTCGGTGGGAGCGGCCTTGACCCATGTGCAAGTCGATGGGCTTGTCAACGCTGACCTAGGACTCGATATCCCGCTCAATGGTGAGCAACCTCATGCCGAGGGGAGGGTTCGCTTTACCGGCAACCAGGTATCGATTCAGGCACCCGATATGCAACTGGATAACCTGTCCGGCGAGCTGGCTTTTAGTGACGATACCCTGACTACCCAATCGATGCAGGCGCAGTGGTTAGGGCAGCCGATCAGTCTTGGCTTTAGCGGAGAAACGGTGGAGGCCGGGTATCAGCTTGATTTAGATCTCGACGCTGATTGGGATGTAGTGCCATTACTGGACACGCTTTCGTTGCCACTTGACCCCTATCTGGCGGGCGGTGCACGTTGGCAGGCGGGGCTCGATTTAACCTTAAATGACACCGGTTTTGATTATCGGCTCGGTGTGGGTGTTGATACCACGCCGCTGCAGTCGACGTTGCCAGCCCCGCTTAACAAGCCACGCTGGCAAAAAGGGCAGGCGCGTATCGAGGCGACGGGAAACAGTGAAGGCTTGACGGGGCGCGTGGTCCTGCCCAAAGTGAGCTATCACGCACGGATTGATACCCAAGGTCAGCGCCCGCAGTTTACCGCGAGTCAATGGCAAATTGGAGAGCCAGGGACCCGGCTATTGGCAACGCGTGGTCATCGTTTTGATCTAAAGGTTGAACAACTCGATCTCGCGGCTTGGAAAAACGTCTGGGAGCAAGCCCGTCAATCTTGGCCGAGCGGAAGCGGACAATACCCTGCTTTACCCATGCCTCAGCGTATTAATGCCAAGGTTGATGCTGTCAGTGCCGACCCTTTAGCGTTTCATGATGTGTCTTTAGCCGCGCGACACAAAGCCGATGGCTGGGATGTGTTAATGGGCAGTCGTGAGCTTAGCGGGCAAGCCATGTGGCCGACACAAGGGCGCTTGAATGTTGAGATTGATCATTGGCATATCAATCGCCAGTTGACCGACGACGAGCAACCGACGGATACCCCCCTTTTTGAACCTGTGGATACACGGGCGACCCCGGAAGATAAAGCCTTGCTTGCCGCCATTCCGCCGACACACTTGGTGATTGAGGATCTGTGGTTACAAGGGTATCGGCTCGGACGCATTGAGGCGGTACTTGATAAGAAAGCCTCTCAGGTCGACCTGTCTTCTCTGACGCTGGAGAGTGGGAAAAACCACGCGTCCATCAGCGGCCATTGGCTAATTGACGAGCAAGGCCACAATCAAACCGCATTGACCCTCGCGTTAGGCGGGGAGAGTACCTCAGATCTCATGGGACGGTTTGGCATCAGTGGTGGGATCCAAGACGCCAGCTTTTCGACTCAAGCCTCGTTAGATTACGCCGGCCTGCCTTGGCAGGTCGATATTGCCAGCCTTAATGGTGACATTCGCTCCGATGTAAAAGACGGCTATTTAAGCGGAGTGGGGGGCGCCGGTAAACTGTTGGGGCTGTTCAGCCTTGATTCTATCTTACGTAAAATCCAGCTCGATTTCTCGGGCGTATTTGAAGATGGTTTGGCCTTTGATGACATTACCGGACGGGCTGTGATCACAAATGGCGTGGTTGTGACGGATAATATCCGCATGGATGGGATTGCCGGTGATATGGTTATTAAAGGGATTGCCAATTTGGTGACCAATCGCGTCAACGCCGATGTGCGGTTTACGCCGGATATTACCTCTGGGATCCCAGTACTGAGCGCGTTTGCGGTGACGCCGCAGACAGCGCTGTATGTGTTAGCGGTCACCACCGCCATTTCACCCGTGGTGGACGTTTTCACCCAAGTCCGTTATCAAGTAAGCGGCCCGATAGGGACGCCCGATATCAGGGAAGTGTCGCGTGATAAAGAGGCACTCGCATTGCCGGCCGACGCGACGGAACGATTACGCCAACAAGCAGAAAACGCCAAGGAGTGAGCATGATGAAAGCAGGTGTTGTCCAGATGACATCCAGCGCCGATCCCAGCCACAACATGAAGGCATTGCAAGCCAGTTTACATCGCTTGAGTGAACAAGGCGTCAAACTGGTGCTTACCCCAGAAAATGCCCTAGTGTTTGGCAGTAAACAAGATTATCAGCGCCATGCCGAGCGATTGGGTCATGGTCCACTGCAGCAACAGCTTGCCGAATTGGCCCATCATTATGACCTTTGGCTGGTGGTCGGCGCCTTTCCAATTCAAAACGACAACGGCATGTTAAGCAGTACCAGCTTAGTGTTCGATAACGCTGGGCACTTACGCGGCAGCTATGACAAATTGCATCTATTTGATGTGGAAGTGGCTGATGCGCATGGTCGTTACTGTGAGTCAGACTATTTTGATGCCGGTGACCGTCTCGCAACATTGGATACGCCGTTTGGCTGTCTTGGATTAAGTATTTGCTACGATGTCCGCTTCGCGCCTATGTACCAAGCCTTACGCGCGCAAGGAGCCGATATCATTACTGTGCCGGCGGCCTTTACTCGGGTAACCGGTCAAGCACATTGGGAAACCTTATTGCGGGCACGTGCAATAGAAACCCAATGCTGGGTGATCGCTGCCGGTCAGTGCGGGGAGCACAGCAAAGGGCGCCAAACCTGGGGGCACTCAATGATCATTGACCCATGGGGGCAAGTGGTCGCCTCGTTGGGCAGTGAACCCGGTGTGACTTGGGCGGAACTTGATTTAAGCGTAGGGGAATCCATTCGGCATAAGATGCCCGTACTGTCTCATACCCGGTTGCAAAGCCAATTGAAATAGCGCACCCTCGGCGCGTTATCTTTTTTCTCGGCTGTCGGTTCGGCAGCCACAACCAAGAGTAAACGAATGAGTCTGGAACAGGTCGAAGAAACCTTGCTGCGCCCGGCGGGCGTGAGTGAGTCGCAACTGCATGCGACGTTGGCGCACCTGAGCGGTCGCCAGATTGACTATGGCGATATTTTCTTCCAATCCACATGGCACGAATCTTTAGCCTTGGAAGACAGCATCATTAAAGATGGTTCATTTAATATCGACCGCGGGGTCGGTGTGAGAGCGATCAGCGGTGAAAAAACCGGATTTGCTTACTCGGATCAGCTCACCCCGGACGCCTTGATGCAAAGTGCCACTGCCGCACGCGGCATTGCCCCAGCAGGTGGGCATGGCAAAGTGAGTGCTTTTTCAGCGGTACAGGCCAAACCGTATTATGGCCCGACGGATCCGCTTGCGAGCTTAACGCGCGAGCAAAAGATCGCCCTACTCAAAGAAATAGACAGCTATATCCGTGCCAAAGAGCCTCGAGTGAAAGAGGTGAATGCCAGCTTGAATGGCCTTTATGAGCAAGTGCTGGTGGCCGCCACTGATGGCACCTATGGCGCCGATATTCGCCCACTGGTTCGCTTGTCTGTCTCTGTGTTGGTTGAACAAGATGGACGCCGCGAACGCGGCAGCGCGGGGGGCGGTGGCCGTTATGGCTATGACGTATTCTTGCAAGAGGATGCGGGTAAGTCACGCGCGCTGCAATTTGCCGATGAAGCGATTCGTTTAGCACTGGTCAACTTGCGCGCCGAGGCGGCACCGGCCGGCACCATGCCCGTGGTACTGGGTGCGGGTTGGCCGGGCGTACTCTTACATGAAGCGGTGGGCCATGGCCTTGAAGGGGACTTTAACCGTAAAGAGTCTTCGGTGTTTACCGGTAGCCTTGGCGAACAGGTAACCTCTTCGCTGTGCACCATTGTCGATGATGGCACCATGAATGATCGCCGCGGCTCACTGAGCATCGATGATGAAGGAGTCCCGGGCCAGTACAATGTGTTAATCGAAAACGGTGTGCTCAAAGGCTATATGCAAGATAAGCACAATGCCAGCCTCATGGGCGTTGCGCCCACTGGCAATGGCCGACGAGAGTCTTATGCGCACCTGCCTATGCCGCGGATGACCAATACCTACATGCTGGGTGGCGAGAGCTCGCCAGCGTCGATGATTGCCAGTGTGGAGCGTGGCTTATATGCGCCAAACTTTGGTGGCGGTCAGGTCGATATTACCTCGGGTAAGTTTGTGTTCTCCACCTCAGAGGCTTACCTGATTGAAAACGGTGAAATTACCACCCCAGTGAAAGGGGCGACCTTAATTGGCAGCGGTATCGAAGCGATGCAGCAAGTCTCAATGGTGGGGAATGATTTGGCCATTGACCCAGGTGTGGGGGTATGTGGCAAAGCCGGACAAAGCGTCCCTGTGGGGGTTGGACAGCCGACCTTGAAACTGGATGCGATGACGGTTGGAGGCACTGAGTCCTAAGTCTGCACGCCAGTGCGGGGCACTGGCGTGGCAGTTTACAGGCTTTGGTCGTAAAAGCTTTTGAGATACTGGAAAATTTCGCGATACGCCTTGGGCGGTTTGTTTTGTTGCTGCTCTTTTTTCGCCTGACGAGCCAGTTGACGTAACCGTTGACGATCGGCATCAGGATACTGCAAAAGCACATCGCTAATCGCACTGTCGCCTTGGTCAATGATGCGGTCACGGAGCTGCTCAAGCTTGTGAAGCTCGACCGTTTGCTGAGCATGCTTGTTTTGCAACTTATCAAGCGCAGCCTGAATCGGTTCAGGGTCGCGAGAGCGCATAAGCTTGCCAACATATTGCAGTTGGCGACGGCGCGCTTCGTTTTTCAAACGTTGTGCGTCGGTAATCGCGCTGAGCAAGTCATCGTCGAGCGGGAATTTTTCTAACACGGCTGGTTTGAGTTTGACCAGTGCTTCGCCAAGTTCTTGCAAGGCAAGCATATCGCGTTTCATCTCGGACTTGCTGACCCAGATGATCTCTTCCTCTTCCTCCCAGGGAGCGGGTTTATTTTTACGGCCCATGTTCAACCTCAGTGAGAATGTGCAATGACACGTATGTTAACAAGAAATGCGCCCAAACGCGGGCTTTTTTATCATAGGCGCGTGGCGCTGAGTGTGTCGAACTTGAATGCGAATCAAAAAGGTCAACTATGAGTGTGAAACAACAAGTCGCCGAGCAAGAGCAGCAACTTCGTCAAGCTGTCAGCCGTGCGCTCGACATGGCATCGGCCAAAAGTGACCAGGCGGAAGTGGCGATTACCAAAAGTACCGGCATCAGCGTCAGCTCGCGGATGGGCGAAGTCGAAAACGTGGAGTTTAATCAAGACGGTGCCCTTGGGATCACCGTATATTGTGAGCAGCGCAAAGGCAGCGCATCCACGACTGATTTGTCAGAAAAAGCGATTGCGAAAACCGTTGAAGCGGCGCTTGAAATTGCAAGCTATACTTCGCCTGACCCCTTTGGCGGCCCTGCGCCTAAAGCGTTAATGGCGTTTGACTATCCTGATCTCGATTTGTTCTATCCCGATGAGCCCGAGCCTGATACCGCCGCCGCCTTGGCGATTGAAGCCGAGCAAGCGGCGCTCAATCACGACAGCCGCATCAAATTCAGTGATGGTGCCAGCTATGACAGTCATTATGGTGTGCGAGTGTATGGCAACAGCCATGGCATGCTGGGCAGCTATCCCTCGAGCCGCCAAGCGTTAAGCTGCTCAGTGATTGCGGAAAGTGATGCAGGGATGGAGCGTGACATGAGCTACACCGTGGCGCGTGACAAAGCGGACTTATGGACACCAACATTTGTGGGAGTCGAAGCGGCCAAACACGCCGTGGCGCGCTTAAATCCACGCAGTGTCTCCACATGCCAAGTGCCAGTGATGTTCGATCGCAGTGTGGCGACCGGGCTGTTTGGCCATTTGGTGATGGCCATCAGCGGTTCAGCACTTTACCGCAAGTCCTCTTTCTTGCTCGATAAGAAAGGCGAGCAGATCTTCCCAGATTGGCTCACCATCAATGAGCTGCCTCATGTACGAAAAGGCTCCGCCAGTGCGCCTTTTGATAGCGAAGGGGTGATCACGCAAGACAGGCGTATCATTGAAAAGGGTGTACTAAACACGTATCTCGCCACCAGTTATGCTGCGCGTAAGCTGGGCATGGAACCAACCGGCCATGCAGGCGGTATTCACAACTGGTACGTTAGCCACACCGGCCAAGATGCCGATGCCATGCTAAAAACCTTAGGTACGGGATTATTGGTGACTGAGTTGATGGGACAAGGGGTGAACCCAGTGACTGGGGATTACTCACGGGGCGCGGCAGGCTTTTGGGTGGAAAACGGTGAGATCCAATACCCGGTGAGTGGGATCACCATTGCCGGTAATCTTAACGAGATGTTCGCTAACATTGTCGCGATTGGCACCGATATCGAAACGCGCAGCCAAATTCAAACTGGCTCAGTGATCATTGATGCAATGAAAGTCGCGGGGGAATAACGCTTAGGCCGCTAATCCCCCTCAGTGTGAGATCACCAAGCACGTATATCGTGCTTGGTGTTTTTTTATCCGGCGATAAACGCCAGCAATAGCACACCCAATACCAAGCGATAGATCACGAAGGGTAACATGCCCACCCGTGTCACCAGCTTTAAAAAGGCGTGAATACACGCATAAGCACTGACAAACGATACCAATAACCCAACCCCAATCGCGTCCATCGCCACCGGCTCTGGGCTGGTCGCAAGCTGTAGGCCTAGATAGGAGCCGGCGAGTGTGATGATAGGAATCGACATCAAAAATGAAAAACGTGCCGCGGCTTCGCGTGTATAACCGAGCATTAAGGCTGCGGTAATGGTCGCCCCCGAGCGCGAGGTGCCAGGAATGAGGGCAAGGGCTTGCGCAACGCCTATCAGTACCGCGCGGTAGGGCGTGGTTTGATATTCATCGCATGTTTGGGTCGCTTTGCGATCCGCCCACCACAATAAACCACCAAAAATCAGTGTGGTTGCCGCGATCACCCAGGCTGCTCGCAGGTAAAGCTCGATCACGTCTTTTAAGAACAAACCGGCCACACACGCCGGGATCGTGGCTAACACGATCATCCATGCCAATTGACTATCCGAGCTGTGCTCCCCTTTGAGTGAGGCAAAAAAGGCCTTAAGCAGACGCCACACTTCACGGCGAAAATACCCCACCACTGCGGCCAGTGTGCCGACGTGTACGGCAACATCAAAGGCGAGCCCCTGATCGGCCCAGCCAAAAAGCTGTGAAGGCAGAATAAGGTGTGCGGAGCTGGAAATAGGAAGAAACTCGGTTAACCCTTGAATCAAGGCCAGAAAAAAGGCTTCAAAGAGGCTCATGGTGCTTAAATATCCTTCAAATACGTTGGCGTCTCAATCGGCCATAGTGGTTGGTCTTGGTCAAAGGTCTGCCAAAGCTGGGCGAAGGTACGGCCATCGCCAGGAATAGCTTGGTTAGGGCAGAGCTCGGCGAGCGGACGGAGCGTGAAGGCAAACTTATAGATATCGTCTCGAGGTAACATGGGCCCTTTTGCCTGGCAATGCTCGCCAAACGTGAGTAAGTCGATGTCTATGGTGCGATCGCGGCATTTGGGGTCGTTGCGCTCGCGGCCTTGTTGCGATTCAACGTCACGAACGGCTTGCCAAAAGTCCTGCAACGAAAGCGAGGTGTGAAGCTCGGCAATGAGGTTATAAAAATTGGGGCCGTCGAATCCTACCGGTTCGGCTTCAAAAATGCGTGAAAAGCGACAGTGAGGGTCGAGTTGACGTAAGGCATGAACGGCCTGTTCGATATGACGATCGCGCTCAATGTTAGAGCCAATACTAAGTAATGCTTGTGTCACCGTGTGCCTCGCTCTATGACTACACCCACGTTGTTGGCCTGCGCGACTGCGCCTGGCTTGGCTACCCGCACTTTAATCCAGCGGACGCCAAACTGGGTTTGGATTAAGTGAGCGACCTCTTCCGCGACACGTTCGATCAACGCACAGCGGCTGGCTTGTACATGGGCGATGACCGCCTCACTGATACTGGCATAATCAAGCGCCAGCGCCACGTCATCCTGTTGGGCGGCGGGTTGATTATCGTGCGCCATTTCAATATCCAACACCAACTTTTGCTGGATGGTTTGTTCCCAATCGTAGACACCGATAGTGGTGTACACGTCGAGTTGCTCTATGAATACGGAATCCATGTTTTTTCACACTCCGTGACAGGTCGGATACCACTGTGGTAAGAAAGTTCGTATTATTGGATGTGTTCATTGACAGATGGATACGCAATGCGTTCCGATCCATGATAGGTTTATCGATGAACGTCGGCGCACTATAGCAACGAATGCGGCACAAACTCTAGGGATTTCACATGACTGCACTGGCCATTGCCATCATCATCGCTGCCTACTTACTTGGCTCTGTGTCCAGTGCCGTGTTGGTCTGTCGAGCGTTTGGCCTGCCAGACCCAAGAGATCAAGGGTCGAAAAACCCAGGTGCGACTAACGTTTATCGCCTTGGTGGGCGTTTTGCCGCGGCATGGGTGCTGCTGTGTGACATGCTAAAAGGGATGATCCCCGTTTGGCTAAGCTACCTGATTGGCATTAACCCATTCCTGCTGGGCCTGATTGCGATTGCTGCCTGTCTTGGACATATTTATCCGGTCTTTTTCCATTTCCGTGGCGGTAAAGGGGTGGCGACCGCACTGGGCGCGATGGCGCCGATTGGTTTGAGTCTAACCGGCTTGCTGGTGGCGACCTGGGGACTGGTGCTTGTGTTGACGGGCTACTCCTCACTGAGTGCGATTGTAACAGCGATCGTCGCTCCCCTATTTACCTGGTGGATTAAGCCGCAATTTACCATGCCCGTCGCCATGCTTTCGTGTTTGATTTTGTTTCGTCACTACGACAATATCCGGCGCTTGTTGGATGGTGACGAAAAACCCGTGCTTCTTGGTTGGTGGCGACGTTAGCGACAGGGAAGAGGCAGGTTATACGCTGGTGCGTTAGTAGCAAAAAGGCAGCGTAAGGCTGCCTTTTGTCTACCTAGTTTGACCAATGTTAGGCGTCGTTGTCGACCGCGGCAAGCGTGTCAAGTGGCCAACGTGGCTGCGCTTTCACACCCAGCCCCATATGCTCGCCGTTTTTAAGCCGCTGCATGCCCGCATAGGCGATCATCGCGCCATTATCGGTACAAAACTCAGGGCGAGGATAGAACACATCGCCCCCCCGTTTTTGCGTCAGCGCTTCGAGCTTTTCCCGCAAATGACGGTTGGCACTCACGCCGCCCGCGACCACTAAGCGATTTAGTCCGCACTGGTCTAGCGCACGCTTACACTTGATAGCCAGGGTATCGACCACGGCATCCTGAAATGCATAGGCAATATCAGCACGGGTTTGCGCATCCGTCTCATTGGCGGCAATGGTATTGGCGGCAAAGGTTTTTAACCCTGAGAAGCTAAAGTCTAAACCGGGACGGTCGGTCATCGGGCGTGGAAAGGTAAAACGGCCGTGGGTGCCGTTTTCTGCCAGTTTCGACAGCAAGGGCCCTCCTGGATAGTCAAGGCCCATCAGCTTGGCGGTTTTGTCAAACGCCTCACCGGCAGCGTCGTCAATTGACTCGCCAAGAATGCGATACTGACCAATCCCTTTCACTTCGACCAATTGTGTGTGTCCGCCAGAGACCAACAAGGCAATAAACGGGAACGGCGGCGGGTTGTCTTCTAGCATCGGGGCGAGAAGGTGACCTTCCATATGGTGAACGCCCACCGCGGGGACTTGCCAGGCATAGGCGAGGCTTCGGCCAATGGTGGAGCCAACCAGTAAGGCACCGACCAATCCTGGACCGGCGGTATAGGCAATACCGTCAATCTGGGCGGGGGTGAGGTTGGCTTCTGCCATGGCCGCTTTAATCAGTGGCAAGGTTTTTTTAACATGATCGCGCGAGGCCAGCTCGGGTACCACGCCGCCATAATCGGCATGCAGTTTTACCTGACTGTAAAGTTGGTGTGACAAGAGACCTGCGTGATCGTCGTAGATCGCAATGCCGGTTTCGTCACAAGATGTCTCTATGCCTAAAATGCGCATCATAACCTCAGGTTAACAGCCGATAGATTGTGTATTTAAGATCATTGCCCACATGATATAATGTGACAATCGAAGTGGAGAAGAGAGGGTCAGAACAGACTGACCGTGCGCGCAATCTTACATGGCTTAGAAGTAATTCGCCAGATGCGCTTTACATTCACCCCTTCTTCGGATTAGAATTTCGCACCATTTTTAATCAAGGCTGGCCAATTGTTCGCCAGCAGTAACTGACAACCCCCGAGGTGAAAGGCACATGCCAGTAGTTAAAGTACGTGAAAACGAACCATTTGACGTAGCACTGCGTCGCTTTAAGCGCTCTTGTGAAAAAGCCGGTATTCTTTCTGAAGTTCGCCGTCGTGAGAACTATGAAAAGCCAACTACCGTTCGCAAACGCGCTAAAGCTGCCGCTCAGAAGCGTCACCTGAAGAAGTTGGCACGCGAAAACCAACGCCGCGTACGTCTGTACTAATAAAGACAGATTCAGGAAGGTGCTATGGAATTGCTTGAACGTCTAAAAGACGCCCAGAAAACGGCGATGAAACAAAAAGACAAGGCACGTCTAGGGACGCTTCGCCTTGTTATGGCAGCCATTAAGCAGCAAGAGGTGGATACCCGTCAGTCGCTGAGCGACGACGAGATCCTGGCTGTGCTGACCAAAAATGTTAAGCAGCGCCGTGATTCCGTAGCCCAGTACCAAGCAGCCGGTCGTGATGATCTTGCCGAGACAGAGCTCGCTGAGATTGCGGTGATAGAAGAATTTCTACCCCAACCTCTAAGCGATGACGAGGTCGATGCATTGGTGAAAGCAGCGGTTGAACAATCCGGTGCATCGTCAATGCAAGACATGGGCAAAGTGATGGGGGTATTAAAACCCCAAGTTCAAGGCCGTGCTGATATGGGAAAAGTAAGCCAGCGTGTTAAAGCACACCTAGGCTAGCCTTTTCCCACTCTATAACAAGCCGTGCTTTCCTATTTGGACGGCGCGGCTTGTTTGCTTCTCTCCCTATAAATTTCAGGTTATGGCAGGCAGAATCCCGCGCGCATTCATTGATGACTTGCTTTCACGTCTCGACATCGTTGAGATCATTGATGCACGGGTCAAGCTCAAGAAAAAAGGCAAAAACTACAGTGCCTGTTGCCCTTTCCATAACGAAAAGACGCCTTCATTCAGTGTAAGCCAAGACAAGCAGTTTTATCACTGCTTCGGATGTGGTGTGCACGGCAATGCCATCGACTTTGTGATGGAGTTTGAACGACTCGAATTTCCTGATGCCATCGAAGAGCTCGCCAGCACGTTAGGCTTAGAGGTACCTCGTGAGCAAACAGGAGGCGGTAACACGCGTCCGAGTATGCCCAGTGATGACAAGCGTCAGATCTACGAGATGATGGAAGCCATTGCCCGAACCTACAGTGGGGAGTTACGCACTGATGCAGGGCAAGTGGCCATTGATTACCTCAAACAGCGTGGTCTATCCGGCGAAGTGGTTAAACAGTTTGGTATCGGTTTTGTCCCTGATAAATGGGACACCATTAAGCGCCGCTTTGGTCGCAATCAAGCCGATATTCGCCAGTTGCTTACCGCAGGCATGTTGATTGAGAACGATAACGGCCATAGCTACGACAGATTCCGTGGCCGCGTGATGTTCCCGATCCGTGACCGCCGCGGGCGAGTGATCGGTTTTGGTGGGCGTGTATTAGGCGATGGCACCCCTAAATACCTCAACTCGCCAGAAACGCCGATTTTCCATAAAGGCCGTGAGCTATATGGCTTGTATGAGGTGATGCAACGCTATCGCCATCCAGAGCGTATACTCGTGGTAGAAGGGTACATGGACGTGGTCGCATTGGCGCAATTCGGCGTGGATTATGCGGTCGCCTCCTTGGGCACCTCGACCACGGGAGAACATATTCAAACCCTTTTCCGGCAAACCGGTACTATACTGTGTTGCTACGACGGCGATAGAGCCGGGCGCGATGCCGCTTGGCGGGCGATGGAGCAAGCGTTGCCTTATATTCATGATGGTCGCCAATTAAAATTTATGTTTTTGCCGGATGGTGACGACCCTGACTCCATGATTCGCCAAGAAGGCAAAGAGGGGTTTGAGCAACGTTTAGGTGAGGCACAAAGCTTATCGACCTTTATGTTTAATACGTTGCTCAAGCAGGTGGACACCAGTAGCCAAGAGGGCAAAGCCAAGCTGGCGAATTTGGCGGTGCCGCTGATTGAAAAGGTGCCGGGTGATACCTTACGTCTTTACTTGCGTAATACCCTAGGACAGAAACTGGGTATCATGGATGACCATCAGCTCGATACCCTGATTCGTCGTCAGGGCCAGCCGGTAAAAGTCCATGGTCAGCAGGATATTAAACGCACGCCGATGCGTGAGGTGATTGCGCTATTAGTGCAGTACCCTAAACTCGGCCAAGAAGTGCCGCCGTTACCATCGGCCGACACCATTGATTTACCTGGGTTAGCGTTGTTAAACCCCATCCTTGAGATTTGTCGACAGCGCCCCCATATCACTACCGGTCAGTTGCTTGAGCGCTGGCGGGGAACCAAACAAGAGCCCTTGCTAGCCCGCTTGGCTGGCTGGGATCTACATGTTGACGATGAAAATGCGTCAGAACTTTTTTGCGATTCACTGGATAAAATACTCGCCCAGTGTGTCGAACAACAAATAGCCAAGTTGCAAGCGAAGTCAAATACCGTCGGCTTATCAGTCGAAGAGAAGCGGGAACTGATGCTACTGATACAGAGCCAGTCCGTTTAGAAAGTAGCCAGCAAAGGTGACATTTGTTAAAATTGGCGGTTTGCGTTTCCGCATACTAAATTCTTCACTCAGACCCGAAGTTGGATATCGTCTATGGATCAAAATCCGCAGTCACAGCTAAAGTTGCTTGTCGCAAAAGGCAAGGAGCAAGGCTATCTGACCTATGCCGAAGTTAATGACCACCTCCCGGAAGACATTGTCGATTCCGACCAAATAGAAGACATCATTCAGATGATTAACGACATGGGCATTCAAGTGGTGGAAGCCGCCCCTGATGCCGATGAGCTAATGATGTCAGAAACCGTGGCCGACGAAGACGCAGCCGAAGCAGCGGCGGCAGCACTTTCTAGCGTGGAGAGTGAAATCGGTCGCACCACGGATCCTGTTCGCATGTATATGCGAGAAATGGGCACGGTTGAGCTGTTGACCCGTGAGGGTGAGATCGATATCGCCAAGCGTATCGAAGACGGCATCAACCAGGTGCAGTGTTCGGTGGCAGAATATCCGGCCTCGATTGCCTCACTGCTCGATCAGTTCGATAAAGTGGAAGCAGAAGAGCTTCGCTTAACCGACATTATTTCTGGTTTTATCGATCCAGACCAGGATGACGTCGCACCTACGGCGACCCATATCGGCTCCGAGCTCAGCGAAAAAGAGCTTGATGACGAAGATGATGAAGACGAAGACAAAGACGATACCGACGAAGACGATGAGAGTGATGAAGATGTTGGTATCGATCCTGAACTGGCGCGTGAGAAGTTCAGCGAGCTTCGTAGCACCTATGCGGCGATGGAAACGGCGATCCAACAGTACGGCCGTTATGATGAGCGTACGAAAGAGTCGATCGATGCGCTGTCTGAAACGTTTAAGCAGTTCCGTCTGATCCCCAAACAGTTTGATCGTCTGGTTAATGACATGCGTCAAACCATGGACAAGGTGCGCACCCAAGAGCGTTTGGTGATGCGTCTTTGTGTCGATCAGGCCAAAATGCCGAAGAAAACCTTCGTTCAATTGTTTGCGGGCAATGAGTCATCGGATGCATGGATTGACGAAGCACTGAACTCTGGCAAGCCTTACGCAGAGCGTGTGGCGCGTTACGAAGAAGATCTTCGCCGCTGTGTGCAGAAGCTGAAGATCATCGAGGAAGAGACGGGCTTGTCGGTCGAGCGGATCAAAGACATCAGCCGTCGTATGTCTATCGGTGAAGCGAAAGCACGCCGTGCGAAAAAAGAAATGGTTGAGGCCAACCTACGTCTGGTTATTTCGATTGCTAAGAAATATACCAACCGTGGCCTGCAGTTCTTGGACCTTATCCAGGAAGGTAACATTGGCTTGATGAAAGCGGTCGATAAGTTTGAATATCGCCGTGGCTATAAGTTCTCAACTTATGCGACCTGGTGGATCCGTCAGGCAATCACGCGTTCGATTGCGGACCAAGCGCGAACCATCCGTATTCCGGTACACATGATTGAGACTATCAACAAGCTCAACCGTATTTCGCGTCAGATGCTTCAGGAAATGGGGCGTGAGCCGCTGCCTGAAGAGCTGGCTGAGCGGATGTTGATGCCGGAAGATAAAATTCGCAAGGTATTGAAGATCGCCAAAGAGCCGATCTCGATGGAAACCCCAATCGGTGATGATGAAGATTCACACCTGGGTGACTTTATCGAGGACACGACGTTGGAGCTACCGATGGATTCGGCAACGTCGAACAACCTCAAAATGGCAACCAATGACGTGCTAGCTGGCCTGACACCGCGTGAAGCGAAAGTACTGCGTATGCGCTTTGGTATTGAAATGAATACCGACCATACGCTGGAAGAAGTGGGTAAGCAGTTTGATGTGACCCGTGAACGTATTCGCCAGATTGAGGCGAAAGCGCTACGTAAGTTACGTCATCCAAGCCGCTCTGAGACATTGCGTAGCTTCTTGGACGAGTAATAGCTCGGTTTCAAGCGACCTGATGAGAAAGGCGAGCCAGATGGCTCGCCTTTTTTTATCCTAACGAGGCTAGGTAATAGAGGCTAGGTAATAAATAAGGTGGCCAGCCCCAAAAACGCGAGCAGGCCAACCACATCGGTGACGGTGGTCAGGGCCATCCCACCGGCCAATGCCGGATCGATATTGTACTTTTTCAGTAACGTGGGGATCGCCACCCCAGCAATACCCGCGACAAACAAGTTGACCATCATCGCGCCTGAAATGATCAACCCCAGCTCAAGACTGCCTTTCCATAATACCACCACACCGCCAATGATCAGCGACCAGACAAGGCCGTTAATCATGCCAACGGTGGCTTCTTTGGCCAGCAGCCAGCGGGTATTGGAGTCGCCAATATGGCCAACTGCCAGGCCGCGAATCACCAAGGCGACGGTCTGGTTGCCAGCCACGCCGCCCATGGAAGGAACAATGGTCATCAATACCGCGATGGCTGCCATTTTATCCAAGGTGCCTTCAAACATGTTGGAGACCGATGCCGCGGTTAAGGCCGCCAATACATTGATCCCCAGCCAGATGCTACGACGACGCGCACTTTTAAACGCGGGGGCAAAGGTGTCTTCTTCGTCATCAAGGCCTGCCATGCTCATCATCGAGTGTTCAGCGTCTTCACGAATAATGTCCACCACATCATCAATGGTGATTCGACCGACCAAGTGGTTGTGCTCATCCACCACGGGGGCTGAGACCCAATTACGGCGTTCAAACAGGCTGGCGACATCACCGTCGTCCATGGTGACACTGATCGCCTCATCCGGTGCATCCATGATGTCAGCGATATCGGTATCCGGTTGGTTAACCAACAGGGCACTGATCGGCAAATTACCAATTAAGCGGCCGTTTGGGTCGATCACATACAGGGTATCTGTGGTGTCGGGTAACTCACCGCGCATCCGCAAATAGCGTAATACCACATCCACGGTCACATCATCACGAATGGTGATGACGTCAGTATTCATGATCCCGCCCGCGGACTCCTCGGGGTAGGAGAGGGCTTGCTGTACGCGCGTCCGGTCTTGGGCATCCATTTCCGCCAGCACGTCTTGGGAAACGTCTTGCGGTAGGCTACGGAGCAAGTAAGCGACATCATCGGTTTCCATCCCTTCCGTCGCTGCCGCGAGCTGATCAGGGGCCATGCGAACCATGATGCCGTCTTTCACATCTTCTGAGAGCTCATCAAGGATCTCACCTTGATCTTCCGGGTCGGTGAGCTGCCAAAGTACCAGACGTCCTTTCGGCGGAGAGGCCTCTAAAAGGTGAGCAGTGTCTTCTGGCTCCATGTCCTCGAGCATACGGCGTACGCGCACAAACATGCCTTGCTCAAGCAATTGAGTGACTTCTTGGAGCCGTTGGTGGGTTAGGTTACTTTGTTCTTGTTCTAATGTGTCTGCCATCGGCCACTCCCCCAAATGCAATGACTAAAATTCTAACCTAATCAGGGGAGTCTGTCGCATGACAAATCGGTGATAGAGGGGATTTAGCGCCATTCACCGCGCTGGTCAGCGCAGTGGTTGAGGAGGCGGGACCGTTAGCTGTCTTCGTCGAAGCCCGCCTCAAATAATGCTTTCACCGCATCAAGCGCTGTTGTTGCCTGCGGGCCGCTGGCCGATACCGTAATGGTTTCGCCTTGCGCTGATTCCAGCATCAGCATGGCCATTACACTGTCAGCAGTGGCGGATTTATCTGTGCTTTGCAGCACCACATCGGCATCATACTCTTGCACCAGTTCAACCAGCTTGATGGCGGCGCGTGCATGCAAGCCTAAAC
Organism: Salinivibrio sp. IB868; assembly: GCF_001995655.1. Classification (NCBI taxonomy): domain Bacteria; kingdom Pseudomonadati; phylum Pseudomonadota; class Gammaproteobacteria; order Vibrionales; family Vibrionaceae; genus Salinivibrio; species Salinivibrio sp. IB868. Next base: position 46,317 of record NZ_MUEW01000006.1, read on the forward strand.
GGTTACGAATACATACTTGAGTCGATACCGAGGTCACTGTTTTTGCTCCAAGGTACGGTGACGCGTTTGCACTTGCTCGCCCAGCTCCTGAAAATAATCCGACAAGTATTGCGCGACATACACCGAGCGGTGTTTGCCCCCGGTACAGCCAATCGCCACGGTCACATAGCTACGGTTATTGTTTTTAAGTGCAGGTAGCCACGACTCGAGGAAACCTTTTATTTGCGCCACTAACATGGCCACGTCAGGTTGGGCGGCGAGAAACATACGCACAGGCTTCTCGAGCCCAGTATGAGGGCGAAGCGCGGGCTCCCAGTGTGGATTGGGGAGAAAACGGACATCAAAGACATAATCGGCATCGGCGGGCAAACCATGCTTAAAGCCAAAGGATTCAAACACCATCACCAAATCGCTGCTGGTGCGACCCAGTACCAGTGAACGTACGGACTCACTCAAGTCGTGAATCGACAAGCCCGTGGTGTTAATTACCCGATCCGCGTGCTCTTTAATTGGCGCCATTTGCTGCTTTTCAGCTTGGATGGCCTGCTCTAATGAGAGGTTGTGTCGAGAAAGGGGATGCAGACGACGGGTTTCACTGAAGCGTTTAATCAGATCTTTATCGTCGGCGTCTAAATAGTACACAGTGACATCGCAGATTTCGCGCAGTGCAGCCAAGGTGTCGGCAACCGGCTCTTTGGCGTTGGGGAGATTGCGAATATCGAGACTGACGGCAATTTTTGCGTCCGCATCGTCTTGCGAGACAACAAAGTCACGCAGTAAGTTGACGGGCAGGTTATCCACGCAGTAATAACCAAGATCCTCCAGTACCCGCAATGCCACTGACTTTCCTGAGCCGGAACGGCCACTGACAATTTTTAGCATCATAGTTCGCTCCCGTCAGCGTTGCCCATTATTGGGTAATGATATTGTACAGCTCTTGGTCTGAATTGGCATTGCGCAGCTGACGACACAGCTTTTTGTCATTCAACTTCTCGGCAATCGCAGACAGGGTTTGCAGGTGTACCTTGCACTGTTCATCGGGCACTAGCAGCGCAAACAGCAGATCGACAGGCCGTTTGTCCACCGCATCAAACTCTATGGGCTCGGCGCATTGTAGCAGCACGCCTACGGCATGTTGGCTGTCGAGCGTGCGGCCATGGGGAATGGCAATGCCCGCCCCAATGCCGGTCGTCCCCAGCTTTTCGCGGCTTAGCATGCATTCAAACAAGGTTTGTGCGTTGGTGCCCAGCTTGTCCGCAGCAACCTGGCTGATGATTTCCAGGGCGCGTTTCTTGCTAGAGCAGTGGACGGCACTGCGGGTGCAGTCCACTGACAGTACTTCTTTCAGTTCCATAGCTTAGTGCTGTTTGAGCTTTTCTTTGTGTTTACTCAGTTGCTTGACCAGCTTATCGGTCAGCCCATCGATGGCCGCATACATATCATGCGATTGTGCTTTTGCATGGATCTCCCCGTTGTTCACGTGGAGCGTTGCTTCTGCAATCTGGTCGAGCTTTTGGACATTCAGTACAACATGGACATTATTAATGTGCTCGAAAAAGCGCTCGAGTTTAGCAAACTTGGTCTCCACATACTCGCGTAGTGGTGGCGTGACGTCGACAGACTGTCCGGTCAGATTGATTTGCATACACACTTTCCTTCTGTTGAGGCGCCTATAGCAGACGCTTACGCTGGTTTGACGGCGCAATACCCAGTGACTCTCGGTACTTAGCAATGGTCCGTCGTGCAACTTTAATGCCTTGCTCGGCCAGCAATGTGGCAATCTTACTGTCGCTAAGCGGCTTATTAGCCGGCTCGTCAGCGACCAATTTTTTGATCAGTGCGCGAATTGCTGTGGATGAGCACTCGCCGCCATTGTCGGTACTGACGTGACTAGAGAAAAAGTACTTCAGCTCGAAAATACCGCGCGGCGTATGCATGAACTTTTGTGTCGTGACACGGGAAATGGTTGACTCATGCATATCGACATCCAAGGCGATGTCGTTAAGCACCATCGGCTTCATGGCCTCTTCCCCGTACTCAAAGAAGTCGTGTTGATGTTCGACAATACAGCGTGCCACCTTCAGCAAGGTGTCATTACGGCTTTCCAGGCTTTTGATCAGCCACTTGGCTTCTTGTAGGTGTGAGCGAATAAACTGGCTATCAGAGGGGCTACAACCATTACGACCATAGGCAGCGTATTGCTCGTTCACTTTCAGTTTGGGCACGCTATCTGGGTTGATTTGGACCACCCACTGCCCTTGATGCTTAAACACGGAGACATCAGGCACCACATATTCGGCCTCGTTGGTCACAATCAAGTTACCTGGGCGTGGCTCGAGGCTATGAATCAATTGCATCACTGACTTAAGCTCAGGCTCTTTTAGCCGGGTTTCACGCATCAACTGGCGATAATCACGGTTGGCGAGTAAGTCCATGTGTTCAGTGAGCACTTTACGAGCCTCGTTGAGCCAAGGGGTATCGGCGTCGTAGGTTGCCAGTTGCAGCATCAAACACTCTTGCAGTGAGCGAGACGCCACACCCAGCGGATCAAAATGTTGCACGCGTTTGAGCACCGCTTCGACTTCGTCAAGCTCAATCTCTTCGCTTCCTAAGCTGTCGAGGATCTCTTCGGTGCTGACCGACAAGTAACCTTGATCGTCCACCGCATCAATGATCGCCATGGCGATCACCTGATCGTTTTCCGAAAAGGGCGTCAGTTCGAGCTGCCATTTTAAATAGTCGTAGAGCGTTTGGGTGGTTTCCCCTTGGTAAACGGGTTGGTCGTCGTATCCGCTGGCCCCTGCGCCTGTGTTGCCGGTACCGGCAGAGTAGAGATGATCCCAAGTCGTATCGACCGGGAGATCGTCCGGCATTTCGTTCTTTTCAAACGCGTCCGAGGTTTCCATGGTGTCCGCGCTGGCGGTTGCTGTTTCTTGCTCAGCGGTATCTTGATCATGGGATTGCTCGTGCTGACTGGCCTCCTGATCTTGGCCTTCGTCATGTTCCAACAGCGGGTTGGTTTCCAACGCTTCTTGGATCTCCTGTTGCAAGTCCAGCGTCGACAATTGCAGCAGACGGATAGCCTGCTGCAATTGCGGTGTCATTGCGAGCTGTTGTCCAAGCTTAAGCTGAAGCGTGGGTTTCATAGAGGCGGTACACCTTTCCTTATTTCAACGACCGAAGAGGTTAAAAACGCTTGCTCTGGCTAACAGGGCAAGCGCTCTTTATTAACTATAGCCTTGATTGGCAGTTTGTAGCGTGAGCCAGTCCACTATATTTTATCCGAACACGCTCACCGAGTTGGCGTAATCAGGTGCATTAGAGTTTGAACTGATCACCCAAATAGACCCGTTTGACATGCTCATCATTAAGCACTTCATCAGGGGTACCGTGTGCAATCAAGTGTCCTTGGCTGACAATGTAAGCATGTTCACAGACACTGAGTGTTTCGCGCACATTGTGGTCGGTAATCAGCACGCCTAAGCCACGATCACGTAAGTGCTCGATGATTTTCTTAATATCGATCACCGATATCGGGTCGACCCCTGCAAACGGCTCATCCAGCAAAATAAATTTTGGGTTGGCGGCCAATGCACGCGCGATCTCTACCCGACGGCGCTCACCACCGGATAAGGCCATCCCTAGGCTGTCACGGATATGCTGAATATTAAACTCATCCAACAGATCTTCTGCCTTGTCTTGGCGCTCTTCTTTGCTTAACGACTTACGGGTTTGTAACACCGCCATTAGGTTATCGTAGACGCTCAGCTTGCGAAATATCGAGGCCTCTTGCGGTAAGTAGCCAATCCCCAGGCGTGAGCGGTTATGCATCGGCTGAATGCTAATGTCTTTGTCATCGATATAGATGGCCCCTTCGTCACGAGCGACCAAGCCGACAATCATGTAAAACGACGTGGTTTTACCTGCACCGTTAGGGCCTAAAAGACCAACAATTTCACCGGATTTCACTTCCAAGCTGACATCGGCGACCACCTTTCGCCCTTTATAACTTTTGGCCAAATTGGCTGCTGTGAGTGTTGCCATGTCGCCTCTTATTGCTCGTCTGACGTGGATGCATCCTGAGAGGATGACGATTTGGTGCTCGGCTGCAAAATCGTGGTGACGCGTTTGGTACTATCACTTTCTGCTACAAGTTGTTGCTTGTCGATTTCATAGGTGATCACGTTACCTTCCACCTGATTGCCACTTTGCTCAAGCATCGCATTGGTCGACATTTTAAGAAATTCATTGCCCACTTCGTAGCGCAGTTTGTTGGCTTCGCCATGAATCTCTTTGCCATCGTCCATGGTTTGCTCAAACGTGGCCGGCTTACCATAGGCTTCGATGGTTTCATCACCCTCTTGGCCTTGGGGGCGAATCACGATCAGTTTATCGGCCAGGATTTTAATGCTGCCTTGGGTCAGCACCACGTTTTGGGTAAAGGTCACCGTGTTTGTGGCCATATCTAGGTGCTGGCTTTCTGACTCTATATAAATAGGTTGCTCAGTATCACTGCTTAGTGCCAGTGAGTAATGCGACAGCAGCAACATGGCACCTGCCAGCGCTTTAACGAGGGGTCGTTTCATATCGGCCTCTAACATCGTCTAACAATTCCATCTGGTGGTTACCGAAATTTCCTTTCACCCGTTTTCCCTTGGTTTGAAAACGGGTGCCGGTGATCGTCGTCGGACTCTCGGACCAAAAATCTCGCGTGGTGAGATTCAAGGTCACCGAATCGGTGGCTACCGAGTTAATTTGTGCATTCGGTAGTAGGTTAAAAATGCGTACGTTACCTGTCATGGTCAGCAGGTGTTCGTCGGACAAAACCGCGTAGTTAGCGCTCACACGCCACTCTTCCTCTTTGCCTTCCTTATAGGTCCAAAGCACGGGCTCATTGAAATGGGTCTCGTCAATTTTGGCGTAATGTTCAAGGTGTTTGGCTTGCACAGTGTAACTGCGCACGCCATCCGCATTGTATTGGACGGTTTCAATCGCTTCGCCAGTAAACAGAGGTTTCTCGGCATCAGGTGTCACCTGTTGTACCCGTTGCCAACCATGCTGAACCAATAAATAGTAACCGCTCACTGCGCAAAGCACGATCAGTATAAGCAGGCCCAGCCGCCGGATCATAAACTCAAGCCCTTGTGTTGGTCGAGTTCGCCACGCGCCTCTAACATCAAATCGCACACTTCACGCACCGCGCCAAAGCCACCACCTGTTTGGGTGACAAAGTGCGCGCGACGCTTCAGGAGTGGGTGACCATCGGCCACACAGCAGGCAAGCCCGACTTTCTCCATCACCGGCCAATCAATTAAGTCATCGCCAATGTAGGCCGTGTGTGCGGGTAAAACATCAACATGGCGGCACAAGTCTTGATACGCGGTAAGTTTGTCACTTTGTCCTTGATAAACATGTTGGACACCGAGGGCTTGCATTCGGTTCGCGACAATCTGCGATTGGCGGCCTGTGATCACCGCGACCTCGATGCCGGCATTCATGATCGACTTGATGCCATACCCATCACGGGTATGAAATGCTTTGAGCTCTTCACCCTGATTGCCCATGTATACGCGGCCATCGGAGAAGACGCCGTCAATATCGCAAATCAGCAGTTTTATCGCCGCCGCACGTTGAAAAACGTCGGCAGCCACAGGGCCATAGAGGGTGTCAATCACAGTGGAGGCCATTAGATAACTCCGGCTTTTAAAAGGTCATGCATGTTAAGGGCGCCGAGCAGCTGGCCGTTTTTAGCAACCAGCAGTCCGTTAATTTTACGCTCTTCCATGAGTTTGAGTCCTTCTGCCGCGAGCAGTTCCGGTTCAATGGTCACCGGGTTTGTCGACATCACTGAGCCAATGGTGGTGGTATGCAGGTCAATGCGCATATCCAGCAAGCGGCGCAAATCGCCATCGGTAAACACGCCCGTCAGTTGCCCGTGGCTATCAACAATCGCGGTCATGCCTAGGCCTTTTTCTGACACCTCTAAAAGCGCATCACGGACGGTGGCGGAGTCCTCAACCACGGGTAAGCGCTCGTCTTGGTGCATTAAATCACTGATACGTAATAATAGCTTACGCCCCAGTGCGCCGCCGGGGTGGGAGAGGGCAARGTCGTTCGCGGTAAAGCCTCTGGCTTGCATCAACGCCATCGCGAGGGCATCGCCCATCACTAAGGTGGCGGTGGTGCTGGAGGTGGGGGCCAAGGCCAATGGGCAGGCTTCTTGCGGGACATGAATATTGAGATTCACTTTCGCGAGCTGACCCATGCTGGAATTAGGGTTGCCGGTCATACAGACCAAGGGGATCCCGAGGCGTTTAATCACGGGCAGCAAGGTTAAGATTTCACCGGCTTCCCCTGAGTTGGAAATGGCCAGTACCACATCACCTTGGTTTATCATTCCCAGATCGCCGTGGCTGGCTTCCCCTGGATGGACAAAAAACGCGGGCGTCCCCGTGCTGGCCAATGTCGCGGCGATTTTTTTACCAATATGGCCGGATTTACCCATGCCCATCACCACCACTTTCCCCGTGGCATGTAAGATGAGTTGGCAAGCGGCCGCGAAGTGGTCATCGATCGCCGTTTTTAGCTGCGCAATCGCGTCTTGCTCAATGTTGAGCACATCAAGCCCTGCGCGGCGAAAATCAAAACTGTAATCACTCATACTCGTGTCCGTTTAGGCTGCTGCGTTAACAAACAGGTAGCCTTGATAGCCGATATAACAAAGGAGAAAAACAGCGCCTTCAATGCGGTTGATGCTACGTGATTTACCGAGCGCAAAAATCAGCAACATGATGGAAAGCACCAACATAATATAATAATCGCGGCTCATGGCATACTCACTGATCGCTGAGGGGTTGAGTAATCCTGGGATCCCCATCACTGCGAGAATATTGAACACGTTTGAGCCGATAATATTGCCGACGGCCAAATCATCTTCCCCTTTCATTACCCCTGCTATCGACGCGGCGAGCTCAGGCAAGCTGGTGCCAATGGCGATGATGGTCAAGCCGATCACCAAATCGCTCATGCCAAAGTACTGCGCGATGGTCACCGCCGAGTCAACCACTTGATCGGAAGAGACCAGCAGCAATGGCAAACCAATGATGATCCACAGCACCGCTTTCAGGTTACTGACATCATTAGGAATATCCGATTGTTGGTCGGCCAGTATTGGATCGGTGCCACCCGAGTCTTTGCCGATTTTTAGCATCATTAGGATGAAAATCACAAACAGGGTGAACAGCCCCACGCCTTCAAAAAAGCCCAGGTGGTTGTTCCAAAGCAGCACCCCAGCCAATACGGTGACCCCTAGCATCAGAGGCAGCTCGCGACGAATAATAGTCGAGCCAATAGAAAGGGGCTTAATCAGTGCGGTGAAACCGAGGATCAGCGCAATATTAGCGATGTTGGAGCCCAACACATTACCCACGGCGGTGTCGGTTTTATCCGCTAAGGCGGCGTTGGCCGAGACCATCATCTCTGGGGCAGAGGAGCCCATGGCCAAAATAGTCATCCCGATCACCAGCGGAGAGACCCCGTAGTTTTTCGCGATTGCTGCCGCACCGAACACTAATCGGTCGGCACTCCACACTAGCACGATGAGTCCAACAATGAGTATGGCAACCGCTATGACCATGACACCTATCCTTTGCGTTTTTTGATTGGGTACAAATGAGGTGCAATTCTGACGGCTAACGGGGTAAATGTGAAGCGAAAAGCCCGTGCTTTAGCGATGAAATCGGTGATTTCATTCATCAACATGAGGGTTGTCGCCGTGAAACGGTCGCCATGAAATGGTCGCCATGAAACAGTCATCGTGAAACAGTCGCTATGAATGGCAGCGTTACATTAGTCGGACGTAAGCTGACCTATGTCTGACAAGAAAAGCGAAGATAAGCTGCTATTATCAGGGATAAGTCACGTCCTGTGGGCGCTGAGGTGCGGCGTGGCTTGTGTTAGAGTGGGTGACGCCTTATTATCAGCCACTTAATTTTGTTCCTTTCTAACCATGAGATGCGGCCATGGCAGCACAGAGCCTGATAGATATCAGTGGGATGACCTTCTCACGGGGCAATCGATGCATTTTTGACAATATTGATTTGCAAGTGCCACGTGGCCAAGTAACCGCGATCATGGGGCCATCAGGGATAGGCAAAACCACCTTGCTGCGTTTGATTGCCGGTCAGCTTAAACCCGATGCGGGCGAGATTGTGTTTGATGGCCACGCTATTCCTTCCCTAGGACGACGCAAGTTGTTTGAAGTCCGTCAGCGTATGAGCATGCTGTTCCAATCAGGGGCGTTATTCACCGATATGTCGGTGTTTGATAATGTCGCTTTCCCGCTGCGCGAACATACCGACTTGGACGAGTCGCTTATTCACACCATCGTGATGCTCAAGCTAGAAGCGGTGGGCTTACGTGGCGCGCAAGGATTAATGCCCAGTGATTTATCGGGCGGGATGGCACGTCGTGCGGCTCTCGCACGCTCGATTGCGCTTGACCCTGAATTGATTTTGTTTGATGAGCCCTTTGTCGGCCAAGATCCGATCACCATGGGGGTGCTGGTGACCTTGATTCGTCAGCTTAACCAAGCACTGGGATTGACCTGTGTGGTGGTTTCGCACGATGTGCCAGAGGTCATGAGTATTGCCGATCAGGTATATTTGCTCGCCGATAGCCGCATTATTGCCAGTGGTTCGCCCCAATCGCTGCGTGACAATCCTGACCCATGGGTAAAACAGTTTTTAGAAGGGCATGCTGATGGGCCGGTACCTTTTCGCTATCCCGCTGGCGAGTTAACCCAGGAGATTTTCCGGTGATCAGAACACACATAGAAGACGTGGGCCGCCGGGCCATGCGCGTGGCCGAATCCATGGGCCGCGCAACCTTTGTGATGACAGGCGCACTGATTGGCCGTCCGCAACCGAGCAAAACCTTCCCGCTATTGGTCAAGCAGCTCTATTCGGTAGGCGTTCGCTCACTGGCGATCATCATGGTCTCTGGCCTGTTTATTGGTATGGTGCTGAGCTTGCAAGGGTATCTGGTGTTGTCAGACTTTGGCGCGGAAACCAGCCTTGGACAAATGGTGGCCTTGTCGCTGCTACGTGAGCTTGGCCCTGTGGTGACTGCCTTGCTATTTGCTGGCCGAGCTGGGTCAGCACTGACCGCAGAAATTGGCTTAATGAAAGCCACCGAGCAGTTATCAAGCCTAGAGATGATGGCGGTTGACCCGCTACGCCGAGTGATAGCACCGCGCTTTTGGGCGGGTGTGATTGCCATGCCACTGCTGGCAGTGATTTTTATGCTGGTGGGCATTTGGGGCGGCGAGCTGGTCGGCGTCGACTGGAAAGGCATTGACCACGGCAGTTTCTGGTCGGTGATGCAAGCGTCGGTCGATCTGGGCTATGACGTGGGCAACGCACTGATAAAAAGTGTGGTGTTTGCGGTGGCTGTGACCTGGATTGCGCTTTTTAACGGCTATGATGCCACGCCGACATCGGAAGGGATCAGCCGCGCCACCACGCGTACTGTGGTACATTCATCGTTGGCCGTGCTCGGCCTAGACTTTGTCCTTACTGCACTCATGTTTGGGAATTAATCATGCAACAGAGTCGTAAAACAGAATTTTGGGTAGGTTGTTTTGTCATTGCTGGCATTGCAGCGTTATTGGTCTTGGCGTTTCAAGTGGCCGATGTCCAGCGTTGGGGACGGGCGGATACTTACACGCTAACCGCTGAGTTCGACAATATTGGTGGCTTAAAAGTGCGCTCACCGGTCAAAGTGGGTGGCGTGACCGTTGGCCAAGTGACCGACATTGCGTTGGACGCCGAGACTTATGTCCCCCAAGTCACCCTGCAAATCAATGCTGACGCCGGACGTTTTCCGGAATCAAGCTCGGCATCGATTTATACCGCAGGTTTATTGGGTGAACAGTACATTGGTATCACCCCAGGCTTCGTGGATGAAGCGCTGGGTATTGGCTATTTAGACGCCGGCGACAAGATTCAGGACACCAAATCGGCACTGGTACTCGAAGATTTGATTGGTCAGTTCCTCTATAGCGTTGGTGACAAGGAGTAAACAGCATGAAAAAGACATGGATCGCACTGAGCAGCGCCGTTTGCCTGCTGGTTTCAAGCCTTGGCACTGTGGCACAGGCGAGCGAGCCGGTTGATCAATCCAACCCTTATCAGCTCATCGAGCAAGTGGCGGACAACACCTTTACCCGCCTGCGTAAAGACCGCACCTTATTCCGCGCTGATCCTGACTTGCTGCGTGATGTGGTCAAAGATGAGTTACTGCCTTACATTCATACTCGGTATGCCGCATCACTGGTGTTGGGCGCGCAGTACTATCGCAAAGCCACGCCCGCGCAGCGTGACGCCTTTACCGAGGCATTCACGGAATACATGATTGCCTCTTACGCGCAGATCTTGCTTGAGTACGATGACCAAGATGTCGAGGTACAAAAAGATCAGCCGATTGCCCCTGACGATAAGATTGTCAAAGTGCGGGTCGATATTACCGATCCGTCACGGCCACCGATTCGCCTCGACTTTAGCTTACGTAAAAATACTCGGACAGGAAATTGGCAAGCCTATGACGTCACCGCCGAGGGCGTGAGTATGATCCAGTCTAAGCAGTCGGAATGGAAAGCACCGCTACGTCGCGATGGTATTGATTCGGTCATCGAGCAATTAAAAACCTTGGCTGAACGTCCCATCCGTCGCGAAGACAAACAAAAGCAGGACGCCTCATGAGCGTGAGCTTCACCGCCGGCGACGGGCAACAGTATCACTTGTCAGGGCGGCTAGATCGTGACACAGTGCCTGACTTTTGGCGCCAGCGTGACCAGTGGCTCCCCACTGACACTGCCTTGAGCCTGGATTTAAGCGCGCTATCACGTGTAGATTCCGCCGGCATGGCGATGTTGCTACACCTGGATAAGCAACTGCGTGAGAAAGGGCAACAGGTGCGTTATCAAGGGGTGCCAGAGCAACTTAAGTTGCTCTTATCGCTGAGCAATGTAGAGACATTTTTGGACGATGCTGAGCATCAAAAAGGGGTTTAAACGTGGAAGCAAGCGAAGTTAAAGCCATTTTAGAGGCAGCTTTGTCAGTGGACGAGCTGCACGTGAAAGGCGATGGCAGCCACTTTGAAGTGATTGCCGTAGCAGAGATGTTTGACGGGATGTCACGTGTGAAAAAGCAACAAACGATTTATGCACCGCTGATGGCGCATATTGCACGCAATGATATCCATGCCGTCAGTATTAAAGCGATGACCCCAGCTGAATGGGCGCGCGATAAAAAGCTGATGCAGTTGTAAGAGGGTCTGATGCAAAAGTTTCGAGTGACGGGCAATGGCCCGCTAAAAGGTGATGTGGCCATTTCCGGCGCGAAAAATGCCGCCCTCCCGATTTTATTTGCTTCACTACTGGCCGAAGAGCCGGTCGAAGTGGCGAATGTCCCTAAGCTGCGTGACATTGATACCACTATGGCACTGTTATCTCGCTTAGGTGCCAAGGTTAATCGCAACGGCTCTGTGCATGTCGATGCCAGTGACATTACTGAGCTGTGTGCCCCTTATGATTTGGTCAAAACCATGCGCGCGTCTATTTGGGCGTTAGGGCCCTTAGTGGCGCGTTTTGGTAAAGGCGAAGTGTCATTGCCTGGTGGCTGTGCCATCGGTGCCCGCCCGGTCGACTTGCACATCAATGGTCTAGAGCAACTCGGTGCCACCATCACCTTGGATGAGGGCTATGTGCGCGCGACCGTGGATGGCCGCTTGCAAGGGGCGCATATTGTGATGGACAAAGTCAGCGTTGGCGCGACGGTCACCATCATGAGCGCAGCCACCTTGGCTGACGGTACCACAGTGATCGAAAATGCCGCCCGTGAGCCAGAGATTGTTGATACCGCGAAGTTCCTCAATATGCTGGGCGCGAAGGTGTCAGGTGCAGGCACTGACCGGATTGAAATTGAAGGGGTGGAGCGCCTCGGCGGCGGCAAGCACTCAGTCGTGGCCGATCGGATTGAAACCGGCACCTTCTTGGTCGCCGCGGCCGTGTCTGGCGGGCATATTACTTGTCGCCATACTTCGCCGGAGTTGCTCGAAGCGGTATTGCACAAGCTCGAAGAGGCGGGGGCTAAAGTGGTGACCGGTGATGACTTCATTGAGCTCGACATGACCGATCGCGAGCTAAAAGCGGTCAATGTGCGCACGGCGCCACACCCGGGTTTTCCGACCGATATGCAAGCCCAATTTAGCTTGCTCAACTTGGTGGCAAAAGGCACGGGCATTATCACCGAAACCATCTTTGAAAATCGCTTTATGCACGTGCCTGAACTGCAGCGCATGGGCGCACATGCAGAAATTGAGGGCAACACAGTGATCTGTGGTGATACCGACAGCTTAAGCGGGGCACAGGTGATGGCCACCGACTTACGCGCCTCAGCAAGCCTCGTGATTGCTGGCTGCATTGCCAAAGGTGAGACCATTGTCGATCGGATTTATCATATCGATAGAGGCTATGAGCGTATCGAGGATAAACTCCAAGCCTTGGGAGCCAAAATAGAGCGGATTGACGCGGAGTAACCTGCCACTCACTCGACACAAAAACGCCAGCATCTTGCTGGCGTTTTTTATGGCGTGACGCGATAAGCGTCGAGAACGATTGTATTAGCGGCGCTGCCTTTCATCGCCCACTTTGACCGGCAGTGTCAGGGTCTCACCATCACGAATAAGGGTCACATCTAGCGTTGAGCCTGGGCGAGTATCGGTGACCATATCCATGGCACTGCGCGCCCCGCGTACGGACTGACCATCAATCTTAATGATTAAATCTTGCGGTTGGATCCCCGCTTTATCCGCCGGTCCCCCTTGGTCAACACCAGACACCATGACGCCTCGTTGCTGCTCGGCATCCAGCAATCGCGCCATCACTGGGTTGACATCGCGACCATCAATCCCGATATAGCCTCGGATCACTCGGCCATCGGCAATCAGTTTATTCATGATCTTCTCGGTCAAGCCGTAGGGGATAGCAAAGGAGATGCCGTAGGTTTCCAAATCGGTGGCTTGCTGGAACGAGGCGGTATTAATCCCCACTAACTCGCCGCGACTGTTGACCAAGGCGCCGCCGGAGTTGCCCCGGTTAATTGCGGCATCGGTTTGTAAAAAGTCTTGGCGGCCATAAAAGCTCATCCCGGTACGCCCAGTCGCGGAAATAATGCCATAAGTGGTGGTTTGGCCGAGGTTATAGGGGTTGCCAATCGCGAGCACCGTATCGCCCACCGCAGGCTGATAACGCTCGTTGACCGGGATCACGGGTAAGTTATCGGCTTGTACCTTGATCACCGCTAAGTCGGTGCGTTGATCTTTGCCCACCATTTGGGCGGTGAAAATACGGCCATCTTGCAAAGCCACAATCACCTGATCGGCCTCGGCGACCACGTGGTAGTTAGTAACAATATAGCCTTTGGCGCTCATGATCACCCCAGAGCCTAACCCCTGAGTGTTGAGGGCTAATCGTTCGTTGCCGGTGTAGTTGCGGGTGTAAATATTGACCACCGCCGGCGATGCGCGCTTAACCGCGTAATTAAACGACACCAGCTCCACGGGATCGTCCTCGATGCTGTCTGCAATTGAAAAGCCTGATAGCAGACCCGAGCGTAAGTCCGGCACCGCCACCAACAATAAGGCAGCCGTCACCAAGCCAATAATCACAGAGCGAATCAATAACGCCAGCATAAATAATGCCATCCTCAAGCAACTTAACGCGGAGCTAGAGAATAGCATTGTCAGCGAGGGTTGGGGAAATCATCACCGCGCTCTGGGCAAAAAAATGCCTGCCGAGGAGGCAGGCATCAATCGGTGTGCGCCAGGCGCGCGTGAGCGGACTAGCGGATCACCAGATACAAGGAACTGTTGTCGCGGACGATATTGAGCGCTAACACGCTGGGCTTGTCTTCAAGCAACTTGCGCAAATCGCCGAGGTTCTCAATCTTGTGGCGGTTGAGGCCGACAATTACATCCCCCTCACGCAGCCCGTAGCGCGCGGCGAGTGAACCTTCTTCAATGGCCGTCACTTCTACCCCAGCCGGCTCGGTGTCGTGATTTTTCAGCTCGGCACCGGTGAGGGCTTTGTGTAAGTTATCGGCCTTGGTTTGCGTCTGGCTCGCTTCTTTGAGGGTGGTGTCCATTTCTAGGTTTTCACCGTCACGGATAACCCCCAAGGTGACAGGCTTGCCCGCGCCCAAGGTGGCAATTTTGGCGCGTAATTCACCAAAGCTGCGAATACTTTTGCCGTTGACCGAGACGATGATGTCACCGGCTTCTAACCCCGCTTCTTCCGCGGCCGATTCCGGCATCACCTGGCTAACAAACGCGCCGTGTTGCGTGGCAAGACCAAAGGCATCGGCGAGCTCCGATGTTAGCTCGCGCCCGGTGACACCCAGCATGCCACGGCGCACCGAGCCATACTCGATAATTTGATCGACAAGGCTTTTCGCCATATTCACCGGAATCGCAAAGCCAATCCCGACGTTACCGCCATTGGGGCCTAAAATGGCGGTGTTGATCCCCATCAACTCACCATTAAGGTTCACCAGGGCGCCCCCCGAGTTACCACTGTTGATCGCCGCATCGGTTTGAATAAAGTTCTCAAAGTTTTCCAAATTCAAACCACTGCGTCCCAGTGCTGAGATGATCCCTGATGTAACGGTTTGTCCCAGTCCAAACGGGTTACCAATCGCCACCGCAAAATCGCCCACGCGGAGCTCGTCAGAGTTGGCCAGTGGGATCTGTGTGAGGTTATTGGCATCTTCATCCAACTGGAGGAGGGCAATGTCAGACATTTCGTCACTGCCAATCAAGGTGGCGTCGTACTCGCGACCATCTTTTAGTTGTACTCGGATTTGGTCTGCATCATCAATCACATGGTGGTTGGTGACGATATAGCCTTTATCCGCATCAATGATCACCCCCGAGCCTAATCCGCGAAATGGGCGCTCTTGGGCTTGTTCGGGCGGTAGATTGGGGCCAAAGAAAAAACGAAAGGCTTCTGGAATACGCTGCTTCGCGACTTTATTGCCTTCAACGGCAATACTGACGACGGCCGGAGAGACCTTCTCCAACATGGGTGCCAAACTCGGCATGGCTTCGCCGTTTACGGTTTGCGGTAGGGCGGCGTGGCTTGGGAGAGGGGAAAAGGCCGCGCCAAGAGTCAGCGCGGCGATACTCATCGCTAGTAAAGACTTCTTCATCATAGACTCACACTCCGATTGTCGAGGTATGAAATGAGAGTGGGGGCAATCTGAAAAAGTTCAATCCTCCATCAACTCGTCGCGCGTGAACCTTCACCGCTTTTGAGCAGTCCTGAGGCACTGCCTGAGTAGTCTCTGGGCGGCTCACTGGTTGTTTCGGCCTTCACTTCGGTGATTTTACCCAGCCGTTTAGCAAATGGGTTGTCCTGATCGGGCAAATTCGGCATCAAATCGGTCGAGGTCTTTGCCATATGCTGATAGAGCTTGTTGTAATCTTTGGATAGCGTATCGAGCAGCTCTGCGCTTTGGGCAAAATGATCCACCAACTCTTGGCGATATTGCTCCAGCTCGTAACGTGACTTTTCTAGCTCCCTTTTCATGTTTTTTTGTTGTTTGAGATCGCGCGTCGTCATGCGGGCAATAAAGAAGCCTACCGCGATACCGATGACGAGAAAGATCAGGCTATTAATCCAGGCCATAACTGCTCCTTGTAGTCACAAGTTGACTGTCCACAGATACCACTGACGGGTCAGTCAAGACAAGTAAAATCACTTGCCTACCTAATAATATCGTACATTCCCCAATGACTCAGCAAGGGAAGATTTAGCTCACTATACACGTCGCTTTCCGCTTGGGATACTGTCTTACGTGTTTGGTCTGTTGTGCGCGGTGACGCCCGACGTGTGACGTTTTCACGGGGCGTGTTACTATGCGTGCGAGGCGATAACCAATGAGGCTTTCACGGAATGACGCCACTCGAGCATTATAATAACGATCTGACCCACAACGATTTTATTGAAGACCCGGCGCAGCGTATGGCAGTGGAGAAACTCGATGATCTCTACCATCGCTTGGTCGCCAATCCCATTGTCCCCACCATGCCCGAAAAGCGCAGCTGGCTGCCTTGGCGTAAGCGCGAACCCGCGCCAGTGACCCCAGTAAAAGGCTTATATTTCTGGGGTGGGGTGGGGCGCGGCAAAACCTACCTAATGGATACGTTTTTCCACGCTTTGCCGTTTGAGAACAAGATGCGGATGCACTTTCACCGCTTTATGCATCGCGTTCATCAAGAGCTCAAAACCTTGGATGGCGAGGTTGACCCTCTGCCACAAATCGCCGATAAGTTTGCTCAAGAAACCCGAGTATTGTGCTTTGATGAGTTCTTTGTCTCTGACATCACCGATGCGATGATTTTGGGCACCTTAATGGAAGCCCTATTTGCGCGTGGTATTACCCTAGTGGCCACCTCCAACATCGTGCCGGATGAGCTTTATTGGAATGGATTGCAACGTGCGCGTTTTTTACCTGCGATCGCCTTGATTAATCAGCATTGTGAGGTGGTCAATGTCGACTCAGGGGTTGATTACCGCTTACGCACGCTAGAGCAAGCGGAGATCTTTCATCATCCTTTAGATGACGCCGCCACCGCGCAAATGCATGCCTACTTTAAAAAGCTCAATGGCGAGGGCGGGGTGAAACAGGATGTGATTGAAGTGAATCATCGGCCGCTGCAAACCCTCGAAAATGGCGACGGCGTGGTGCACTTTAGTTTTGCTGAGCTTTGCCAATCGGCACGTAGTCAAACCGACTATATGGAACTGGCACGCCTTTACCACACGGTGCTGCTGGCTGATATGCCTCAGCTAACCGGGGCGCAAGACGACGCCGCACGGCGCTTTATTGCCTTGGTGGATGAGTTTTACGAGCGTAGCGTGAAGCTAATCATCTCGGCGGCGGTACCCATGGATAGCCTCTATCAAGGCGAACGGTTGGCGTTTGAATTTAAGCGCTGCCAATCACGCCTCATCGAGATGCAAAGCCATGACTATCTTGCGTTGCCGCATTTGCCCTAAATCGGATAGAACGCGGGGCGCAAGCTCGCTAACGGCGCGCGTCCCGCAACACAATGGTGTGCAGTAGCCAAACAATCACCAACTGAAAAAAATCCACCGAATTTTTTTGCCAAAAGGAGGTGATTTTTTCTCCACTCTTCCCTATAATCTCGCGACCCACCGTTACTGTTGAAAGGCTTAGGCCGAGTGTACCACCACTCGAAGGGGTGATGTATGGGCGCTTAACAGTGGGAGCTTAGGCTCCTGAAGTGAAACTTATTAATCGGGTAATCATTAGCATGAAAACTTTCGTTGCTAAACCAGAAACTGTAAAACGCGACTGGTTCGTTGTAGACGCTGAAGGCAAAACGCTGGGCCGTCTGGCCACTGAAATTGCAACGCGTCTGCGTGGCAAGCACAAGCCAGAATACACTCCTCACGTTGACACCGGTGACTACATCGTTGTTATCAACGCTGAGAAAGTGGCTGTTACTGGCCGCAAAAAGTCTGACAAGATGTACTACAGCCACACTGGCTACATTGGTGGCATCAAGTCAATCAGCTTTGAAAAACTGATCGCGGAAAAACCTGAACTGGTTATTGAAAAAGCCGTTAAAGGTATGTTGCCACGCGGTCCTCTAGGTCGTGCTATGTACCGTAAACTGAAAGTTTACGCAGGTTCTGAGCACAAGCACGCGGCACAACAACCGCAAGTACTAGACATCTAAGAGGAATAAAGCAATGGCAGAACAATACTACGGCACCGGCCGTCGCAAAAGCTCCGCAGCGCGTGTCTTCATCAAGCCGGGCAGCGGTAACATCGAGATCAACAAGCGTTCTCTCGAGACTTATTTCGGTCGCGAAACCGCTCGCATGGTCGTTCGTCAGCCGCTTGAGCTGGTAGAAATGACCGAGAAGCTAGACCTGTACATCACCGTTTCTGGTGGTGGTATCTCTGGTCAAGCTGGCGCAATCCGTCACGGCATCACTCGTGCCCTGATGGAGTATGACGAGTCACTACGTCCTGCGCTACGTGCAGCTGGCTTTGTTACGCGTGACGCTCGTCGCGTTGAGCGTAAAAAAGTGGGTCTACGCAAAGCACGTCGCAGCCCGCAGTTCTCGAAGCGTTAATCGACGTTCCAGTCAGATTTGCTGCAAAAGCCTGGTGGCAACGCCAGGCTTTTTTTATCCATCAATTTATCCGTCATTCTTGGGTGCAATACTCATTTATTTCCTTTCAAAACAGTGTATAAGCACTCACTTTCCAACATTTTTATTACCCTTTCCTCAATTCTGTGCACACCGCTCACATTTGTTACAAAAAGGTAGCTTTATCTTGTCAAAAAGTAGGGTTTTCTCTATCATCTAGCCGACGTAATAGCAGCTAAGATTTAATCGAACTGATCCCAGTCAGCCGTTATTACATATTCGTTTTTAAGTAAGCCGTACGCTCCATGGACGCAAAGGACACAATAAAAATCCAAGCGGGAGCACATGGGAGAATGTTGGATGAGCAATGCGCCAGTGAATACCGGCCGACGCCGTTTCCTGACTGCGACGACGTCAGTTGTTGGCGGTTTAGGGGCCGTAGCAGTTGCCGTACCTTTTATTAAGTCTTGGAACCCAAGCGCGAAAGCCAAAGCGGCGGGCGCGCCTGTCGAAGTCGATATCAGTAAGCTACAAGACGGACAAATGATCCGTGTTGAGTGGCGAGGAAAACCTGTATGGATCGTGCGTCGTAGTGACGCGGTCGTCGAAGAGCTGTCTAGCTTCGAGGACCAGCTTCGTGATCCCGGTTCGGCACAGCCGCAACAGCCAGAATACGCAGCCAACCAGACCCGCTCTATTAAACCTGAAATTTTTGTCGCGGTTGGTATCTGTACCCATCTAGGTTGTTCGCCAACCTACCTGCCTGACAGTTTCAGTGAGCAAGTGAGTGGGGTGAAAGCCGGGTTCTTCTGTCCGTGTCATGGTTCCAAATTTGACATGGCAGGACGCGTATTCCAAGGCGTACCTGCACCACTAAACCTGGTCGTTCCACCTTACATGTACTTGGACGACAAACGGGTACTCGTGGGACAAGATGAGGGGACTGCGTAATGGAAAACTTGCTGAACTGGGTTGAGAAACGCATTCCAGCGATGAATGCGTATCGCAAACACATGACTGAGTACCCCATGCCGAAGAACTTCAACTTCTGGTATATGTTTGGGGTGCTCGCAATGCTGGTTCTGGTTAACCAAATTCTTACTGGGATTTGGCTAACCATGAACTACGTACCTTCAGCGGAAGGCGCATTTGCGTCTGTTGAATACATCATGCGTGATGTGGAGTACGGCTGGCTCTTGAGGTATATGCACTCCACCGGGGCCTCGGCCTTCTTTGTGGTGGTCTACCTGCATATGTTCCGTGGCCTGATCTACGGCTCCTACCAAAAGCCACGTGAGCTGTTATGGCTATTTGGTATGCTGATCTTCCTGGTGCTGATGGCTGAGGCCTTTATGGGCTATCTGCTGCCATGGGGACAAATGTCGTACTGGGGCGCACAGGTCATCATCTCCTTGTTCGGGGCCATCCCAGTGATTGGTGATGACCTAACACTGTGGATTCGTGGTGACTACGTTGTCTCTGGCGCGACCTTGAACCGTTTCTTTGCTCTCCACGTGATTGCACTGCCGATTGTGCTCTTGCTGTTGGTGGCATTGCACGTGCTTGCACTGCACGAAGTGGGCTCAAACAACCCAGATGGTATCGACACTAAATTACCGAAAGGTGAGGCAGATGACGATGGCCAGCAGTCACAGTTCAAGTTCCACCCGGATTACACCAAGAAATATAAGATCATTGATTCGATTCCTTTCCACCCTTACGGGACAGTGAAAGACTTGATTGGTGTGGGTGTGTTCGGCATCTTGTTCGCCTACGTGATTTTCTTTAATCCCGAAATGGGCGGTTATTTCCTTGAGCCACCCAACTTTGAAGCGGCTAACCCGCTGAAGACCCCTGAGCACATTGCCCCTGTTTGGTACTTCACGCCGTTCTACGCGATTTTGCGTGCGATCCCAGACAAGCTAATTGGTGTTATTGCCATGGGCGCGTCGATTGTGATGCTGTTCATCCTGCCGTGGCTTGACCGCTGCCGTGTGCGCTCATACCGCTACCGCAGCAAGCTGCACTTGGCGAACATCGTCCAATTTGTGATTGCCTTTATTGCTCTGGGTATTCTGGGCGCGTTGCCAGCAACCCCAACGTACACCTTGCTGGCGCAGATCTTCAGCTTCTGTTACTTCATGTTCTTCGTGCTGTTGTTCTTCTACAGCAAAAATGAGGCAACGAAACCGCTACCAGAGAGGGTGACATTCAAATGAGAAAATGGATTGTAATCTTGTGCGCGCTGTTGCCCTCTTTGGCGATGGCCGCCGGTGGTAATGTCCACTTGGACGAAGCCAACAATGATTTGACGGACAAAGCCTCATTGCAACGTGGCGCCAAACTGTTCATGAACTACTGTTTTGGCTGCCATGCTACGCAGTATCAGCGTTATCAGCGTGTGGCCGAAGATCTCAATATTCCTAAAGACTTGATGGAAGATAACCTGATTGTCGATAAGAATGCCGATTACGGCGAGTTGATGAAAAACGCCATGACACAAGAGGCGGGCGCGCAATACTTCGGTGCACCTGCGCCCGATCTAACCTTGGTGGCACGTGTGCGTGGCGTGGATTGGCTATATACCTATTTACGTTCGTTCTACGTCGACCCATCGCGCCCATTTGGGGTGAACAATACCGTGTTCCCGAACGTGGGTATGCCACACGTGCTCGAAGAGCTTCAAGGCACACCCCGTAAAGTGTACGAAACACGTATGGTGGACGGTGAGCCGGTGGAAGAGTTTGTTGGTCTCAAATCTGACGGCAACGGCGAACTCAGTGCCAGCGAGTACGATAATGCGGTGCGCGATCTGGTTAACTTCCTTGAATATTCAGGGGAACCGGTGAAGCTAGAGCGCCAGCAACTGGGCTGGTGGGTGATTGGTTTCTTCGTGGTATTCTTGATTTTGGCGTACTTCCTCAAGAAAGAATATTGGCGCGATGTGCACTGATCGGTTAATCTAGTGTGTTGCTAATCCGCAATGGGGACTTTAGGTCCCCATTGCTTTCTATTGATATTGAACATCCTGGAGGGGTTGATGGCTGTTGCTGCCAATAAACGCTCGGTGATGACGTTATTCTCTGACGCATCTGATCTCTATAGTCATCAGGTACGCATCGTCCTCGCAGAGAAAGGTGTCAGTGTAGAAATCGAGCTGGTGGATCCGAATAATCTGCCAGAAGATCTGGTTGACTTAAATCCTTATAACTCTGTTCCAACCTTGGTAGACCGTGAGTTAGCGTTGTACAACGCGGATATCATCATGGAATACTTGGATGAGCGTTTCCCTCACCCACCATTGATGCCGGTATACCCTGTTGCCCGTGCACAAAGCCGTTTGATGATGTACCGCATCAAGCGTAACTGGTATACCTTGGTTGACCAAATTATGGAAGGCAGTGCTGACGACGCCGACAAAGCGCGTAAGCAGCTGCGTGAAGAGCTTCTGGCTCTGGCTCCAGTATTCGCCGAAGATCCTTACTTCTTAAGCGAAGAGTTTAGCCTGGTAGATTGCTATTTAGCGCCGCTGCTGTGGCGTTTGCCTGCACTAGGCATTGAGCTAACTGGCCCAGGTGCGAAGCAAGTAAAAGATTACATGACGCGTCTGTTTGAGCGTGATTCGTTTCTCGCCTCACTGACAGAAGCTGAACGTGAAATGCGACTAACAGGTCAATAATGTCTACATCAGAATTTGCGATGACACCACGCCGCCCGTATTTAGTGCGTGCGTTTTACGACTGGTTATTAGATAACGATCTCACCCCTCACATGGTGGTGGATGCGACCTTGCCGGGCGTACAAGTGCCGTTTGATTACGTTAAAGACGGACAAATTGTCCTCAATATCGCCCCACGTGCGGTCGGTAACTTGGAGCTGAGCAACGAGCACGTGTGTTTTAACGCGCGCTTTGGCGGCAAGCCTCAGCAAGTGCTGGTGCCTATGGCGGCGGTGCTCGCCATCTACGCACGTGAAAATGGCGCGGGCACCATGTTTGATATGGAGCCAGCGTACGCCCACGCTGATGATGAGGAGATGTTTGAACAAACCGCCCCATCCAGCGAGGGAGAAGACGACGACGAGCCGTCTTTGGTGTCGGTCGACAGCGTTGACGATCCTGAAGCACTGCCGCAAGCGGATGACGAAGACGACACGCCGGCCACGCCAAGCAAAAAAGGCAAGCCGACGCTGACCGTGGTGAAATAACCGCGTCGCAAGTTCTCCTTGAAAGTGAGACACAAAAAACCAGCACCCAAGTGCTGGTTTTTTTATGCCTAGGCTTTACGCCTAGACCTTGTGCTCGCCGCACAGGTGCGAAACTAAGGCGCCTCCCGGCGCCTGTATCCGCTGCGGGGTATCAGTGACGCTCCGTCATGATCTCGCGTGAGAATACCTTCTCACAGTATTTGCAGCGTAGCTTCACATCATCTGCTTCACTCAGCACGCGGAACGAGCTATCCACCGCCGGCTCACCGTGGGTAATACAATTCGAATTAGGGCAGCGGAATATGCCTTGAATCACTTCCGGCAAGGTCAATGGCAGCTTGGCCACCACTTGATAGTCTTCGATTTGATTGACGGTTGCCTGTGGCGCATACAGCGCGAGTTGACTGGCCTGATCTTCGCTGATCACCACGTTCTCGATTTTGATCAGATCTTTGCTGCCCAACGCCGATGAGGGCAGATTCAGGCCAATGGTGATCCGCTGATCGCTGCCGTGCATTTGAAACAGGTTTAAGATCTTAAAGCCAATATGCGCCGGGATATGATCGATCACCGTGCCGTGACAGATGGCTTCAACTTGTAGTTTGTTATCCGTGCTCATTTTGCAACTCCTTCAACCTGTTCGTTTAACACCAGTGCCAGCAGGGCCTCTCGGGCATAGACGCCGTTCTCGGCTTGCTCAAAGTAATAGGCGTGCGGGGTTTTATCGACATCCACAGTAATTTCATCCACACGGGGCAGGGGATGCATCACCTTCATGTTGGGTTTGGCATCACGCAACATGGCCGCATTTAAAATGAACGCCGCTTTAATGTGCGCGTATTCTGATTCATCAAAGCGCTCTTTTTGCACCCGCGTCATATACAACACATCCAATTCAGGCACCACATCGGTGATGCTGCTGTGCAGGCTATACGGGTGGCCCGCGGCAGTCAGTTCATCGAGCAAGTACTCTGGCATCGCCAGCGCATCTGGGGCGATATAGAAAAAGCGGTTCCCCTCGAACTTTGACAAGGCTTGCGTCAGCGAATGCACGGTACGGCCATACTTCAGATCGCCTACCATGGCAATATTGAGGTTATCGAGCCGACCTTGGGTTTCGTAAATCGAGAACAGGTCGAGCAGGGTTTGGGTTGGGTGCTGGTTAGCGCCATCACCGCCGTTCACCACCGGCACACCTTCAGAGAACTCCGAGGCTAACCGCGCGGCACCTTCTTTTGGGTGGCGCATCACAAAGCCATCGACATACGAGGAAATCACCCGTACCGAGTCGGCCAACGTTTCGCCTTTTTTGCCTGACGAGGTATTGCCACCGTCGGGAAAGCCGATCACCGAGCCGCCAAGACGTTGAATCGCGGTTTCAAACGACAAGCGCGTACGTGTCGACGCCTCAAAAAAGCAGCTGGCAATCACTTTATTCTTCAACAGCGTCGGGTTAGGGCGCGCTTTAAGCTCGCCCGCCGTGGCGACGATTAACTCCAGCTCGTCGCGGCTGAGCTCGGGAATGGAAATAATATGTTTGTTATAAAGCGTATTGGCCATAACGCGAGTCCCTTTCTTTGCAGTGTGCTACAGGCAAAAAAAAACCTCCGAAACGGAGGTTTTTACGATCACGACCAATGCGGATACCGTCCCGCAATGGGGCGGATAAATCGCTGTTTGTGGGTGGAATAACCAACATAACTTCTGGCCGTGTAGTGAAATCTGGCCGAATTATACGCCCCTATTTATGTCGTGCAAGCAAAAGTGCAATCGTTTACGTGCTTGCGTTGACGAGTGTGGCAACCATCACAGCCTTGATGGTATGCAGTCGGTTCTCTGCCTGATCAAAGACGATCGACTGCTCAGATTCGAACACCGCGTCGGTCACCTCCAGCCCATTGAGCCCGTATTGATCGGCAATTTGTTTACCCACACCGGTCTCATCGTTATGGAAGGCAGGCAAACAGTGCATAAACTTAGCGTGTGGATTCGCGGTGGCGGCCATCAAGCTTGGATTCACCTGATAAGGGGTGAGATCAGCCACACGCTGCGCCCAGGCCGATTCGGGTTCACCCATCGACACCCAGATATCGGTATACACAAAATCACAACCGTTCACCGCTGCGGTGTCTTCGGTTAAGGTGAGCGTCGCGCCCGTATTGGCGGCGATATCTTGGCATGCGGCAATCAAATCGGCCTCAGGCCAGTAGGCTTTGGGGCCAATCAGGCGCAGATCCATCCCCATTTTCGCCGCGCCGACCAATAGCGAATTACCCATGTTGTTGCGCGCATCCCCCACATACGCAAACGCGATTTGATTAAGCGGCTTGTCGCTGTGCTCTTGCATGGTGAGCAGATCGGCCAACACTTGGGTGGGATGAAAATCATCCGTTAAGCCATTCCACACCGGCACCCCGGCATGTGCGGCGAGCGTCTCGACCACCTCTTGGCCAAAGCCACGGTATTGAATGCCATCGTACATTCTCCCTAACACCCGCGCGGTGTCTTTCATGGTTTCTTTATGGCCAATCTGGCTGCCGCTAGGGCCGAGGTAGCTGACCTGTGCGCCTTGGTCAAACGCTGCCACCTCAAAGGCACAGCGGGTACGGGTCGACGTTTTCTCAAAAATCAGCGCAATGTTTTTGCCCGTGAGCTGTGGGGTTTCCTCACCACAGGCTTTTGCCGCTTTTAGTGCAGCGGCATCATCAACCAGATCGTGGATTTGCTGAGGTGACAAGTCGAGTAAGGTGAGCAGTGATTGCTGGTAGAGGTCGCTTTTCATATCTATCCCTAAATAACGCGCTAAATTGAATATTAAATCGATATTTGTGTTTAATTATTCTTTGATGGTAAAGCGCGTGCCAGCAAGATGCAAGCGACAAAACCGAGCGTAAAGGCCATGAATTGACCAATAACACACCGTTTTGATGGTTTTCTGACCGCGAAGGAGGGATTTAATCAAGCGCTGACAATGCTGATAAGTTGGCGACAAACTAGACAATCCTTTTACCGCCTTATAGCGAGAGAATGACAGGGCCGCGCGATGAGTACGAGATAGTGTTTATGTCCTCAAGGGCAAACGACAATACTAGGAAGGAGAACATGATGAAAACACAAAACAAAGCACTGACTCTTAGCGCACTCATGATGATGGTTGGCCTCGCCGGCCCCGCGATGGCCAACGAAGCCAGCCAACCACAAGGCGACCAACCCGTGGTAACCTGCCCAGACGGCGGCACGGATTGCGACACGCAGCCAATGCCAGAAGATGACAACAGCACCTGGCCGGCAGAAGACAGCCAAGACCCCGCCATGCAATAAGGCGGTAACCTCCTAAGCAAGCAAAGCGTGAGTGCCGCCACATTGGCGGCGCTTGTTTATCCCGCAACACGCTAAGTGCTCAAAAAGCATACTGAATTCGCCCCCCTTACAGCTAGACACCCTGTGAGCCTTCCCCTATAATCCCATTCCATTCGGCCCCTTAGCTCAGTGGTTAGAGCAGTCGACTCATAATCGATTGGTCCCCAGTTCAAGTCTGGGAGGGGCCACCAGTTATAGCAAGGCGTAGCAGGTTAGTACCTACTACGCCTTTTTTGTACCTGCCGATTTTTAGTCAAACACTTAGTCAAACAAGGAACGGGTACAACTCCCGTTTTCGCATTAGAAAAAATCAGCGGGGTAACACTGAGAGATGCTCAACACTCCGATCCTGCTAGCAGTCCTCTTTTCCCTGGCTGATACAAACGCCCACTAAAATGATTTATCCGTTGCGCCTAGGTAACTTCTTGTACCCATCTCACAAAATATGGTTTATCTAACACTTTGGACAATAGCGCACGAAAACCAAAACAGCCCTTGATACACTAGCTTCAAATCTACCAACTCGATGGCGTGTTAGGTGCCGACAACTGATCGGCGGTAGCATGGCTAAACACTGGATGCCTAACCAGCTTATCGGTCAGAGATACCCAATAGTGTGCGCGTTTATCCGTGACAAATTCACACTATCCCAGAACGGATGACAAAAAGATCCTATTAGTCAGTCGTTTACAGACTCACGCTTGCGGATAGTGTGAATACCTGAGTAGTGATAGGCGGCATGCACACTTTAGCGGAAGAGCAGTGTCGATTAAAGAGTAAAAATCCGCCTGGGATCAGTCTGTTAGGTAGAAAATGGTGCGGATAACGATTTTGGGAAATCGTGCGTGCGCACTAATACAATGTTATGTTTGGCAAGAGGTCAAATTTTGAGTCACCCGATATTTTATTCGTTCCTTAGAGACCTTGAGACTCACACCAAGAATGAGGCGCTAGACGATATTCAGCAGTACCATGTTGATTGCTGGAAGTCATGCAAGACCATTCGGATCGCGCAAGACAAGCTGAAAATTGCCGAAGACTGTATTCGGCAGTCATACCGTTATTGCCAAAATGATCATCAGCTCGCTGAATACATTGAGTTTCATGTTGAAAACTACTTGATTCGAAGCAAGTCGGTTTATGACAGGGTTCTAATGTTTGTGAATTATCTCTGTGATATTCAGATGGCCAAAGAGCATGTAAATCATAACTCTATTTTGACCAACCGGAAGGTGGAGCAGGCAGGATTAAAAGAAGCAATCAAAAGAGTGAAAAAGACATGTGAGGTTTATCGTCTCGAGAGAAATTCTGTAGTTCATCATGATAGCTATAATGACGATCGGCTTGATTGGGTGGATACGGCACTCAAAGCGAAGAAAATACTGAGTGGGAGACTAGACTCAATTGGGTTAAATGAGAGTCACGTAACCGATGCCGCTGCTTCGTTCCTCGCTGATAAAATGGAGGAGTTTACAAAGAACTCTGAAAGCATTGCGGGCGCGGTCTTTGGGTTTTTGGATGACGCGCAGATAGTTTACGATCAGCGTGCACAATGAACATAACAATCACAGTCACTGCGACGGTTACTACATTGCGGCTTCGCCTCCATTTCGTAACCGCGCGTGCTGTTCGGCGTTAGAAATCTAGGAGAGTTCATGGAAGTACAGAATTTAATACCATTAATCAATACCGCAATTCTTCTAGGAATTTTCTTCTACCAGAAAAACAAAAACAAAGTCTTAGTAGACCGAATAGAGCATCAGGAGAAAGTCCTCAATGAAACGAAAGGAATCGTTCTTCAGCAGTCCACAGCGATAGATAGTCAGAGTAAGGTTGTGGATACCGCAATTAAATACTCAGAGTCTTTCTCTCCGGAAAAGTTAGAGAAACTAATTCGTAAGGAAGTTGATTTGGAGCAGAAGGAGGAGCGAGGGAAGCTGGAAGAAGAAATAGAACGCCAGCTTAGGGAAAAAGATGAACGAATAGAAAACCTAGAGCGTGTTTCAAAAAAATCGATTGAGATGGCTGAGGAAGTTACTACCAATTTGTTGTCTCCGATTCTGGGGACGCTAGTAAAAACATTGGTTTTTATGCCGAATGATAAGAAGAATGAAATTCTCAATGGTATAGAAGATGGGGCATCGAAGGAGATGTTGGTATCTATTCTTACCAAGGTAGAATCACAAATGCATGAAATGATTTCTAACAAGTCAATGCAGCCGACTGCTAAAGCGTCGGCTGATTGAGGCGTTAGGGAGAAGATATGATTAAAAAGTTGCTTTCAATTTTAGGGGGTATCATTGGCCTTATTGTCGTTCTTGTCTTTTCTGGCATTGGTAGTCAAGTTGGCAAGGAGGTAGGAAAGGCAGCATTCTCTCCATCTAAGCCAACAGAACAAGAAATCATGGCCAAGTTAGCCGAAGGCTTTGAAGTTGCGGCAAAGCAGATAAATGACGCTGCTCCAACAATGGTCGATGAGGAAACTCGCATGGACGGGGCTAGTGCCGGCCCAGGCGCATTGCTTACTTATCACTATACACTTCCGAATTATGCTTCAAGTGATATTGACTCTGGGGTAATACAATCTGACGTGCTTCCTTCCGTAATGAGCAGTGTTTGCTCAAGCAAAGAAATGAAGCCGTCACTACAGTACGGTGGAAAATATACTTATTCATATTCAGGAAATGACGGAGTGCTTATTGATGATTTCACTATTGATAGAAATGATTGTGGTTTCAGTGCTAAATCTCCCTAACAATAAAATGCAGCCGACGCAAAAAACGATCGGCTGATTTAGGCGTTATGTAAGTGGAGTGATTTATGATATCTCAGAACCTACCAACAGATAACTTGTATAAATTCATGGCTTTATTTGGGTTGGTAATTATTATTTGTAGTGCAGTATTTAAGTACATGGCAATAACGAATATTCAAGCGACAATATCTGAATTGAGGATCGAGCAAGCAACGTTAAAGGTAGTCGTAGCTGATAGCTCTGAGTTGGAAATAGCGAAAGCGAAATTATTAGCGGCACAAGAGAAGTTGGTGATGTCAGAGGCTTATGACCACCGCGCCACAGTTTTATTGTTTGCTGGGATACTGCTGTCGATTGCAGGTTTTGTCTTGTGGTATATGAAAACCCAGAGGTTCTTAGATAAATTACTCAAACAGGAAGCCTCTGGCTAATTACATAACAAATAGGAATAAGTGTCGCGCAGCCGACACCTTATTTGGATGTTGAACAAGCCCGTTGCTTTATTAAGTAAATAGCTCGAATGCGCATAGGTAGGCGCTGCCTATGACATTTTTCAGCGTGTGTAGAGGTATCGGTGAGTTTGGCCATCTGATTAGAGGTCTTAATAGGCACTTCTAAGTACGTATCGACGATTATGTGGCTCTGTGATGAATCGGAGACACATAACCATGAACACTCTCTGGCTAGTTTTTATA
This sequence comes from Salinivibrio sp. IB868, assembly GCF_001995655.1. Classification (NCBI taxonomy): domain Bacteria; kingdom Pseudomonadati; phylum Pseudomonadota; class Gammaproteobacteria; order Vibrionales; family Vibrionaceae; genus Salinivibrio; species Salinivibrio sp. IB868. Next base: position 75,580 of record NZ_MUEW01000006.1, read on the forward strand.
CTTCCGCGAAAAAATAAATATAAATACCTGCCATAAAAAACAACCAATTCAACATCATGAACATATCGTTAAGGGTTTTTTTGTTCCTTCGCCTATGTCTAACAAATGGATAAACTAGACAGAAGTACGAAAATACACCACCAGCGCCTATGCTAACCATGGCAATATTGTTTTTTCTCTTAAATTTTTCTGGGTTTTTAGCTAAGTTATCAACTAAGTCATTAACGTGCTTCTTATCCCCTAAAGAGTAAATGATAAGGTGGTAAAAATAGACGAACATCCACACCAAAAAAAACACACCCACACATTGTTTCATATCTAACATCCCAGCTCCCTCTCCCTAAAAAATAGAGCCAACACTAAAGTCATTGAATCGCCCTTTAATTACATGCTCTTCAACACTGCTGGGAATGCGGCTTTATATATTAACCTCGGTTTTTTTAAGGATTTAATATAATAAAAAGTATGACTTTCTGGTTGTTACGCAAGTTGACACACTGATACGAAACTGGAATCTGATGCTGTCGCAGTTGAGCTCTGAGGAATCCCCTGACGATTTTTATCTAAATCATCAGAGGATTCCTCAGAGCTACGCCACTAACCAAACCACCGGCAACCGCCAGAACAGGATCTTATGCGGTTACGCCAACCATCATTTAAGTTAAATACTTACCAATCACCATTAACACAAAAGATAAAATGTAACTCCACATACCTAGTGCATTAACCCACATAAACACTTTAAACTTAATGGAGTTAGTTTTTGCACGCTTACGAATGAATGGGTATTTTACCCAATAATGGAATAACCTTGTGCCGATATAAGCAGAAAGCATACACATTCTATTAGCATGCAATTTATCCACATTCTTAGAGAGTTGGTTGTCTATAAAAACGATTCTTTGAGGGTCACCTAAAGAAACCATTGCACTCATAATTGCTCCAGGAACCGACCAAACAATGGCATAGTAAAAGAAAAAAAATGCTACATCCTTAATCATAATTAAGAACTCCAAGCATACATTTCATCTACAAACCATTTGCTAGCAGTTGCTCCAGCGATACCACCAATAGCACCACCAACAACAAAAGAACCGATTGCAGCAATGGCAAGTACAGGGGCAGAAGTTACACCGACAACTCCTAGAACAAGTAATACACCAGAAGTCATCGCTGCACCACCAACTCCTCCTCCATATATACCACCAATAAACCCACCAGCTTCACGGGTTATTGTCTGACCAAAGTCTCCCGCTCCATCGACCTTGCACGCCTCATAGACATTATCCACACCACTGGCAAAACCGAGCACTAGCCCGACATACCCCAAACCTCTAGCGGCGGAAATCCCTATCGCTATATTGCCAATACGCTTGCCCAACTCTTTCACAAAGCCTGTTTTTAATATTTCATCCGCATTATGAATGACGGACTTCGTGGAGAGTTTTAGATTACGCTTGATTTGCGTGTAAACAGGGAGCTGAACGTTACGCTTGGAGAGTATTGCAAAAGAGCCATCAAGCTTTTTAAACAACGCCACACGGTCAGCAACAAATGCGCCGTAATTCATGCCTCCAGTACGGCTCGCCATAGCGACTTGAGAAGCATAAAGAGTATTAATCTCTAACAGGACATTTTGAATGTTCTTTAAGTTTTGTTGGACAAGCGCAGACGTTGCCCCAACGCCTGTCGCCACTTGAGCGTAATAATCCGTTGGCAATCCATCATTACGGATTCTTTCATCTAGTTGATGAGAAAAAAGCTCAAAGTGACGGTTAAGCGTGACCACTTCCTCATCCAGAAGTTTGCCTAATTCAGCACTGGCGATCTTGGCTTCTTCTATCCACTTATCGAGTAACTCCTGCTCGTGTTGTTTTTCTGGTTTCGTTGTTGGCAGTAAAACAATCTCACCCTGACGCACAGGCTCATTGAGGTGTGCATTACACTGCTTGATGGTTTGCTTTTGCTCTGCGGTGGTTTCAGAGGTAAAAAGACTGTCCCACAAGGCAGATTGTGATTGAGTAACCGGTGATTGCATCCAACCTAGCTCAAAGCTGACTTTATTTTGAAGCTGTTGCCATTCCTTTTCTCGTTCTTGAAGCCGCTCTCTACGCTGTCTTTCAACTTTTTCTCTGGGAGATTCTTTGGTGGCGACGGGCTCCTTTACCTCGTTTTTTACTGGCATCAACGAGCCGGTGGGCGCAAAATTTCTAGCCGTCGCGCTTTCTACTGCCGCCTTTGACGCGGCCGATTGCCTAGCCATCTCACAACTCGTACAACGACACACTGACGGGTTAGGATGCATCAAAGGACACCGATGAGGCTTAGAAGGGTCAAAGATATCGGGTAAGCTCATATCACTTTCCACGCAGTTGAAATGAATATGCGCATCGTATCATTACAGAGACGATAAATTGGTGCGTAATATTTTGGACATATGTTAAATGGTCAACATCCCTATCAAAAACGCCTCTTAGAAGCGCCTCAATATCCCCCTCTGCTTGACCGAACTCATACGTCATAAGTTCAGTCAGTCGAACTATTTTGTAACCCACCGCATTGTCCGCCAATCAAGAATCATGGCGATGCATTCTACTCAGCAAGCTAGATTTTTGGATACTTTTGTTGTCATCGTTAGGTTAACTCTGACCAAACCGTGAAGTGGCTCCAATAGATTTATTGATCGGGCCTTTAATAATTTGCCAAAGCTACGGCGCATACACATGTGGACGATTTATAATGATGCTCTGTATTGCAATATGCTCTGTATTGCAATAAATGTGGAGAAGTGTTGTGGCTGCCCCAAATTGGCCACGGTGTTAGAGCGTGTAAGAACAGAGATCCGTTCAGCAAAGGCAGAGCAACCAAATTCGATAATTGCGGCTTGATGGTTTTGTAATGGCTTCTGCCCATAGTTCGAACTCCGTATGCATTCCCACGCGGGAGCGTGGGAACGAGTAAGACCACCGACGTTAAAGTACGCGTAGGTCGGCATAAGCGCCTTCTCGATCGCGCAGCTTGGTGTGATTTCCGCCGCGCGCCCGTTGCACGGCGCCATCGGACATTAAAGCCAAAGATTAACTTCGATGTTAAATTTGGCGCCAATCGTAACAGGCGCAGTGCAACTGGCGCCCAGGTGGCATAATGCATCATAGTTGACATCTTGCAGGGGCTTGTGTCACCTACGCCAATGGCACCATCGATGTCTAAATTTTGTCATTGTAGTGACCAACTAAGATTGGCCACGATGTTAGAGCGTGTAAGAACAGAGATCCGTTCAGCAGAATCAAAGCAACCAAATTCGACAAGTACGGTTCGATAGTTTTGTCACGACTACTGTTCAGGTTTCGAGTTTCGTATGCATTCCCACGCGGGAGCGTGGGAACGAGTAAGACCACCGACGTTAAAGTACGCGTAGGTCGGCATAAGCGCCTTCTCGATCGCGCAAGCTTGGTGTGATTTCCGCCGCGCGCTATCCGACATTAAAGCCAAAGATTTAAATTTGGCGCCAAACGTGACAGGCGCCCAGGTGGCATAATGCATCATAGTTGGCATCTTGCAGGGGCTTGTGTCACCTACGCCAATGGCACTATCGATGTCTAAATTTTGTCATTGTAGTAGCCAACTAATATTGGCCACGGTATTAGAGCGTGTAAGAGCAGAGATCCGTTCAGCAGAATCAGAGCAACCAAATTCGATAATTGCGGCCTGATGGTTTTGTCACGCTTCTGGCTTGGTTCAAACGCCATATGCATTCCCACGCGGGAGTGTGGGAACGAGTAAGACCACCGACGTTAAAGTACGTGTAGGTCGGCATAAGCGCCTCTCGATCGCGCAAGCTTGGTGTGATTTCCGCCGCGCGCCCGTTGCACGGCGCCATCGGACATTAAAGCTAAAGATTAACTTCGATGTTAAATTTGGCGCCAAACGTGACAGGCGCCCAGGTGGCATAATGCATCATAGTTGGCATCTTGCAGGGGCTTGTGTCACCTACGCCAACGGCACCATCGATGTCTAAATTTTGTCATTGTAGTAGCCAACTAATATTGGCCACGCTGTTAGAGCGCGTGAGAACAGGGATCCGTTCAGCAAAATCAAGTAATCACACTCGACAAGTTCGGCTTGATGATTTTGTAACGATTTCAGTTCATGGTTCAAGTCTCGTATGCATTCCCACGCCGGAGCGTGGAAACAGCAAAATAAAAAACAGACACAAGAAACGCAGCCCCATGGCTGCGTTTTGGCTTTCTATCCCCAGTCCAAGATTATTCTGTCGGTTCGATGGTCAGTGGTTCCCAGGTGGCGGTGGTGTTGCCGCCGGCGCTGGGGTGGTCGCGGTATTCGCGGTCTTTGAGTAGGGTGTAGTACACATCGACAAAGTCATCATCGTTGGTGAGCCAGCCGTCGGGGATGGCTTCAATGATTTTGCCGGTGATCTTGGTGATCACGCCATAGGCTTGCACCTCTAAATCTGGAATGGCGGCAATGATGTCGCTCGCCACCTCGTTAAGTTTCAAGGCCAATTCTTTGTAGTTGGTGCCGTCGTCTTGCTCCATCAAGATCACGTCCGCCGCGCCCCAGCGATAACGCTCCCAGTGGATCATCACTTGATTAGGATGATAGGTGGTTTGGTCGTAATCCAAATAGGGCATATCGACAATATCGAGCGTGGGCTCGTCACGGCTGGGGTTCACGCCGGTGACAATAGCGTATACCTCGGCTGCGCCGGAGATCCAAGGCTCTTGGTCGTCTTCAAGGCGGATTGATTTGAGCACTGTGGTGTCAATGGGCTCGGCCGGCCCTTGTGCCATCATTGGCGCGTGACGACGCGTACGGGGCGCTGGGGCTTGCTCGGCCAGGGTGCGGCGCATCACTTCTAGGCCAGCTTTAAGTGAGGCTTCACCATTGGCATCCACCACCAAAATAGGGCGGTCAGGCAACTGATGAACGTCTAGCCAGTGCACCTTGCCGTTGGTGTCGTAGGCTTCAATCTGGGTCCAGGTTTTATCATCGCCTGCTGGCTCAAAGGCAAACAGTGGGGCTTGGCCAGCTTGCCAGCGTGCGAGCATGCTGGGGTCTGCCAGACGCACTTCAAGCAACTGTTCGGCGACCTCTTCGACCCCTTGTGCCTCTCGCAAGGCGCGGTCGGCCGCGCGCAGTTGATCATTAAGCTGATGTGCGCGCGTTTGGGTGAGACTTTGTAGCGACGCATTCAGGCCATAGGCATTAATGCTACGGTGGAGCACAGGCGCTAATAGCGCATAATCTTGGCTAAGTTGTTTGGCGGTGTCGCGTTTAATATCAACCACTGAATTATCGGCATTGGTCGCAAAAGCGGGAGTCAAAGCTTGGGTGATGCCAGCCAATAATAGGGCAATGAGCGTATTTTTCTTCATCGCGTTTCCTTTTTGTTGTGTTTCCAACTGACGCCAGCGGATGCTGACTAAGGCCATCATGCGACGTAAATGAGAAATAATGCTATTTAGAAAATAATGTGATGTGAGGCGAGTTCATAAAAAAGGCGTAACCGCAGTATGAAATGTGTCACTTTTGGTACCAAGGTGTGCGAGTGGCAAAAAAACGCCCGGCCAAGTGGCCGGGCGTTAAAGCGAAAAGGCGTGAGGTTAAATGCCGTCGCGTTCAAGCGGGCAGCTCATACAGCGCGCGCCACCGCGACCACGACCCAGCTGGTCGCCCGGGATCGAGAGCACCTTGATTCCGGCTTTGTCGTATTTCTCATTGGTGTAGGTGTTGCCTTCATAACCAATCACCACCCCAGGTTTGACCGTGAGCACGTTGTTGGCATCGTTCCATTGTTCGCGCTCGGCAGCATAGCTGTCACCGCCGGTGGTAATGATGTTCAGCGGGCCAACGTCGAGCGCTTTTTCAATCGCGGTAAGGTAGCAAGACTGCGCTTCCACGTTAAGGCTGTCTTCGCCTTTGCGAGTTAGGCGCCAGCATGGCAAGTCGGGGCGCATCACAGTGGGGTAAACCGAGAAGGTATGCACGTCCATGTGGGTCATCACCGTATCTAGGTGCATGCACGAGCGGTTTTTCGGCAGTTGCACGGCAATCACTTCTTTGGCTTGGCCACTAAACAGCAGGCTGCGTGCCAGCTGCTCAACCCCTTGTGGGGTGGTGCGCTCGGACATACCAATTAACACCGCGCCGCGGCCAATAACTAGCACATCGCCGCCTTCAATCATGGCGTTGTCGTAGTCACGTACTTCATCGCCGAGGTAATTAATAAACGGGTTATCGGCAAATTCAGGGTGCCAGCGGTAAATGGCACGTAGGTGGTTGGTTTCACGTTGGCGCGCCGACTTGGCCATGGGGTTGAGTGATACGCCGCCATACACCCAGCACGAGGTGTCGCGGGTAAATAGGTGGTTAGGCAGCGGCTCAATCACAAAGTCGGTCTTATCGTGCATGGCCTGCATCATCGAGGATGATTGCACGGGCAAGTCGATATAGCTTAAACCGCCAAGTAAAATGTCAGCCAGGGTGTTGTGGTCAATGTCCGCCATATAAGCGCGTACATCACTGGCGAACTGATAACCGAGACGATATTGATTGAGTTGGGTGTCGAGCAGCCATTGCTTGGCTTCTGGCACCGCGAGGGTTTCGACCAGTAAATCGTGAAGTAGGTAAACGTGTACGCCTTGGTCGGTCAGTGTGCGGGCGAACATATCATGCTCTTCGCCTGCGCGCTCAACGGCCAATACATCATCAAACAGCAGTTCATGGCAGTTAGATGGCGTCAGGTGGTTCAACGCTCGTTCAGGGCGGTGAAGCAGTACACGCTTCAGTTGCCCAACTTCGGATCCAACGTAAAACTCACTCATGGTAGGTCCTCTTTTTCCTTAATACGGGCCAGGTAATGAGACAAACAGCGCTTTACACACACGGGAGGTGTGCTCACCGGTTAGGTGGGAATGCAGGCCGTTTGCACAGGGTGGGCGTGTCTCATCTCCTCCTTGGATGCTCGAATAATGACAACCTTCTCGGGGGAGGTCAATGTTACAAATCACTAACAATCTCGCCGGACTAACAAGGTCACAGAAATTTCATTAACTTGGCGGTTTTCTCATCAATGACACAGTGATGGAACGTGGCATTTTTTGCTAAACCGTGCCATATTGCGCCCGTATTCATTTTCTGGAGTCGCGTCTATGTCACAGGCTGAACTTATCGAACAACAACACCAAGAAACGCGGATGATCATCGAGGAGCTTCTCGCCGATGGCAGTGATCCTGATGCGCTGTATACCATTGAGCACCATCTGTGTGCCGATACCTTTGAAGCGCTGGAAGATGCGGCGGTAGAAGCCTTTAAAATGGGCTTTGAAGTGGCCGAGGCTGAAGAGCTTGAGCTGGAAGAGGGCGGCACTATTGTTTGCTTTGATGCAGTGATGGAAACGGCCTTGAATGCTGAGCGCATTGATGAGCAAGTTGAAAAGTTGGTGGCGTTAGCTGATAAGCACAACATTGATTACGACGGCTGGGGCACTTACTTCGAATCGGATGAAGACGACGCTCCCGAGAGCGAGTAACGCGCGATCGCCGAATAAAACATACTGATTAAAGCCACGTTAACGTGGCTTTTTTTGTGCCTAGTGGGGTTAGAGCGTCTTTATCATGGTGACTTCACAGCTATCGTGACCGGTGTTGCCCATGCGCGCACACGGGGTAAAGCCGAGTGATTGATACAAGGCAATGGCGGCGGTGAGGTTGGCGGTGGTCTCGAGATAACAGCGTTGATAGCCCCATGCACGCGCTGTTTCCATCGCCTGAATCGCTAATTGTTTCGCCATCCCTTTGCCTCGCAGTGCTGGCAAAAAATACATTTTTTGCAGCTCGCATACGCTATCGTGTCCAGGCAAAGGGGCAATACCGCCACCGCCGAGGATCTCCCCATCGGCTTCAATCACCCAATAGGCCGCTTGCGGGTGCGTATATTGCTCGCTAAGGCAGTCAAGGGTGGGATCAGCGACGCTAAACCCGGCATCGGCACTGAGACCATGCTCGGCAGAGACGCGACGAATCACATCGGCAATCGCAGGGTTATCGTTTGGTGTCATTACACGCACGGTTAAAGGTGCGTGTGAGCTTGGCTCGTGTAAGTCTTGGGGCCTATCCTGGGCCATGAATACACTCCGAATTATATATGTATCAATAAATTACCTCACCAGATGGCTTTTCACAACTGAGTGCCGCCGCAGCAAGATGCGTTTATGGTCGTCTTTTATTATTCCGCCTCATTCTTAAGATTGCCTTGTGTTATTTTTTCAGTGCTCTCTTGTTCTCCCCCCGTTGCGGGATATTGGTTGTATTTCTGTCTATTTTTTTAACCAAAACACTCAAGCTTGTGCCATAATTCCTGCCGGTTTTTTGGACGTTGTAATGTTAATTAGCATTTATTATTGATTAAGAGATAAGTGAATGGAAAATCAGGTTAAATTTCATGGTCAGGGGAAAGAGTTCTTCGGCATATGGATTGTAAATATATTGTTGTCTTGTGTGACTTTGGGGATTTACTCAGCATGGGCAAAAGTACGAACCAATCAATATTTTTACGGTAATACAGACATTGCGGGCGATCGTTTTGGCTATCACGCCTTACCTAAACAAATTTTGATTGGCCGGATTATCGCAGCGGTGTGTGTATTGGTTTGGGTGATTGCTAATCAGCTTTTCCCCATTGCATCACTGGCTTTGCTAGCGATAGGGGTAGCCTTGATGCCCTGGTTAATTCGCAACAATATGCGCTTTGATGCCAGAATGACCAGCTACCGTAATGTTCGGTTCGACTTTACGGGCAAACTGTCAACCGCGTACCTGGTTTTCTTGGGGCTGCCGGTATTGTGCTACCTCAGCATAGGCGTGGTGTCGTTCTTTGGCGGCTCGCAACTGACTGGTGGCCATTTTGGCTTAGGCATCACACTCCTTTTACTTGCCATTGTGGTTGGCTTTTTGTCTTATGCATGGATTGCCTCGCAAGTAGCACGTTATTACCTCAATCACACTACCTATGGAAATCAACAATTTAAGGCTGAGGTAAGCTGGAAAATATTTGCCAAAACCTATCTGCAAGCCGGCCTTATTTGGTTTGGCCTTTCGGCGGTGGCTGGGATCGCAGTGGCCATTGTGATGGGAACCGATGTCAGTGCCTTCACATCGCCAAGCAGCGGCAGCTTCCAGTTACTAATCATCGGCGCCTACCTATTCTTAGCGCTGACGGTCATCATTATTAACGCTTTTATTCGTACTAGGATCCGCAACTATCTCTTTGGTCAAGTCGAAATCGGCGATAGCCCTGCCTATCAATTGGCGTCTCGCATGACAGTGGGGGGGCTTTTGTACTTACTGATGACGAACTTGGCGTTGCTGATTGTCACCATTGGTATTGCCACACCATGGGTAAAAGTGCGCACTGCGGCCTATCTTGCCAATGTGACCTTTGTTATCGGTGATTTGTCTCAGCTGCACGCTGAAGGCGAGGCGGTGACCAATAACAATGCCGTGGCTGACGAGGTGGCTAATGCCTTTGATTTAGGTGTAGGTATTGGATGAGTTGGCGAGGCATCTATCACCCTCCCCACAGTGCGACAAAGCTCGATGCTGAGCTAACGCTGGCTGATCGCCATGTGTATATCACCACTGAGCAGGGTGAACATGCTTGGCCACTTGCAGACATGGATGTGTCGGTACCGGTGGGGAATCTGCCATTGGTACTGACCTTTCCTGACGGGCAAACATTCACCCCTGATGAGAGTCAGTCTCTGGCCACTGCGCTTGGACCTTCGCGGCGCGGAAAGTGGTTGCATTGGTTGGAGCAGCACAAGTTAGCGATTCTGGCAAGCTTGCTGGTGGTCGTGTTATTGGTGGTGCTGCTGTTTAGCCATGGTTTGCCTGCTCTGAGTCGTAGCTTGGTGCCCTGGGTGCCTGATGAGGTCTCCCGCCAGATTGGTCAGCAAACTCAGGAGACCTTGGATGAGCATATGCTAGCGCCGACTGAGTTGAGTCAGGCAACGCAGGTGCAGGTGCAGCAACAGTTTGACGCTTTGGTCGGGCAGTTGCCGACGCTTCCTGTTGAGCCAAGGCTCGAGTTTCGGCAGTGGGAAAGCACTGCGAATGCGTTAGCACTCTCTGATGGCACTATTATTGTGACCGATGCGCTTGTCGCGCTAGCGGATACCCCCGCACAACTGAATAGCATCTTGTTGCACGAGATGGGGCATTTGGCATACCAACACTCGCTGAAGTCCCTGGTGCGTGCCGCCCTGATCTCGACCACCGTTGCCTTGCTAACCGGTGAAGGCACGGGGTTAGCTGACAACTTATTGGGAGGTGGCGTGTTTTTGCTGACGCAAGGCTACTCACGCGACGATGAGCGAGAAGCCGATGCGTATGCCCAGCAACATATGACGGCTATCTATGGGAATGCGAATGCGATGAAGGTGATGTTTGAGCGGCTCGGTGAGGCAAATAATACGGGTAAACAGCTAGAGTGGTTAAGTACGCACCCTGGCATGAAAGCGCGGATTGAGGCGATTGAAAGCGCGCGTTAAATGCTCGTGAGCAAGCGTAAACAATAAAAACCCATCGGCACCTTCAGCGTGCCGGTGGTTTTTTTAATGATGATGCCCCAAGTGAAGCGGTGCCGGTTTTACCGCATGGCGACGCTGCCACACCTTTTCATGGAAGAAGTACGCCAAGGTGTTGATGCTTGGCTCAACCAGCGCCAGTGCGCCACCGACCAACCAATTGCCACTGATTAAATAGCCCACCAAAAAGGCAACGTTAAAGTGTACGACCGCAAAGCTGGCCGTTTTGACCGCGGGGCGCGCTTGGCGGCTAAGCTGCCAGAGTTTTTCATGAAGATAAAACGCGCCGGTATTGACGGTGGGTTCGGTCATCGCAATCAGGCTGCCAATGATGATATCGCCGGTCAGCACATAGGCGACGGTAAAGGCGATAGAAAAGTGGATAGCAGCAAAACTGAGTGTCTTCTTCATGGTGTAGCTCCTTATTGGCAACACGCGTTTAATCAACACTGACAGTATGCACAGAGACTGTCGATAAATAAAAACGGTTCTCACTATCCTTTACATAGAGGCGAACTATCAACGGCGATCAGTGCTAGGGATAACAAGCGTTTAAAAACTGAGCAGTCCATTTTGCGCCGAGGTGGGGCATAAAAAAAGCCACACCGAGCGGTGTGGCTTGATAGGCTGAGTGAGCCGAGGATTATAGCGCGGCGATGGTCGCTTTTTGCTCACCAAGTTTGGTGAGGCTCTCACGATAGCCATCGAGCTTTTCACGCTCTTTCGCCACCACGGCTTCAGGTGCTTTGGCGACAAAGCTTTCGTTGCCAAGCTTGCCTTCAACACGCTTGATTTCACCTTCTACGCGAGCGATCTCTTTATCCAGACGTGCTAACTCGGCGTCTTTATCAATCAAGCCCGCCATCGGGATCAAGATCTCCGAGCTGCCGACCAACGCAGAGGCACACGCAGGTAAGGTTTCGCTACCGTCAAGCACGGTGAAGTTGCCGAGTTTCGCCAGAGCATTCAAGGTAGTGCGATTGCGGGTCGCACGCTCAGCATCACGGCTATCTGCGGCTTTTAACATCACCTCAAGCGGCTGGCTTGGGGCAATGTCGTATTCTGCGCGCAGGTTACGGATGCTGACGATAAACTGCTTCACCCACTCAATGTCTTCTGACGCTTGCGCGTTAACACGGCTGGCATCAAATTGTGGCAATGGCTGGTTCATAATGGTGTCGCCGTCGACACCGTCAACCAATGGTTTGACGCTCTGCCAAATCGCTTCCGTGATGTAGGGGATCACAGGGTGCGCGAGACGCAAGGTTTTTTCCAAGACGGTGATCAGGGTGTAACGCGTAGCACGTTGCTGTGCCTCGTCACCTTTCCACAGTACGGGTTTGGTGAGCTCTAAGTACCAGTCACAGAACTGGTGCCAGATAAACTCATACAAGACACCGGCCGCCATATCGAGGCGGTAGTTGTCGAGATGGGTATTGAAGTCTTTCGCCGCTTGCTGGAACTGAGACTCGATCCACTGATCGGCCAGTGAGAATTGCATCTCGCCGCCGCTCATGCCGCAATCTTGCTCTTCGGTGTTCATCAGCACGTAGCGGCTGGCGTTCCACAGCTTGTTACAGAAATTACGATACCCTTCAAGGCGCTTCATGTCCCAGTTGATGTCACGGCCGGTTGAGGCTAATGCCGCGAGGGTAAAGCGCAGCGCGTCGGTGCCATGGGCTTCGATACCATTCTCGAAGGTTTTACGGGTCGCCTTTTCAATCTTTTCTGCCAGCTTTGGCTGCATCATGTTGCCGGTACGCTTGGCAACCAGCTCGTCAACACTGATGCCGTCAATCATATCGAGCGGGTCGAGTACGTTACCCTTGGATTTTGACATCTTGGCGCCACTTTCATCGCGGATAAGACCGGTCATGTAAATGGTCTTAAACGGCACTTGTGGCTTACCGTTTTCATCTTTGATGAAGTGCATGGTCATCATGATCATGCGCGCCACCCAGAAGAAAATGATGTCAAAGCCTGACACCAACACATCGGTAGGGTGGAAGGTTTTCAGTGCGTCGGTGTTTTCTGGCCAACCTAGGGTGCCGAAGGTCCATAGTGCGGATGAGAACCAAGTATCCAACACGTCTTCGTCTTGGCGCAGCGCCACATCGTCGCCAATCTGGTTATCGCGACGTACTTCGTCTTCGTCACGGCCCACATAGACATTGCCTTGGTCGTCGTACCAGGCAGGAATGCGGTGGCCCCACCAAAGCTGGCGTGAAATACACCAATCTTGCACATCACGCATCCACGCGAAGTACATGTTCTCGTACTGCTTAGGCACAAATTGGATATCGCCGTCTTCAACAGCTTTTACCGCCGGCTCTGCCAATGGCGCGGTGCGCACATACCACTGGTCGGTGAGCATTGGCTCAATCACCACGCCGCCGCGATCGCCATACGGCACGGTCAGATCGTGATCTTTAATCTCATCCAATAAACCCAGCGCATCAAATTCGGCGACGATCGCTTTACGCGCGGCAAAACGCTCTAGGCCTTGGTAGTTTTCTGGCAGGGCATCATCGAAGGCATCGCTTGGCTGGCCTTTATGATCAAACACTTCTGCCTGATCGCGAATGTCGGCGTTCAAGGTCAGGATGTTGATCATCGGTAGTTGGTGGCGCTGGCCGACTTCGTAGTCGTTAAAGTCGTGCGCGGGGGTGATTTTCACACACCCGGTGCCTTTTTCCATGTCGGCGTGCTCATCGCCCACAATTGGGATGCGACGATTAACCACTGGCAGCAACACGTGCTTGCCAATCAGGTCTTTATAACGCGGGTCTTCTGGGTTGACCGCAACACCGGTGTCGCCCAGCATGGTTTCTGGACGGGTGGTCGCCACTACGATGTAGTCTTTGCCTTCAGCGGTTTGAGCGCCATCAGCGAGTGGATAACGGAAGTGCCACATGTGGCCTTTCTTGTCTTTGTTTTCCACTTCTAGGTCGGAAATGGCCGTATGCAGCTTAGGATCCCAGTTCACCAAGCGTTTACCGCGGTAAATCAAGTCTTCTTGGTGCAGGCGAACAAACACTTCTTTGACGGCGTTAGAAAAGCCTTCATCCATGGTGAAGCGTTCGCGATCCCAGTCGACAGAGGCCCCTAAGCGGCGCAGCTGTTGGGTGATGGTGCCACCGGATTCGCCTTTCCATTGCCAAATTTTGTCAACAAAGGCCTCACGACCGTAATCGTGTTTGGTTTTGCCTTCTTCGGCGGCGATCTTGCGCTCCACGACCATCTGCGTCGCGATACCGGCGTGGTCTGTTCCCACTTGCCATAAGGTATTTTTGCCCTTCATCCGTGCGGCACGGGTCAGGGTATCCATAATGGTATCCTGGAACGCGTGGCCCATATGCAGGCTACCGGTCACGTTAGGGGGGGGGATCATGATGCTGAATGCATCTTTGCTGGTATCACCATGAGGTCGGAAATAGCCCGCCTCTTCCCAGCGCTGATACAGCGCTTTTTCGATTGATTGTGGATTATATGTCTTTTCCATAGCGCTCTTGAAAGATCGTCAAGGTTTGGGCGATTGGTCGATGGCCAGGGTATGAAGTTGCAGGCCTGCCAGTCGGTATGCTTTATATCGGTGACGCGCGTGCTGTTTGAGCGTCTCATCGCAAGGGACGAAGTCTACCACTTGTGCAAACGAAGGCGCAAAATTTGATGGCTCTGTCGCCAAATTGATAAGCACACTGCGATGGCCCGTATGACGTACGCCAGGCCAGCCGATTTCCACCGGTGCGCCGCCTCGCGGCCCTTCACCGACCAAGTTATGGGGCAAAAATACATCTGGGTCACGTTGCCACAGCAGATCATCGAGTTGATGCGCTTGGGCTTGGTCGTGCGCGGCCAGGTAAATGCGTTGCCCTTGTTGATAGTAGTAAAAAGCCAGTTCGATAGCGGTTGCTACTATGATTTGTGTGTCACGCTTTTGCGTATCACTGTCTTTGTTTTCACGCGCTTGCTGTTCGGGTGTTAGCCCCGGGCGTTCGGTATCGTCGGCTGGATCAGGCGGCGATAGCAAATAAAAGGTGGCGGTGGGCATATACGCTCCTAAATATGAGAAACGGCCTCCGTCCCAAAAGCAGGGTGTCCGGGTAGCGCGAGCCCAACAACATAGCCGATTGTGCGCACAGACACCAGTATTGAATAAAGCGTGAACAAAAAAGGAGGCCGGTTGGCCTCCTTCTCCTTACTCTTCCACTTCTAGGCCAGAGCGGTTCAGTAAGAATTGAACCAACAACGGCACCGGGCGACCGGTTGAGCCTTTTTCTTTGCCGCCACTTCTCCAAGCGGTACCCGCGATATCTAGGTGCGCCCAGTTATACTTTTTGGCAAAGCGCGACAAGAAACACCCGGCGGTGATGGTGCCGCCACCTTTACCGCCAATGTTGGCCATATCGGCAAACGGGCTGTCGAGCTGCTCTTGGAACTCGTCAGTCATTGGCAGGCGCCAGGCTCGGTCACCGGCTTGCTCTGAGGCGTTAATAATATCGTGCGCCAGTGGGTTTTGGTTGGCAATCAAGGCGCTAATGTGGTGGCTCAAGGCCATGATGCACGCCCCGGTTAAGGTCGCGACATCAATCACACATTCTGGCTCATAACGTTCAACATAGGTCAGGGCGTCACACAAGACTAAACGGCCTTCAGCGTCGGTGTTGAGCACTTCCACGGTTTGGCCTGACATAGTAGTGAGGATATCACCTGGACGATACGCTTGACCGTCGGGCATGTTTTCACAGCCAGCCAGCACCCCAACAACATTAATCGGCAGGTTGAGCTCGGCCAGCGCGCGCATCACCCCAAAGACCGACGCAGCACCGCCCATGTCGTACTTCATTTCGTCCATGTTGGCGCCAGGCTTGATGGAAATACCGCCCGAGTCAAACGTCAGCCCTTTACCCACCAATACAATCGGTTTGGCGTCTGGGTCTGGGTTATTTTTGTACTCCATGATTGACATCATCGACTCATTTTTGGAGCCTCGGCCAACGGCTAAGTACGAATGCATGCCCAGTTTTTCCATTTCTTGCTCGCCGATGATACGGGTTGTGACCGTTTCATAGTCGTCGGCAAGACGACGCGCTTGCGAGGCAAGGTACGCTGGGTTGGCCACGTTTGGTGGCATGTTACCCAAGTCTTTACAGGCGTTAACACCAGAGGCAACCGCCAAACCGTGCGCGATAGCGCGCTCACCCAGGTTTAGTTCACGACGTGTTGGCACGTTGAACACCATTTTGCGCAATGGGCGGCGAATTTCTGGCTTAACGCTTTTGAATTGGTTAAAGGTGTACAGGCTGTCTTTGGTGCTCTCAACCGCCTGGCGCACTTTCCAGTAGGTATCGCGCCCTTTAACGTGCAGTTCGGTTAAGAAGCAGACCGCTTCCATCGACCCGGTTTCGTTCAGGGTGTTGATGGTTTTTTTAATGATTTCTTTATACTGGCGCTCGCCCAGCTCACGTTCTTTACCGCAGCCGACTAGCAGGACACGCTCAGACAGGACGTTCGGGACATGGTGCAGCAGGAGCACTTGGCCGGGTTTTCCTTCCAGATCACCGCGGCGCAGCAAGGCGCTGATGTAGCCGTCGCTGATTTTATCGAGCTGCTCGGCCACAGGGGAGAGGCGGCGAGGCTCAAATACTCCGACGACAATACAGGCACTGCGTTGCTTTTCGGGGCTACCGCTCTTTACACTGAACTCCATTTGTACTCCTAGATCCTAAAGACAATTGAGACCAAATGTTGGATAATGCCGCCTCTATGTTGTTGAACGCTCTACATGCGCCCGGATCAGCCGGCGGTCAACAAATGGCCGAAAGATTAGAAAACAACTAATTAAACCAGAAACTATAGTTATTCGAGTAAAAAAACAAGTTTTCCATAGGTGCCTTCGCTTTGATAATTGTTCGATATTTGATCCGGGAGACGGTTAAGACACAAGTTGCAGTCTTATTTGTGTTATTTCTGGTCTTTTTCAGCCAAAAGTTCATCCGTGTGCTGGCCAATGCCACGGAGGGATCGATCCCTAGTGATCAAATTATTACCTTGGTGGGGCTCTACATGCCGTCGATGGCGATGTTGATGTTGCCACTAAGTTTGTATATCGGGATCTTGATCACTTTTGGCCGCCTGTATGCCGAGAGTGAGATCACCGTGATGAACGCCACCGGGATCGGTAACGAGTTTCTGATCCGCGCGGCGCTTTATTTGGCGATCATTACCGGCTCGGTGGCCGCCTTTAACGCACTCTGGCTAACACCGTGGGCCAATAACCAAGAATTAGAAGTCATGGAGCAGCTGGAAGCTAAATCGGGGCTGGAGCTGCTGGTGCAAGGTCAGTTTCAAAGCGCCCCTTCCGGCGAAGCGGTCATTTTTGTCGATAACATTGAAGATGATGGCCAAACCCTCAATCAGGTGTTTGTTGCTCAGCCGGTGCCGCGTGGCTCCTTGCTACCCAATGTGGTGGTGGCAGACAAAGGCTATGTCTCTGAGCTCGACGATGGCCGCCAAGTACTGGACCTGGTCGACGGCACCCGCACTGAGGGATTACCCACCCAGCTTAACTATGGTGTGACTACCTACGAGAACTATCAGGTGCTGATTGGTCAGCGTGAGGTGCGCGAGAAAAGTCGCGACTGGGATGCGGTGCCTACGCTACAACTGTTTGGTGAGTCGAGCTTAAAAGCGCGCGCTGAACTGCAGTGGCGTATCTCTTTGGTGTTGTGTATTCCGTTGATGACCATGATTGTGGTGCCATTGTCGGCGGTGAATCCACGCCAAGGGCGGTTCGCTAAGCTATTCCCCGCGATTTTGATTTATCTGGCGTACTTTTTGTCGATCAGTGCCGCCAAATCGGCGGTCGAAGATGGCGATCTCCCCGCTCAAATTGGGCTTTGGAGTGTCAATATCGCTGCCTTGTTATTGGCTGTGGTGCTTGCCGGTTGGGATTCGCTACCGGTGCGAAAACTCAAAGCTAGCTTAAAAGGATCTGCCTGATGTTTCGCATTCTTGATTGGTACATTGGTCGCACGCTGATTGGCACCTCCTCGTTATGCCTAGCAACCTTGGTGGGGTTGTCAGCGATCATCAAATTTGTTGAGCAGCTGCGCTCGGTGGGTGATGGCACCTACACCATGGGTAAAGCCATTTTGTACGTGGTATTGAGTATGCCACGTGACATTGAAATGTTCTTCCCGATGGCAGTATTGCTGGGTGCCTTGATTGGGTTAGGGATGCTGGCATCCAGCTCCGAGCTGGTGGTGATGCAGGCAGCGGGTATTTCTAAGCTGCAAATCGGTATGTCGGTGCTTAAAACCGCGATCCCCTTGATGCTCATCGTGATGGTACTGGGTCAATGGGGCGCGCCCGATGCGCAAAAAGCCGCGCGTGAGTTACGTGCCATTGCTAAATCAGGCGGCAATGTGATGTCGGTGAGGCGCGGCGTATGGGCGAAAGACGGTAATGACTTTATCTATATTGCCCGCGCCGATGAGCAAGATAACCTCACGGGCGTGAGCATCTGGAAGTTTGACGATCAGCAAAATATGACCAATGTGGTGTTTGCCGAAAGTGCTGACTACCTTAATCAAGACAGTTGGATGCTTAAAGATGTCACCATTACCCGGATGCAAAAGCGCGAAGCGATTTCTAACGTGCAGCAAGATCAACTGGTGTGGAAAACCACGCTGACCCCCGACAAGTTAGCAGTGGTGACGGTGAAACCCGAGGAGCTCTCTTTGTCAGGCTTGTACAGCTACGTCACTTACTTGCAGGCGTCTCAACAAGATGCCTCTCGCTACGAGCTTGCTTTATGGCGTAAAGCGGTACAGCCGTTGTCGATTGCAGTCATGATGTTGCTGGCGCTCAGCTTTGTGTTTGGCCCACTGCGGAGCGTGACCATGGGGGCGCGCGTGCTCTCTGGGGTGATCTTTGGTTTTGGCTTTTATATTGCCAATGAGGTCTTTGGGCCAATGAGCTTGGTATACAAATTACCGCCAGCGGTTGGTGCCATTACCCCAAGTGTGATTTTCTTAGTGATCACTTTGCTGCTACTTCGGCGCAAGTTGTAGCTTGTCAGGCGTAAACTATCGCTTGGACAGTGAGCCCTATAAAGGGATCAAAAAAGGGCCGACATGCTGTCGGCCCTTTGTGTATTATGGATAGGACAGTAAACACTTAGAAACGATAGCTCATGCCTAAACGTAGGTCACGCCCTGGCTCAGGCATGCTGCTGCCGCTGTTTAAGGTGAACGAGCTGTGCTCGCTGTATTCCTTGTCGAGCAGGTTGTTGACCGCCAATGATACCGTCAGCCCTTGGTAGGCGGCTGGCTGCCACTGCGCGCGCACGTCATGCACTACATAGCCAGGCTTCTCGTGATCGCCGTCTTGCACATCGGTCAAGCGCTCCACGCCTGTCAGGGTATAGCCCAAGCTCACATCCGTATCAACCAGCTGATATTGCGTATCCCACACCCAAGTGTTACCCACTGACGCGCCGATTGCCATTGCGTCGCCTAGAGGATCGCCGTTTTCATCTTCCATGCTGACATGGCTATAGCTGAGCTGCGTATCGAACTGATTGAGTGCCCAGCCCACGCGCGCCTCGATGCCTTGACTTGTGACCTCATCCTCGAGGTTGTAAAGATAATTTGGGTCGCTGCGGCGATCGTACGCTTGGTAGTTTTCTATTTGAGTGTTAAAGCCGGTAACCGCTAAATTTAGGGTGTCTTGCTCGGTCAACATGCCATAGCCTTGCCATTCCGCGCCGATTTCAGCTTGCTTGGCTTGCTCAGGCTGTAGATCTTTATCTACCTCAACAGCACCGCCAATCAGCAACACTTCCCGCGTTTTGGTACCGCGCACGGCTTCGCCGTAGCCGGCATGCAGACGCAGGTTGTCTGTGGCTTGATAGCTCAGCTGCAAGTTGGGTGAAACCTCACTGCCATCGACGTCGCCGGCTTGGCCGTAATCGGTGTGGTAATCATCAAAGCGTGCGCCCCATGCAATGCCAAGGTCACCGACTGTCATTCTATCTTGTAAAAACAGGCCGATATTACGTGCTTTGTCTTGATTGTTGGCACCGTTGGCTTCGTCGTAATCGAGGTTTTCGGTTTTTTGCTCGAACATATCGATACCCGTGGTGAGCGCATGTTGCACTGCGCCGGTATCAAAGCGCATTTGGTTGCGAATATCGCCGCCGATTTGACGGGCACGGCTAAAGGTTTGGCTTTCAATCCGATCCAGATCCAAGGTGTTTTGATACAACTTGGTGGTCAATTCGATCCAGTCAGAATCCGGCGCCCAGCGATGTTGAAAAGAGAGGGTTTCGCGCTCGGTTTCTTGATAGCTGCGAGACTGGCGGCTGAAGTAGGGCATATGAGCACGGACAAAGTAATCACCCTGATCGGTACGACGCTCGGCACTGACACGGACATCGTGATCACCGTGATTGAGCAGTGATAACTTAACTAGGTAGCTACGTTGTTGGCTCGCCGTTGCCGGTTGTAGCTCTCCGCCGCCGTGGCGATAGTCATCACTGTTACGGCCTTTCATGTAGGCAAGAATCCCTAGGGACTCACCCAAGCGACCATACACGGCAGAGCTGCCAGAGGTGGCATTGGCTGCGCTTTCAAGGCCGCCTGAAAGTCGAGCCCCGATGGTTTGGCCGGGACGTAGCATGTCTTGTGCGTCTTTGGTTTCAAAACGTACACTGCCACCCAGTGCACCGGGGCCACTGTCAGCGCTCGCTGGACCTGACTCGACCCCAACGCGCTTGAGAAGCTCGGGTTCAATGCTTAAACGGCCTTGGTGGTGGAATAAGTAACCCCCTTGTGCAGCACCATCGACGGTGATGTTGAGGTTTGTATCTTCAACCCCGCGCAGATAAACCTTCTGGCCGGCACCGACGCCACCACCGACATTGATGCTGGCGTTGTCGCGGAACATGTCTTCCAAATCCTGAGCCTGACGGGCTTCAAGCTCTTCAGCGCTGACCGCCATATTACCTTGCAGGCTGTCGGCGGTGACGGTTACCGTTTCGACAGGCTGTGCATCTTGGGCATGTGCAGGGAGGCTAAGGGTGCCCGCGGTGATGAGCGCGAGGGTAAGCGGATTTAAACGTAAATGCATGTCATACTCCTATGCAAATAGTTCTCATTTAGTTGTGGCGGGACTATATCAGGGAGGAGCAAGATCAACTAATAAAAATTGTCATATAAATCGTTATCATTAGCATTTGTAACTATTTTGTGTGTGTTTGAGTGGTACATGTGGCGGTTATGTTTTTTCTTATCGATAAAAAAGAAAGTGAAGAGTAACGAGAAAGCAACGTGATTGATGAAGAACAATATGACGAGTGGGAGAGCGGTGGCGAAGCAGGTGAATACGCACCGACGTAAAAAAGCCGACACAGAGGTCGGCTGACAAATAGGTTGCTTGTTGTGAGTGTGAGGCCTGTCTTATGGCGAGTTCTCGTCACCGACATACTGGAACGCTTTGATCACGCGCTCGACGCCACGCACATTGCGGGCGATGTCCACCGCTGTGTCCGCTTGCGCTTGGGTCACTGCCCCCATTAAAAACACTTCTCGTGCTTCGGTGATCACCTTGATGTTGACCGAACGTAACTGATCATCGGCCACGAATGCCGCTTTCACGCGGGTCGTGAGCCAGCTATCGGTGCTGATGTCGGCAAGGCCAATCATCGGCGCGTCGCGCACTTCGTTATAGACCACGTCGACATTGTCCAACGCGCGAATGCGCTCAACCAATTGCTCGGTCAGAGCCGGATCGGTGCTTTGCCCCACTAACAGAGCTTGCCCTTGAAAAGCGGCCGCTTTTGCACGAATTTTGTTTCTAAACGGTGGTTTATTAACAATCCCAGCGGTGTTTAGGCCAATTTGTGTGTCTTGCCACTCCTCGCCGGTGGTGCGTGGGTCGGAGGAGTACACGGTAGAGCACGCTTGCAAGATAAGCGCAAACATCAAGGTGATTATCAGGCGCATGGTTTATTCTCCGTGAGAAGGGAAGAGCACCTGATCGATAAGGTCGCACAAGCAATGCACGGTGAGTAAGTGCCCTTCTTGGATCCGTGCGGTACGTTGTGACGGAATGCGGATCTCGACATCGCGCTGCCCGAGCAATCCGGCCATTTCGCCACCGTCTTTTCCGGTCATCGCAATAATGGTCATATCACGGGTTACCGCGGCTTCCATGGCTTTGATGATGTCTTTGCTGTTACCACTGGTAGAGATCGCCAGCAAAATATCGCCAGCTTGTCCTAAGGCGCGCACTTGCTTAGAAAACACTTCGTCATGGCTATAGTCATTGGCCACCGCCGTTAAGGTGGTGGTGTCTGTGGTCAGTGCTAATGCTGGCAAGCTCGGGCGCTCGGTTTCAAAGCGATTAAGCAAGCAAGAGGCAAAATGCTGGGCATTGGCGGCTGAGCCACCGTTACCGCAACAGAGAATTTTATTGCCATTAAGCAGGCTTTGTACCATCACCTGAGCCGATTGTGACAGGTACTCAGGGATTGCCTCAGCGGCAGCTATCTGGGTTTGAATACTTTCGGTAAAGCTCTCTTTGATGCTCTCTAGCATGACTTACCCTTGAACGATGTTTTTAATCCAGTTGACCGCCTCAACACTGCCATCAAAAGTGACGGCGTCAAAGCGAAATTCGGTTTGTGTACTTTTTATGCCGCGACATTGCATCCAGCGTTCTGCCGCCAGAATTAAGCGTCGCTGCTTGGTGGTGGTAATGCTGGCAGCTGCGCCACCAAATCCGCGCCCTTGGCGAAAACGGACTTCGACGAACACCAAGCAGGTGCCGTCTTGCATCACTAAGTCGATTTCTCCACGGCGACTGTGCGCGTTTTTATCCAAAATGGTCAGCCCATGGCGAACGAGGTACTGGCAAGCTTGTGCTTCGTAAGCTTGCCCTTTCGCCCTAGGCTGAGGACGTATCACTGCGCATCCTGCGTGGTTTGGTTAGTAATGGGCTCGATATCTGTCTTGCCAAACCGCGCCCAGTCCAGTTGTCGATGGATAACACAGTGTTCCGCCAGTGATAATTGGCCTGTTTGGCCACTAAACTGGTAGCCAGGTTGTGCCTGCATTTGCGGTAACCCTTTCAGCAGGCCGTAAGCATCCATCCCAAGCGCGTGTAAACGCGTGGTGTTATTGCTCGGTGAAGGATGGCGCTGCTGGTATTGCTGATACGCTGCGCTTTGGCTGCTAATCAGCAGCGGAATATCACTAAACTCGATGCCCTGCAGTTCGGCCAATTGGCCCATGCCATCTGCGCGGTTGTTGCTGCGTGAGCTGGCGTACAGCTTGGGTGGCTGCACATCCGGATTAATGGCCACTTCGATAAAGGGTTTGAGCAAGGTAAGCTCGGCGGCACCGGCGACCATGTACACGGCATCAATGTCCCGCCGGCTACGCGCTTGTGATTGCAACGGCAAGTCGGTGAGCTGCTTCATTTGGGCGATTCGACGTTGACTGGCGTCTAAGCCGAAAATATCACGGATGCGCGCTTGCATTTTATCGCGATCACCCAACGGTGCTTGTTCTACCTCGGTGTCGGTGAGTGATTGCCAACGCGTGGAAAAGGCGTCGCGCATTCGCTGTCCAAAGGCAGAGTCAGGATAGAGCACCAGCGGGAATTGATATCCCTGTTGGTGTAAGCGATCGGCCGCTTGCGCTGCCTCTTGTTCGGGGGACAAGGTGAAATAGCATACCCCTTGTTGATAGTTATCATCCGTTGGTTCATTGAGCGCTAACACTGGCACTTGTCCAGCAATGGCGTTGCTCACAGCGGCTACCTTGTGTTTTTGCAAAGGCCCGACGACAAAATCGACGCCGTCCTGGGTGATGCGTTGGGTGAGCGTATCAATATCCAAGGCGTTGGTGTCGTAAAAGCGTATCTTGGGACGTTGCTCAGCATTAGCATCCAGCATGGCTTCGACAAAGCCATCACGAATGGCATCGCCTTGTTCGGAGAACTTGTCGGTCAGTGGCAGCATCACACCAACATGGGTGGGTTGGGTGATGGTTAACGCCTGGATATCAGCCAAGTTATCAGGGAGATATTGGTTTGCTGGATGCGCAGGATGCGACGCTAAGTAGGCATCCAACTGGCTTTGCATCTCAGCCACATCGCCGGTGTAACGACGAGCGATATCAAGTAACGCAACCCAGCCGGCAAGAATATCATCGTCGCTGTTTTGCAGCTGCTTGATGTCATTTTGGCTGAGTAACTGTAAATCTTGCCATAAGGTGTTCCAGGCTTGCTGCGCGTCATCGGCGCTAGCATAATTTGCTAATTGGTACTGGTTTTTCACCGCGCCGAGCGCATCGTCTTGCTGGCGAGCAATCTTGGCTTTTTGCTGGTAAAAACGTTCATATTGACTGTCTTTAAGCTGCCAGCTGGGAGCAAGCGTCAATACCTGGTTGGCATCGGCGAGTTGGCCGGTTTGCGCCAAAAAGCGCGCGCGCGCCAAGGTCCACTCAATACGTTGTTGGGTGTTGAGTTGGCGCTCCGACAAGCGTTGTAATAGCACGTCGGCTTGGTTTAGCTGTTGCTCGTTAAGCAGTGCTTTTATCGCCAGTAGATACCAGTCGTTTTGCTTTTCACCTTGGCTGGTTTCTGCTTGCAACAGGTAAAATGTCGAATTCTCCGTTGCCGGCTGACTGATGACATCACGCGCAGTTGGCGTAGACGTCGGAGCACTACACGCAGCCAGCGCTAACGCTAGGGCTACAGGGGTGATAAGTCGTGTTACACTTTGACGCTTCTGGGTAAGTTTAACCATGAACATGTTTCAACCGTGACAACGTTGCCCCTATCTTAATCGCCGAAGGGTTGTTAAACAAATGACTGATGCAAATCTATCCGACCATGCTCACCCCACGCTGTATATTGTGCCGACACCGATAGGCAACTTGGCGGATATTACCCAGCGTGCTCTCGATGTTTTAGCCAGTGTAGATCTGGTCGCTGCCGAAGATACACGTCATACCGCTCGGCTGCTCTCGCATTTTTCTATCAATGCCAAAACGTTTGCGTTGCACGAGCATAACGAGCAGCAAAAAGCGGCGGCACTATTAGCGCGCTTGCAACAAGGCCAGTCAGTTGCATTAGTCTCGGACGCGGGGACGCCGCTGATTAGCGACCCTGGCTACCATTTGGTCACGCAATGCCGTGAAGCGGGCGTGCGGGTGGTGCCTTTGCCTGGGGCCTGTGCGGTGGTCACCGCATTAAGTGCCTCTGGTTTGCCTTCAGACCGTTTTAGTTTTGAAGGGTTCCTGCCCCCGAAAACAAAAGCACGTCAGGATACGTTCCGCGCCTTGGCCGATGATCCTCGCACCCTGATTTTCTATGAGTCGCCACACCGTATTCGCGACAGTTTGGCGGATATGCGTGAAGTGCTGGGTGAGGCGCGCCGCGTGGTATTGGCGCGTGAGTTGACCAAAACCTTTGAGACCATTCATGGGGCACCTTTAGGCGAACTGATTGAGTGGTTAAATGAAGATGCCAACCGGCTGCGCGGTGAAATGGTGTTATTGGTAGCCGGTTATCGTGCCGATAAAAGCGCCTTGCCGTCAGCAGCTTGTCACGCGCTTGGTTTGTTAGCGGCTGAATTACCCCTCAAAAAAGCGGCGGCATTAGTCGCGGAATTGTATTCGGTTAAAAAGAACGCACTCTATAAGTGGGGCTTGGAGAATCTGTAGCTAAGCGTGATTTACGCTGGCTTGCGTGGTGATTCTTCTATATACTCCCCCGCTCGAGTTGGCCAGGTAACCGCTGCTTTATTGATGTCCCACGGGAGACTGATAAAGGGGAGGAAAGTCCGGGCTCCTCAGGGCAGGGTGCCAGGTAACGCCTGGGAGGCGCGAGCCTACGACCAGTGCAGCAGAGAGTAGACCGCCGATGGCTCTTCGGAGCACAGGTAAGGGTGAAAGGGTGCGGTAAGAGCGCACCGCGCGGCTGGCAACAGTTCGTGGCACGGTAAACTCCACCCGGAGCAAGACCAAATAGGTCCCTATTGGCGCGGCCCGCGTTTGGGGACGGGTAGGTTGCTGGAGCCTGTGAGCGATTGCAGGCCTAGACGAATGGTTACCGCCGTTTTTACGGTACAGAACCCGGCTTATAGGCCAACTCACCTCTTTATCGGGCGAGCCTTTTGGGCTCGCCCTCTCTTTTTCAGCGTTTGTATCAGACGATTTGGTTATAACCTGATGTGGCTGGTTGGCTTGGCGACTGATTAACCCGCTGAAATATCTCTTTAATCTTCCTAAGTGTGATCTTTGTCACTGTGATGGCTTGCTTGACTTTCTTTTTACCTGCTACGTACACTTCTGGGTGGGAAAATGTGGTGTAAAGTGGATAATCTTGGTGAAAAAGGGAAAATAGAGCCATGTTACGCGGCGTCAGTGCCATATCGGTCGACAAAAAAGGGCGGCTAGCCCTGCCAACTCGCTATCGCGATGGGTTAATTAACCATTGTGACGGCCAGTTTGTGTGCACGATCGATCACCAGCTCCCTTGTTTGGCCTTGTATCCCGTCCCTGAGTGGGAGGTGATAGAAGACAAGCTTGCGCAGCTGTCGAGCTTTCAGCCGGCAGAACGACGCTTGCAGCGCTTGCTACTCGGCCATGCCTTTGATTGTGAGATGGATGGCCAAGGTCGGCTATTGTTGTCCGCGACGTTGCGCCAGTACGCCGGGCTTGAGGGCAAAGCGATGCTGGTGGGCCAACTCAATAAGTTTGAGATTTGGGATGAGCAGACATGGCAGGCACAAATTCGCCAGGATATGGACACACAGGCGGAATCAACCCCGATGATCAGTGAGCGGTTAGCTGACCTCTCTCTGTAAATAATGAAGTGAACTTATGTCAGAACAGTATACCCATGTTTCCGTCCTATTGAACGAATCGGTAGACGGCCTCGCGATAAAGCCAGACGGCATTTATGTCGATGGTACCTTTGGTCGTGGCGGTCACTCTCGCCATATTTTATCGCAGCTGGGTGAAAACGGGCGTTTGTACGCCATTGATCGCGACCCTCGCGCGATTGAAGAAGCCAACACCATTGACGATCCTCGCTTTCAAATCATTCATGGCCCTTTTTCTGACATCGACGCCTATCTGCGTGACCGGGGCTTGAGTGAAAAAGTGGATGGCATCTTGCTTGATCTGGGCGTGTCGTCTCCGCAGCTAGACGATCCTAGCCGTGGATTCAGCTTTATGCATGACGGCCCTTTAGATATGCGTATGGATCCCAGTAGCGGCCAGTCAGCGGCGCAGTGGTTAGAAACCGCCAGCCCAGACGACATTGCTTGGGTGTTAAAGGTGTTTGGTGAAGAACGTTTTGCTCGCCGAATTGCTAACGCGATTGTCCGCCATCGTGAGGATGAAGAAGCGACCCCGCTAACCACCACCAATCAGCTAGCCAAGCTGATTGATCATGCGGTGCCGTTTAGAGAAAAGAAAAAGCACCCAGCGACGCGAAGCTTCCAAGCGATTCGCATTTATATCAACAGTGAATTGGATGAGATTGAGCAGGCACTGCAAGGTGCGCTGGCAAGCCTCGCCCCCGGTGGCCGTTTGTCTGTGATCAGCTTTCACTCGTTAGAAGATCGAATGGTGAAGCGTTTTATTCGCAAGCAAAGCAAGGGGCCTGACGTGCCCAAAGGGGTGCCTTTGACTGAAGCGCAGATCGCGGAGCTCGGTTCGGCGGCGATGAAGCCTATTGGTAAGGCGATTAAACCGTCTGCCGATGAGGTGGCGCAAAACGCACGCGCCCGTAGTTCGGTATTACGCATCGCGGAGAAATTAGGGTAAATCATGGAGCCGCGGCCAAGCCTTGCCAAACAAATTCGTCAAGACTTGCTGGCTATCGGCAAATTGCCGCTGGGATTGCTGGTCGCGGTGTTGCTATCAGCGATCGCTGTGGTGTCGATGACCCAATCGACGCGCAGTTTGATTGCCAAACAAGATGCGCTGCTTGAGCAGCGCGAAACGCTCGAAGTGGAGTGGCGAAATCAATTGCTAGAAGAAAACGCGTTATCTGAACATAGCCATGTGGAGGCAGTTGCGCGTGAGTCTTTTGGCATGATTCGACCGACCAGTGATAACGAAGTGATCGTCAAACGGTCTTTGAGTAATAGCCGGTGAAAAAACGTACTAGCAAGCCTGCCAATCGCCGTACACCAAAAGCGCCACCTGTGCTGATACAGTGGCGCTTTGGCCTTATTTGCGCGTTTATCGCGTTGGCCTTGGTCGCACTGGTGGCTCGTGCGGCGTACATCCAAGTGATTGAGCCCGACCGGCTGCGTCATGAGGGTGACTTGCGCTCAGTACGGGTTGAACAAGTACATTCCGCGCGAGGGATGATTGAAGACCGCCAAGGCGAGCCGTTGGCGGTCAGTGTCCCCGTGCAAGCGGTGTGGGCCGATCCGGTGACAGTGTTTAAATACCAGGGACTG
Organism: Salinivibrio sp. IB868; assembly: GCF_001995655.1. NCBI lineage: Bacteria > Pseudomonadati > Pseudomonadota > Gammaproteobacteria > Vibrionales > Vibrionaceae > Salinivibrio > Salinivibrio sp. IB868. The sequence goes on from NZ_MUEW01000006.1 coordinate 103,681, forward strand.
AACAACGTTGAACGCTGGTACGCGCTGGCTGATGTGCTGGGCCTAGACCGCCAGGCGTTGATTGACAAGATTCAAGCGAACCGTAAGCGGCGTTTTGTTTATCTGCAGCGCCAAGTGCGCCCCGCAATGGCCGCGTATGTGAACAAGCTTGACTTGCCCGGCGTGGGTCTTAAAGCCGAGTCTCGCCGTTTTTATCCTAGTGCTGAGGTAAGTGCCCACTTAGTGGGGATGACAGGCATTGACGGCCATGGTCTGGAAGGCATTGAACGCCGTTTTGATGACTGGCTTGCCGGAGAGCATGGCAAGCGCACCGTGCGTAAAGACAGGTTTGGCCGTGTGGTCGAGCACATTGCCACTGAAGACAAAAAAGAAGGTCAATCGCTCACGCTCAGTATCGACCAGCGTTTGCAAGCCATCGCTTACCGTGCGATTAAGCAAGCGGTGGCCGACTATCGCGCCACGTCCGGTTCGTTGGTGATGGTGGATGTCAAAACCGGCGAAGTGATGGCAATGGTGAATGCCCCCTCTTATAACCCTAACAATCGCAGCTCGCTGAAAAGCTTTAATATGCGTAATCGCGCGATCACTGACGTGTTTGAGCCGGGGTCAACCATGAAACCTTTTGTGGTGCTCACCGCGTTGGAAAACGGTGTCGCGGATATGGACACCGTGATTGATACCGGCAATGGCATCATGCAAATCGGCGGCAGTCGTGTGCGTGACGTCTCCAAAGTGGGTAAAGCCAACTTGGCGCGGATCCTCAAAAAATCGAGCAACATCGGTGTCAGTAAGCTGTCGTTGGCGATGCCCGTGGAAACCTTATTGGGTGAATACGGTAGCTTTGGCTTGGGGGCAAGTACTGGCGTCGAGTTGGTCGGTGAATCGGTAGGGCACTTTCCCTCTCGCCGCCGCTGGTCAGACTTTGAACGGGCGACGTTGGCCTTTGGCTATGGCTTGTCAGTGACACCGGCGCAACTGGCGCGTGCCTATGCCACGCTCGGTTCGCTGGGTATCAATCGTCCGCTGAGTATTTTAAAGCGCGAGGGAGTGACTGAAGGGAAACAAGTCGCTTCACGTGCGAATGTGTATAAAGTGCTGCAAATGCTAGAGGGCGTGACCCAAGAAGGCGGGAGCGCACGCCGTGCTGCGGTGGATGGTTATCGGGTTGGTGCGAAAACCGGTACCGCCAAAGTGGCGGTGGCAGGAGGCTATGGCGATGAGTATATCGGTTATACCGCGGGGCTGGCACCGATTAGCGATCCCAGACTGGCGATGGTGGTAGTGATTAACGAGCCTCAAGGCGACAAGTATTATGGTGGCCAGGTCGCGGCGCCGGTGTTTTCTGATGTGATGAAAAGCGCGCTCCAGATCTTAAACATTGCACCGGATGCGGGCACAGGCCCTGGGTTGCAAGTGGCTAAGTATGCAAGTGAAGTGAACCAGAATGAATGATTTAAACCAATGGCTGAGTCCGTGGCTGACAGATGCGCCGAGTGTCCCAGTAAAACAGATGACACTCGACAGTCGCTGCGTCGGTGATGGCGATGTGTTTGTGGCGGTGCAAGGCCATCAGGTCGATGGTCGTCAGTTTATTCAGGCTGCGATTGAGGCAGGTGCGGCGGCCGTGGTGCAACAAGGCGAGCACGACCAAGTAAGTTGGCACGGCCAAGTGCCCGTGATCACTGTGTGCGCCTTACCCCATGCACTGTCTGCGATGGCGGCGCGTTTTTATCACAACCCCCAGCAGCACCTGCAGATGATTGGTGTGACTGGGACCAACGGCAAAACCACGGTGTCACAACTGATTGCTCAGTGGCTTGAATCGCTAGACAAGCGCACGGCGGTAATGGGCACCACGGGCAACGGCTTTATCGGCGCGCTGAAAGCGGCCGAAAACACCACCGGGGACGCAATCAGCATTCAAGCCCAGCTGGCAGACTTTGTTCAGCAAGGGGCCAGCCATGTGGCGATGGAAGTATCATCGCACGGTCTAGCACAAGGACGCGTCGCCAGCCTTGCTTTTGATGCGGCGGTGTTTACCAATTTAAGCCATGACCACCTTGATTATCACGGCACACTGGATGCCTACGCCGAGGCGAAAAAACAACTGTTTGAGTTAGGTTCGCCACTTAAAGTCATCAATGCGGATGATAGTGTTGGTCGCACCTGGCTACAGCAATGGCCCGAGGCGATCGCGGTGGCCATGGATGCAGCTTCACTGGATGCCCACGCAGGCCGATTTGTGCACGCGACCTCGGTGGCCTATGCCAGCGATGGTGTACGGGTGCAGATTGACTCATCCTGGGGGCAAGGCGAAATTCATGCTGCTTTGGTGGGGGATTTTAATGTCAGCAATTTGCTGGTGAGCTTGGCCACCTTATTGGGGCTGGGCTATCCGTTAGCACCGTTATTGGCCGTGAGCCCGCAGCTGCAAGCTGTCACAGGGCGGATGGAGGTTTTTCTCGCTGCTGACAAACCCACAGTCGTGGTTGATTATGCTCACACGCCCGATGCGTTAGAGAAAGCGCTGCTTGCCTTGCGTCGCCATTGTAATGGTGCGCTTTGGTGCATCTTTGGCTGCGGTGGCGATCGTGATACACGCAAGCGGCCGTTAATGGCCCGTTTGGCTGAGCAGCACGCCGATCATGTGGTATTGACCAACGATAACCCACGTAGTGAAGACCCTGAGACCATTACTCAAGACATGCTTGCGGGCATGGAGGCGCCAGAGCGCGCATGGGTAAAACACGATCGCGCCGACGCGGTGAGCCAGGTTATTCGCCAAGCCAAAGCCGAGGATATTGTTTTAGTCGCAGGCAAGGGCCATGAAGATTATCAAGTTTTAGCGCACGGCAAGGTGCACTATTCCGACCGAGAGACGGTGGCCGCGCAACTCAAGGAGTTATCATGATTCGGACTTCACTCGACACGCTTGCGCACGCGGTGAACGCAACGATATTGCACCGAGAATTTGTGCCTGAAAATGACCGAATTGAGGCTATCACCACAGATACCCGCGAACTTGGCCAAGGGGCGATGTTTGTTGCCCTGAAAGGTGAGCGCTTTGATGGGCATGACTTTGCAGAGCAAGCCAAAGCGGCCGGTGCGGCGGCGATAGTGGTCGAGCGTCCGCTGGATGTCGCGATGCCCCAATTGTTGGTGGAGGATACACGTATCGCGCTTGGCCAGCTGGGCGCGTGGGTAAAAAGCCAGTGTCAGGTACCCACCGTTGCCATCACCGGCAGCTGTGGCAAAACCACGGTAAAGCAAATGCTGGCGGCTATTCTGGCACAAAAAGGCCCGACCTTAGCCACTGCAGGCAATTTTAATAATGATATTGGTGTGCCGCTGACCCTGTTTAGACTAACCCCTGAGCACCAATATGCGGTGATTGAGCTGGGCGCGAACCATATTGGCGAGATTGCCTACACCACCGCGCTGGTGAAACCCGATATTGCTATGGTGACCAACCTGGCTGCGGCGCACCTTGAGGGATTTGGCTCATTGGAAGGGGTGGCAATTGCCAAAGGAGAGATCTACCAAGGTCTGCCAGAAGGTGGCATTGCATTGGTGAATCAGCACAGCCACGGCGACGAAAAGTGGCAAGCGGTCTTGGCTGACAAGCAGGTGATCGCCGTCACTGACACCGAGGCGGCGCCACTGAGGTTAATAGAGAGTGTGCTCACCGATGCAGGCTGTTATCAAATCACCCTAAGTGATGGCCAGATACAAAAAACGGTCACCTTGCCATTACCCGGTGTGCACAACATCACCAATGCATTGATGGCCGGTTGTGCGGCGATGCAGCTACCGGAGGTGAGTTTGGACGATGTGGTCAACGGCCTTGCCTCCGTAGAAAACGTGGCGGGACGCACTCAGGTGATAGAGCCACGCCCGGGGCTGCGGTTGATTGATGATACCTACAACGCCAGTGTGCCGGCGATGAAATCAGCCATAGATGTACTGGCCAGCTACCCTGGGGAGCGCTGGCTCATTGTGGGTGATATGGCTGAGCTGGGGCAATACAGTGAACAAATGCACCGTGAAGTGGGACAACATGCTGAAAAGGCACAGTTAGACCGTGTTTTCACGACCGGAAACGATAGCCGTGTGATCAGCGAATGCTGCAGCGGCGACCATTTTGACAGTAAAGAGGCGCTAATCGCGCATGTAGTAGCCATGATGAACACACACACACCTAACACAATTTTAATTAAAGGCGCTCGCGGGATGGCGATGGAAGCCGTGGTTGCCGCCATCAAGGAGGCTTGCTAATGCTTTTATGGTTAGCGGAGGCGTTACAAAACCTCTTACCTTCAATGCGCTTGTTTGAATACCTCACCTTTCGGGCAATTGTCAGTGCCTTGACGGCGTTACTGTTCTCGCTGTGGGCCGGACCGCGTTTGATTAAACGTTTACAATCGATGCAAATTGGCCAAGTGGTACGCGAAGAAGGGCCTGAGTCTCACTTTAGCAAGCGTGGCACGCCAACCATGGGCGGGGTGCTGATTGTTGCTGCCATCAGTTTAACCGTCTTTTTATGGGCAGACCTAGCTAACCCTTATGTGTGGGCGGTGATGGTGGTACTGCTCGGCTATGGCGCGGTGGGCTTTGTCGATGATTACCGTAAAGTGGTGCGCAAAAATACCGATGGCTTGGTGGCGCGCTGGAAGTACTTTTGGCAATCCGCCATTGCATTAGGGGTGGCGTTTGCGCTGTATGCGCACGGCAAAGACACCGCGGCCACTCAGTTGGTGGTGCCGTTTTTTAAAGACGTGATGCCGCAACTTGGTCTGTTTTATGTGGTCTTTACCTATTTTGTGATTGTCGGCACCAGCAATGCGGTGAACCTGACGGATGGCCTAGATGGGTTGGCGATTCTGCCCACCGTGATGGTCGCCGGTGGGTTTGCCTTTATTGCCTGGGCAACCGGGAACGTCAACTTTGCCAGCTACTTGCATATTCCGTATATCCAATACAGCAGTGAGCTGGTGGTGGTGTGTGCCGCGATTGTGGGTGCTGGTCTTGGCTTTTTGTGGTTTAACACCTATCCGGCGCAAGTTTTCATGGGGGATGTAGGCTCGTTGGCATTAGGCGGCGCGCTCGGCACTATCGCCGTATTGGTGCGTCAAGAGCTGCTACTGATCATCATGGGCGGAGTGTTCGTGATGGAAACCGTCTCAGTGATCTTACAGGTTGGTTCTTATAAGTTGCGCGGCCAACGTATTTTCCGCATGGCGCCGATCCATCACCACTATGAACTAAAAGGCTGGCCGGAGCCGCGCGTGATCGTGCGCTTTTGGATTATTTCGTTGATGCTGGTGCTGATTGCACTGGCCACACTCAAGGTACGCTAATCATGTCAGCCGCAAGCCAGCGTTCATTAACCGAGTTTCGCCATATCGTAGTGATGGGCTTGGGCGTGACCGGCCTGTCGGTGGTGCGTTTTATTGCACGCCGTCACCCCAAGGCATGCATCCGTGTGATGGACTCGCGCGCGCAGCCACCGGGGCAAGACCAACTGCCAGATAACGTCGAGTTGCACACAGGCAGTTGGCAGGCGCAGTGGTTAGCCGATGCCGATTTGGTGGTGATTAACCCAGGGATATCGCTGCAGACGCCAGCGTTGGCACCAGTCCATGCAGCGGGTACGCCTGTTGTGGGAGACATTGAGCTATTTGCGTGGTATTGCGATAAGCCGGTAGTGGCGATCACTGGCTCCAACGGTAAAAGCACCGTCACGGCGCTGGTGGGCGAAATGGCGAAAGCGAGCGGGATTGACGTCGGAGTGGGTGGCAATATCGGTGTCGCGGCGTTAGATTTGCTCGACCACGGTCACGAGCTGTATGTGTTAGAGCTATCGAGCTTTCAACTCGAAACCACCGACTCGCTGGTGCTAGATGGCGCGGCCTTTTTGAATTTCTCAGAAGATCATATGGATAGGTACGACAGCTTGGCTGATTATCGTGCCGCCAAGTGTCGTATTTTTACCCATGCGACCACCTTGATTGCCAATGCTGATGATCCGCAAACGCACGATGATCTGCAAACACGCCAAGGTTTGCAAACAAGCAGCGCCTCCTCCATGCGTCTGTTTGGTTTTCATCAAGGTGACTACTGCCTTAGCACTCACCAGGGCGAAGCGTGGCTATCGGCGCACGGCCAGCCATTGCTGCCTGTCTCTTCGCTGGGGCTGGTGGGGCGTCATAACGTGGCAAATGGGCTGGCGGCAATGGCATTGGCTGACAGTGTTGGTATCAGTCAGCAGGGGCAAAAATCGGCATTAAGTACTTACGCCGGCCTCCCGCACCGCTGCCAAAAGGTCGCCGAGCACCAAGGTGTGCTGTGGGTTAATGACTCAAAGGCTACCAATGTGGCCAGTACCCTGGCCGCGCTCGATGGCCTAGATATTGAAGGGCGGTTACATCTTTTGGTGGGTGGCGATGGTAAAGGTGCGGACTTTAGTCTGTTGCAACCGGCGTTGGCGAAACTCTCGGTATCGCTTTACTGCTTTGGCAAAGATCAAACGCAGTTAGCAGCGCTTGATAATACGGCGCAGTGTGTGGAAACGCTGCATCAAGCGGTCGATGCAGCGGCTCATCAAGCCTGTGCCGGAGACATGGTGCTGTTATCACCCGCTTGTTCAAGCTTGGATCAGTTCACTAATTTTGCTGCCCGTGGGGATGCCTTTATTGCCGAGGTAGAATCGATGATCGCGAGGCACGCATGACAGTAAGCCGACTTCCCCAATATTGCTGGCAGTGGCTACGCACCCCATCTCCTGGGGTGTTGTACGACCGCCAATTGGTCTGGACCTCACTGCTGTTAATGGTTATTGGGTTAGTCATGGTGACCTCGGCGTCTTTGCCGGTTGGACTTAGGCTGGCCGATGCCCCGTTTTTGTTTGCCAAGCGTCATGCTTTTTATCTGACGGTCGCCATCATTGCGGCCGTGGTGGTGATGTATATCCCGGTGCGATTATGGCAGCGTTATAGCGGCTACATGTTATTGCTTTCGTCGATGCTGCTGCTGGCGGTTCTTGCTATTGGTCGGTCTGTTAACGGCGCGGCGCGCTGGATTTCGATTGCCGGGATCAATATTCAGCCTGCGGAGATTGCCAAGTTATCCTTGTTTGTTTTTTTGGCTGGCTACCTGGTACGTCGCCATGGTGAGGTGCGTGAACATTTTCGTGGCTTTGCTAAGCCCTTGGCAGTGCTCTTGCTCTTCGCAAGCTTATTGTTGGCGCAACCTGATTTAGGCTCGGTGGTGGTGATGTTTGTTACCACCGTGGGGATGTTATTTATAGCAGGGGCGAAGCTGTGGCAGTTTATTGCACTGCTGATCACCGGGTTGACCTTGGTCGGAGGCTTGATTGTCGCTGAGCCTTACCGGGTACGCCGCGTCACCGCCTTTTTAGATCCATGGCAAGACCCGTTTGGCAGTGGCTATCAGCTAACCCAATCCTTAATGGCATTTGGGCGCGGGGATTGGTTTGGACAAGGGCTAGGTAACTCGATTCAAAAACTGGAATATCTGCCAGAAGCCCATACCGATTTCGTGTTTGCGGTGATTGCCGAAGAGCTTGGCTTGGTGGGCGTCAGTGTGATTTTGTGTCTGATTTTTTACTTGGTGTTTAAAGCCTTGTTTATTGGCAAGCGTTGCCTCGAGCAAACGCAGTTATTTGGTGGGTTTCTCGCCTTCGGGATTGGGATTTGGTTTGCGTTTCAAACTATGGTCAATGTGGGCGCTGCCGCTGGTATGTTGCCAACCAAAGGTCTCACATTGCCCTTGATCAGTTACGGCGGGTCCAGTCTAGTGACCATGGCGGTGGCAGTTGCTTTGTTATTGCGTATTGACCACGAGTACCGGCTCGCCACCTCGCAAGCGCATCAACGAAACCCTTATCAAGGTAAAGAACAGAATAATGAGTAAAAAACGATTATTAGTGATGGCGGGTGGTACCGGTGGCCATGTGTTCCCCGGGCTCGCGGTCGCCAAGTATTTAGAAAAACAAGGCTGGGAGATCTGCTGGTTAGGGACGGCCGATCGCATGGAGGCTGATTTGGTGCCTAAATATGGCATCGAGATCGCATTTATTCGTGTTAAAGGCTTGATTGGATCAGGGCTGATGCGCAAGCTACGAGCCCCTTGGATGATTGTCAGTGCAATTTGGCAAGCGCGACAAGTGATCAAACGCTTTAAACCCGACGCTGTATTGGGCATGGGTGGCTATGTCAGTGGCCCAGGCGGGATTGCTGCATGGTTAAGTGGTGTACCTGTGATTCTGCACGAGCAAAATGCGGTGGCAGGGTTAACCAACCGCTGGCTGGCTAAGGTGGCTAAGCAAGTGTTGCAAGCGTTTCCAGGCGCATTCGATGGCACGACAGTGGTCGGTAACCCTGTGCGTCGAGATGTGTGCGATCTCGCTGCGCCTGAGCAACGTTTGAGTGAGCGAGAAGGCGCTTTGCGCGTCCTAGTCATGGGAGGCAGTCAAGGCGCACGGATCCTTAATCAAACGGTTCCAGAGGCGATTGCGCTCACCGAGCAAGCGGTTACGGTTCGCCACCAAGCAGGCAAGCATAACGCTGAGCAGACACGCGATGCGTATCAACAAGCCGGTGTCAACGACGTTGAAGTCAGTGAGTTTATTGATGATGTCGCCGAGGCGTACGCGTGGGCGGATGTGGTGATTTGCCGCAGCGGGGCATTGACGGTTTCTGAGCTGGCGGCGGCTGGCGTTGGGGCGATTTTCGTGCCCTTTATGCACGCAGATAGACAACAAGCACTCAATGGCGATTATTTGGTGGCGCGTGACGCTGCCTTGATGATCGAACAGCCATCACTGACAGCGAGCACGTTGGCTGAGACAATGAACCAGCTTGACCGCCCACGCTTGTTAGCGATGGCAAGGGCGGCTAGAGAGGCAGCCATCATTGATGCGGATGCGCGTGTCGCGGAAGTGATTGTCTCGCACGCCAACAAATAGAGAATAGAGAATGGGTAAATTGGATAATCAGCAGCTGGAAAAAATTCGCACCATGATCCCGGAAATGCGCCGGGTTAAGCGGATCCACTTTGTGGGGATCGGTGGTGCAGGCATGTGTGGTATTGCTGAAGTGCTGATTAATGAAGGTTACCAAATAACCGGCTCGGATCTTGCACAGAATATCGTCACAGAGCGATTGGCATCCATGGGGGCGCAGATTTTTATCGGACATCAAGCGAGCCATGTCGAACAAGCCAGCGTGGTAGTGGTGTCGACGGCAATTAAACCGGACAACCCAGAAGTGGAAGCGGCAAAGGCAGCACGCATTCCTGTGGTACGTCGGGCGGAAATGCTTGCCGAGTTAATGCGCTATCGGCATGGTATTGCCGTTGCCGGCACCCACGGCAAAACCACAACGACAGCGATGGTCACTCAGATTTTCTCCGAGGCAGGACTGGATCCCACGTTCGTCAATGGCGGGTTAGTGAAAAGTGCTGGGACCAACGCGCGGTTAGGAAGCAGTCGCTATTTGATTGCAGAAGCGGATGAAAGTGATGCCTCTTTTTTACACCTGCAGCCAATGGTGGCGATTGTCACCAATATAGAAGCTGACCATATGGATACCTATGGCGGCAGCTTTGCGAAGTTGCAGCAGACCTTTATCGACTTTCTCCACAATCTGCCGTTTTATGGTTTGGCAGTGGTGTGTATTGATGATCCTGTGGTGCGTGAATTGATCCCCGCGATTGGGCGGCAAGTGATCACCTACGGGTTCTCGCACGATGCCGATGTATGTTTACATGATTACCAACAGCATGGGCAGTGTGGTGTGTTTAAGGTGACACGCCCTCATCGAGAAACGCTAACTATTCGCTTGAACACACCCGGGCAACATAATGCGCTCAATGCAGCAGCGGCGATTGCGGTTGCGACCGAAGATGGTGTGGACGATGACGCAATCTTGCGCGCCTTGGCCAACTTTGCTGGTACGGGTCGACGCTTTGATCAACTCGGCGAGTTTGCGGTGGATGAGGGGACAGCCTTGCTGGTGGATGATTATGGTCATCACCCCAGTGAAGTGGATGTCACCATTAAAGCGGCGCGTGCAGGCTGGCAAGATCACCGCTTAGTGATGATCTTTCAGCCTCACCGTTATAGTCGTACGCGCGATCTTTATGATGACTTTGCCAATGTGTTGGAAAAAGTCGACGTGTTGTTGATGTTAGATGTGTATTCAGCTGGCGAAACACCGATTGCAGGTGCGGATGGCAGAAGTTTGTGTCGTAGTATTCGCGCTCGGGGCAAACTGGATCCTATTTTTGTCCCTAACGCAGAGGCATTGCCCGCCGCGCTGGCCAATGTACTGCAACCTAATGACTTGGTTTTAACACAAGGCGCGGGTGATATTGGTAAAGTAGCGAAAAATTTAGCGGCAAAGCAGCTAGACAAGGCTAAAATGGCGCAATAAAAATGAGCCGGTGAGAAGTGCAAAGGCTGCCAATATCGGCGGTTGCGAGGATAAAAGTAGGTTTTTATCGCCTTTACGGGCCAAATTGCTCGCAACATCTCCCAGCATATTGATAAAAGTGCGTATCTGGGTTGGAGTGCACGACGCGGGATCGCTATAATCAGTCGGTTTTTCGCTGTGAGTGTCAAGTCGTGTCGACACAAGGCGATAAGATAGGTATGAGCATGGTCAATGCCCTGACACGCGTACAAGCAGTGATAAAACTGGATCGGCAAACGGGCGCGTCGCTCGCGTTCCTGGTTGGGGTGATTACCCTGATGTTGCTGGGGCTGATACGTGTGATTGATTGGATGAGTGATGAGCAGCAGCTCCCCTTATCGCAGCTGGTGATGGAAGGTGACCAGACACATGTGAGTGCGGCGCAGGTGCGCAAAGCAGTGTTATCAGGCGGCGATTTAAAAAGCTTTATGCTGCAGGATGTGGATCGCATCCAAACCCATATCGAGGCTTTACCTTGGGTCAAACAGGTTGCGGTAAGAAAGCAGTGGCCGGATACCCTGAAGGTACATATTACCGAATATCAGGCAAGTGCAATTTGGAATGGACAAAAACTGCTGACGCCTGACGGTGATGTATTCGATGGTGCCCCGCAAGATGTCGCCGATAAAAATCTGGTGTCGCTACACGGCAATACCGGCACGTCGGAAGAAGTCTTGCGAACGAGCCGAGAGCTTGAAGATGAATTACAGCGAATTGGCTTATCAATTCAGGCCTTATCACTGAACAAGCGGCGATCATGGCGTATTGTGACACGAGATGGCGTACGGATTGAGTTAGGGCGAAAGGCGCGACAAGAAAGGCTGGCGCGACTGGTCAATTTATACCCTCGGATAAAGGCGCAAGATAAAGCCATTGAGTATGTCGACCTACGTTATGACACCGGAGCAGCGGTAGGCTGGAAAACAGAGGCAGACGACGCGAATAGCCAAAATTAAGAGATGGTTGAATGAATAAAACGACAGACAAGTCACTGATAGTTGGGCTCGATATCGGTACGTCCAAAGTGTCTACCTTGGTCAGTGAAGTGCTGCCAGATGGCACCATCAATGTGCTGGGTGTGGGCAGCAGCCCGTCGCGCGGTATGGATAAAGGTGGCGTGAACGACTTAGAGTCTGTGGTTAAATCTGTTCAACGTGCGGTGAACGAAGCCGAGATGATGGCAGATTGCCAAATCAGCTCTGTCTATCTTTCTTTGTCAGGTAAGCATATTCACTGCCAAACTGAAAGAGGGATGGGGACGATATCGGATGAAGATGTCACCCAAGATGACATAGATAATGTCATTCACACTGCGAAGTCGGTGAAAATCAGTGATGAGCAGCGTGTTTTGCACGTGATCCCGCAAGAATACAAAATTGATTATCAAGAAGGGATCAAAAACCCGCTCGGGTTATCCGGGGTGAGGATGGAAGCGAGTGTGCACCTCATCACATGTCACAATGACACCGCAAAAAATATTGAGAAAGCAGTCGAACGTTGTGGTCTTAGCGTTGATCAACTGATTTTCTCCGGGCTTTCAGCGAGCCATGCCGTGATCACACCGGACGAGCGAGAGTTGGGTGTCTGTGTGGTGGATATCGGTGGCGGCACCATGGATTTGGCCGTATGGACGGGGGGGGCGCTTCGACATGCTGAAGTGATCCCTTACGCGGGCAATGTGATCACCAGTGATATTGCCTATGCCTTTGGCACACCGCTGGCTGATGCAGAAGACATTAAAGTGAAATATGGCTGTGCATTGAGCGAGCTGGTAAACAAGGACGCCAAAGTCAATGTCCCAAGTGTGGGAGGACGCCCATCAAGGACATTGCAGAGACAAACTTTGTCAGAAGTTATTGAGCCACGATGTTCAGAACTTTTGGGGCTGGTGAACCAAAAGCTGGTCGCCATCCAAGAAAAACTGCGTAGTGATGGTGTCAAACACCAAATGGCTGCTGGGATTGTCCTAACAGGAGGCGCATCACAGATGCATGGCCTGGTCGAATGCGCGGAGCGCGTATTCCAAAACCAGGTAAGGGTGGGACAACCGGTGAATGTCACGGGACTGACCGACTATGTGCAAGCGCCCTGCTATGCAACCGCAGTTGGGCTTTTACACTACGGCAAAGAAAGCTTGCTGACAGAAACGAGTGAACCAGAACAAAAGCGGGCTGTGGCTAGCTGGATCAATAAGCTGAGTAGCTGGTTTAAGAAAGAATTTTAACCCTGATGCGAACAGGAAGGACGGAGAGAACTCATGTTTGAACCGATGATGGAAATGTCTGACGATGCGGTAATTAAGGTCGTCGGCATTGGCGGTGGCGGTGGTAACGCCGTTGAGCATATGGTGCGTGAGTCAATCGAAGGGGTTGACTTTATTAGCATTAACACGGATGCCCAAGCACTACGTAAAAGTAGCGTAGGCACGGTCATTCAAATTGGTGGTGACATCACTAAAGGCCTAGGTGCGGGGGCAAACCCACAAGTAGGTCGAGATTCTGCCCTTGAAGATCGCGATGCGATTAAAGCTGAGCTCGAAGGTGCCGATATGGTATTTATCGCAGCCGGAATGGGCGGTGGTACAGGGACAGGCGGCGCGCCGGTCATCGCGGAAATCGCGAAAGAGATGGGCATTCTGACTGTTGCTGTAGTGACCAAACCATTCAGCTTTGAAGGCAAGAAGCGATTAGCCTTTGCAGAGCAGGGTATCGAAGAGCTGTCAAAAAATGTTGACTCGCTGATCACGATCCCGAATGAAAAACTGCTCAAGGTATTAGGTCGCGGTATCACCTTGCTCGATGCCTTTGCAAAGGCCAACGATGTACTACGTAATGCCGTGCAAGGGATCGCTGAGTTGATCACTCGCCCAGGCCACATCAACGTCGACTTTGCTGACGTGCGCACTGTGATGTCAGAAATGGGACACGCAATGATGGGTAGCGGCGTGGCAACCGGTGAAGACCGTGCCGAGGAAGCAGCAGAAATGGCCATTTCTAGCCCGCTTCTGGAAGATATCGATCTTGCTGGGGCGCGTGGTGTGTTGGTGAACATTACCGCAGGCTTTGATATGCGTCTTGACGAGTTTGAGACCGTAGGTAACACCGTCAAAGCGTTTGCATCAGATAATGCAACTGTGGTGATCGGTACATCGATGGATCCTGAAATGAGCGATGAGCTGCGTGTGACTGTAGTGGCTACCGGGATTGGTAATGAGCGTAAGCCAGATATCACCTTGGTCACCAACTCACAGTCTGGGCAAGCACAGGCAGAGCCGAAAAAGGCACAGCCTTTGCAAGAGAAACCTCAGGCGGCAAGTGCAAACCCAGCGGCGAAAGAGCAGCCAGCTGCATCGTCATCGAATGCAGCACCAAAATCGCAGACCGAGCATGATTATCTCGATATTCCTGCGTTTTTGCGCAAACAAGCTGACTAGTCGCTATTGCTTGGTTTGTAGCCAGTGATGTGCTACCATCACGCTCCCCTTGTCTAAGGTGACAGGGTAATGAGTGACGCAGAGCACACTTTTTTGAGAAAAAGTTGAGATAAGCCGATGATTAGACAGCGAACATTGAAAAGTATGGTCCAAACGACTGGTGTGGGTCTCCACTCTGGGCGTAAGGTTACGCTTACTCTGCGTCCGGCTCCTGCTAATACCGGTGTGATTTACCGTCGCACAGACATGGAGCCGCCGGTAGATTTTCCGGCTAACCCCGAGGATGTGCGCGACACCATGTTGTGCACCGCCTTAGTCAATGACGCGGGGGTTCGCATCTCAACCGTTGAGCATCTCAGTGCTGCGATTGCAGGCATGGGGATCGATAACATTATTATCGAAGTGGACGCGCCAGAAATTCCGATTATGGATGGCAGTTCAAGCCCGTTCATCTTTTTGCTGCAGTCTGCGGGTATCGACGTCCAAAACGCACCAAAACGGTTCATTCGCATTAAAAAGCCTGTTCGCATTGAAGACGATGACAAATGGGCGGAGTTGCTGCCTTACAACGGCTTCCGTCTTGATTTTGCTATCGAATTCGACCACCCCGCGATTGAATCAGAGCAACAAAATTTGGTGCTGGACTTCTCTAGCCAGTCTTTTATTAAAGACTTAAGTCGTGCTCGTACCTTCGGCTTTATGCGTGATATCGAGTATTTGCAGTCACAGAATCTGTGTCTAGGCGGCAGCTTCGACTGTGCCATCGTACTGGATGATTACCGCATCTTGAATGAGGAAGGTCTGCGTTTTGACAACGAATTGGTCAAGCACAAGGTGCTGGATGCCATCGGTGATCTCTACATGTGTGGTCACAGCATTCTTGGTGAAATGCGTGCGTATAAATCGGGCCATGCATTGAACAATAAACTGCTGCGCGCGGTATTAGCGGACCAAGAAGCGTGGGAGTGGGTCACGTTTGAAGAAACAGAGACTTCTCCAGTGGCATTTGCCGAGCCGGGGATGGTTTTGGCCTAAGCCCGAGTTTGTTCAGTGTGTGCACGGTAAAAGCGCAGTGCACCATGCTGAGGCAAAGTAAACGGCGAACACCAAACAATTGATAATATAGAAAGCCAGAGCTCACTCTGGCTTTTTTTGATCTTCGGCGAGTTTGGCTAAGGCGTCGAACCGTGCTTTTAACTTGGGCGAGGCGCTGTCACCCAGCGCACGCAGTAACTCACCAGAGGCTTGGCTAAGGTGGCAGGGCGGCGCTGTCTCTTTGTCTTCTCGGTCGGCGGCAGCGAGTGCCGGGTTAATCTTCACTTCAATGGTTGTCAGGCTTGCCAAGCCTTTGTTACGCAATACCGATAACAAATGCTGCCGTTCATAGTTAAGTCGCATCGCCCAGGCGGCGCTCCCGGCCTCTACCACCAATACGCCATCACGATAATTGGCGACGCGGCAGGCTTTAGACGTTTCACCGGGTAATAACGCCAAGATCAGCTTGTTTAGCTTGGCAAGCTCAACGGCTCGCTGAGCAATATTGTTGGGGTCGCTCTCCAGCAGGTGAAGGGTAGAGCGGGGGCGGTGGTCTCTCATCGCGCGATAACTGCCTTTTTTGTCATCAATCCGGTGCCTGAACGGGCGCACAGCGTCTAATTTTCACTAATTGAACCCTTGAGTATGGGATTTGTCATAGGATGTGAAAGTAATTTACCTTATCATACATGCTCCACCTCGGCATGTAGCCTACCGGGTTGATATATCGGTATGTCCTGAGGTGAGCACCAGAGAGTGAACAAACCATTCACAGGTAAGTGTCGCATGGGTTAGGCGATGGCGGCGTATTTTTTTCCGTGCCATCTACCACATTTACATTCAGTCACGTGGAAATCGTTGTGAAGTGGCGTTATCGCCCTTGAATTCTGTCCGATTTGGCTCCACTTAAGGTAGATGCGTTTTGGCATCTAGTGTTGAATCGATGAGCTTAAGCCAACCCGCGTTTGAACTGAAACACGCCAGCATAGAGGCAGTGTAGCGGCCGCCCATGTGGGAAAACCATTAAAAAGAGTACCGGCAACGCCATGTTATCGAAAGTCCTGACTAAAGTTATCGGAAGCCGTAATGACCGCACCTTGCGTCGGCTGCGAAAAGTTGTTGATGAAATCAACAAACTCGAACCCCAATTTGAAGCATTGAATGACGATGCGTTAAAAGCAAAAACCGTTGAATTCCGCGAGCGCCTAGACCAAGGTGCCGAGCTTGATGACCTCCTTCCTGAAGCCTTTGCCACTGTACGAGAAGCCTCTAAGCGTGTATTTGGCCTACGCCACTTTGACGTGCAAATGGTCGGCGGTATCGTGCTTCACAATGGCCAAATTGCAGAAATGCGCACCGGTGAAGGTAAAACCCTGACTGCGACGCTGCCTTCTTATTTGAACGCACTGACAGGTAAATCGGTTCACATTGTGACGGTGAATGATTACCTGGCTGAGCGCGATGCCGAAACCAACCGTCCGTTGTTTGAGTTTTTAGGAATGACGGTGGGCGTCAATGTCCCCAACATGCCACCAGAAGCGAAGAAAGCGGCTTACGCATGTGATGTACTTTACGGTACCAATAATGAATTCGGTTTTGATTATTTGCGTGACAACATGGCGTTTCGCGCAGAAGACCGTGTGCAACGCGATCGCTATTTCTCGATTGTCGATGAGGTTGACTCTATCCTCATTGATGAGGCGCGTACGCCTCTGATTATTTCTGGGCCAGCAGAAGACAGCTCGGAGATGTACCAGCGTATCAATGCCTTGATCCCTAGTTTGAAACAGCAAGAGCAAGAAGATACCGAAGACTATCAAGGTGATGGTCACTTCACGGTTGATGAAAAAGCCAAGCAAGTGTACATGACCGAAAACGGTCAAGAATTTGTCGAAGACTTGCTCAAGAAAAACGGTTTGATGGGAGAGGATGATACCCTTTATTCACCGGCTAATATCAGCCTGATTCATCATATTAATGCCGCGTTGCGTGCACATGTGTTGTTTGAGCGCGACGTTGATTACATCGTTAAAGACGATGAAGTGATCATTGTTGATGAGCACACTGGGCGCACCATGCCGGGACGCCGTTGGTCGGAAGGCTTACACCAGGCGGTGGAAGCCAAAGAAGGGGTGAAAATTCAAAACGAGAACCAGACCTTGGCCTCGATCACCTTCCAAAACTTCTTCCGTTTGTATGACAAACTCTCAGGCATGACAGGGACCGCGGACACCGAGGCGTTTGAGTTCCAATCTATCTATGGCCTAGACACGGTAGTTATCCCGACAAACCGCCCGATGGTGCGTAAAGATCATGCTGATCAGGTCTACATGACCGAAAAAGAAAAGTTTGCCGCTATTGCGGAAGACATCAAAACGCGTGCCAAAGCTGGCCAGCCTGTCTTGGTCGGGACAGTGTCGATTGAAAAATCTGAATTACTGTCCAATGCGCTGAAAAAAGACGGCATCAAGCACCAGGTGCTTAACGCTAAATTCCACGCCCATGAAGCGGATATTGTTGAGCAAGCCGGTTACCCGGGCGCGGTGACAATCGCTACCAACATGGCCGGTCGTGGTACCGATATCGTGCTGGGTGGCAGCTGGAAGCAAGTGCTGGGTGATGTTGAAAACCCGACCGACGCGCAAGTAGAGGCAGCGAAAGAAAAGTGGCAGCAGCTGCATGACCAGGTCGTTGAAGCCGGTGGTCTGCATATCATTGGTACTGAACGCCATGAATCACGTCGTATCGATAACCAGCTACGTGGCCGTGCCGGTCGTCAAGGTGACCCAGGTTCAACCCGTTTCTATTTGTCGATGGAAGATTCCTTGATGCGGATCTTCGCCTCAGAAAAAGTCTCTAACATGATGAAACGATTAGGGATGGCCGAAGGCGAAGCCATTGAGCACCCATGGGTCAATAAAGCCATTGAAAACGCGCAGCGCAAAGTGGAAGGGCGTAACTTTGATATTCGTAAGCAACTGCTCGAATTTGATGATGTCGCCAACGATCAGCGTAAAGTGGTGTATGAGCTACGTGATGCGCTCCTGGTGTCAGAAGATATCAGCGAGATGATCGAGCACAACCGCGAGGATGTGGTCAATAACATTGTGAACCAGTACATTCCGCCACAATCGCTAGAAGAAATGTGGGATGTACCAGGGCTAGAAAAACGCCTTAAAGCGGATTTTGATCTCGAATTGCCGATTCAGCAATGGTTGGATGAAGACGACAAACTCTACGAAGAGTTACTGCGCGAGCGCATTCTGACGGCCCTGATTGAGGTGTATAAAGGCAAAGAAGAGGCTGTAGGGGCAGAAACCCTGCGTAACTTTGAAAAAGCGGTGATGCTGCAAACCTTGGATACGCTTTGGAAAGAGCACCTCGCGGCGATGGATCACCTCCGTCAAGGTATTCACTTACGTGGCTACGCACAAAAGAACCCGAAACAAGAGTACAAGCGCGAATCGTTTGAGCTGTTTGAGGGTATGCTAGAAGCGCTGAAAACCGATGTGGTGACAACCCTCAGTCGTGTGCGTGTGCAGCAGCCGGATGACGTTGAGCGTATGGAAGCCGAGCGCAAAGCACGCGCAGAGCAAGCCGCGCAAAAGCAACAAGTTAACCATGCGCAAGCTGATAACCAGTTTGATGATAGCGACAGCGCCGAACAGGGTGGTAGCGGCAACGAAACCGTGGTGCGTGATGGACGCAAAGTCGGTCGTAATGAGCCTTGCCCTTGTGGGTCAGGGAAGAAATTTAAGCAGTGTCACGGTAGAATCTAAACCCTGACCATGCGTTATCAAAAAAGGCCGTTTATCGGCCTTTTTTATTATCAGGAGAAACGATGAAACGGGTAAGTATTGCTGCAGGCATTATTGTTAATCCGGCACAAGATAAAGTCTTTATCACCCGCCGACATGCTCATGCCCATCAAGGGGGAAAGTGGGAATTTCCGGGCGGAAAGATTGAGGGTAACGAAACGCCGCAACGCGCATTGCTGCGAGAATTAAACGAAGAAGTGGGGATCCAGGCCAAGGCAGTGAGCCCTTTTATATCGCTGGACTTTGACTTTCCCGATAAAGCATTAAGTTTGGATTTTTTCTTGGTCTGTGACTTTGAGGGAGAGCCGTCAGGTTGTGAGGGGCAAGAGGGTATGTGGGCCCCAATTGCTGACTTGGATAACTATCCGTTTCCCGAGGCCAACGATGCGGTATTAGAGAAGATTCGCGCTCGGTTCTGAGCGCGAGAACATCGCGAAGGGCAGCGCGTTCAGTTGTGCTGATCTTCTGACCAGAGGTCATCATCCGACACGTCAGGGGCGCCGGGGATGGCCTTTTCCTCACTGGCCCATTCACCCAAATCAATCAACTGACAGCGTTTGCTGCAAAATGGACGATGTGGGCTAATCTCTCCCCAAACCACAGGCTGCTGGCATGTTGGACATTGGACAACGGTAGGGGCATCACTCACGTGGATCTCCTTAACAAACACTGATATGAACAGCCATATTGTCGGCGACCTCATGATCGTCGTCAAATGGCATAAAGCGGATCGCGAAGCGGTTTTTGTGTCCAGACACTAACGGGTAGACCCCAAGGTCGGGGGAAATTTTAAGTCGTATCAAGCAAGCCCCGTCCGCTTCTTGTTGGTAGAAACCTTGTTGAACCGTCGCTGTGCCGCCGTGGGCGCTTTCACGCGTGAGTTGTAGCCAGAACGCCAAGGCGTGGCGTAATGGTGCCAGGGTTTCCATCCAGGCCTGAATCGCACTTTGCCGTGCGGCCAGCGGTTGATGCAGCCAGTAGTGAAAATTGGGAAGATCGAAACTGCAACTACCACCAGGAATGGCAAAGCGCTGCTTAATACTGGTTAGAAAGCGATCCTCTCTCAGTGCTTGGCCAAAGCGTTTGGCTTGTAACACTGCGCGCTGATGCTCGCCAAGTTGGTCGAGTAGCTGATTGAGCTGTGCTTGATCAACTTGGGGCACGTCAGCCCATGCTTTGAGTTTTTTCTTGAGTTTGTCCAAATCCTTGGCGAGATCGGCTTTCACTTGCACCTGCTCCAGGATTTCTAGCAAATCGAATAAGCTGCGGAAAAATTGGATATGGTGGCAGGGTGCGGAAAGCCCGCTCACTTCGTCCAGTTGATCGAGCAGGTACTCCAGGCGCAAGTAAATTCGAACTTGTTCATTGAGTGGGTGTTCATACAAAGTGAGGCTGGTCATAAGCGTTTAGCTGTCCTGTCCGACTAAGGGTCGGCGTTTGCCTGGGTTGCCAAGGTTAAATACGTGTGATGTAAGGCATCAACTTGTCGATCAAGTTCCGCCTCGGTTTGTGTATTATCAATCACATCATCGGCGACAGCGAGGCGTTGTGCGCGATTGGCTTGTGCGGCCAAGATCGCGTGTACTTGTTGTTCGCTGACGTGATCACGCGCGAGGGTTCGAGTGATCTGTGTTTGCTCGTCTACATCAACAACCAATACCCGCTGCGCCAATGACATCAGATTATTCTCTACTAACAAGGGCACCACAAGCAAACAATACGCTGAGTGCGCTTGCATACAGCCTTGAATCATACGCTGGCGAATCATCGGGTGAAGCAGGTTATCGAGCCATTGCTTGTCGTCTGGGTGACTAAACACCCGCTCACGAAGCCAGGCACGATCTAGGTTGCCATCTGGCTTTAATACCGGCGAACCAAAACGCGCGACAATCGTGGCCAACCCGTCACTATCAGGGGCGACCACTTCTCGTGCGATGACATCGGCATCGATAATATCAACCCCTTTGGCGGCAAAACGGTTAGCGACCGTGGTTTTGCCACTGCCGATGCCACCGGTAAGTCCGACTACAAATGCCATTAACGCACTCCTAGAATCTGTGAAAGGTACCAGCTTAACAGGCTATCGCCCCACAGTAGGCTCAACCAGCCTGCGATGGCAATAAAGGGCCCGAAAGCAAATGCATGTTGCAGATTTTTTTGTTGTTGGCGAAGTATGAATGCACCAACGACCACGCCGCTTAGAGAGGCCAGTAGGATCAGCAAGGGTAAAACTTGCCACCCGACCCAAGCGCCCAGTGCCGCAAACAGTTTAAAGTCGCCATAGCCCATGCCCTCTTTGCCTGTTATTAGCTTAAAAAGCCAGAACAGACTCCACAAGCTCAGGTAGCCAGCCATGGCACCCATTACACTGTCTGTTAATGAAACCGGGCTGACATCGGTCAGCGCCAGTGCGATCCCACCCCAAAGCAATGACAGAGTGAGCTGATCGGGGAGCAGCAAGGTTTCCCAATCAATGAGGGTCAGTGCTAGCAAAGTGAGGCTGGCGCCCATCACTGCGATGGCCCACAGCGGAGAGGGGATAAGCCATGCGGGCAACATGCACACGATAGCACTGGTGATCTCGACCAATGGGTAGCGCGGACTAATCGTAGTGTGGCACTGGCGGCAGTGGCCTTTTAATACGAGCCAGCTGATCACTGGAATGTTGTCATACCAAGCAATCGGGTGCCGACACTCTGGGCAGTGTGAGGCCGGTAAACATAGGTCAAATTGGGTGTTATCCGGTGCGTCAATATGGGCATCGGGAAACGTGGCCAAGCACTCTTGGCGCCAACGGCGTTCCATCATGATTGGCAAGCGAGCAATGACCACATTTAAAAAACTGCCGATGATCAGCCCCGCGAGGCCTGCAAAGACAATAAAAAACGGAGAAGAGAATACCAAGGGCTTACCTGCCTATTTGTTATCGAGTGCGCATCATAGCGTCTTGTGAACTGAGACTCTATCTTGGCTTAGCCGAGCACCGACATCAGATCGAAAATTGGCAAATACATTGCGATCACCAAACCGCCAACCAGAGTGCCCATGACGACGATCAGTATCGGCTCGATGATTTTACCAAGGTTATCGACGATATTATCGACGTCTTGCTCATAGATCTGCGCGACTTGGTTAAGCATTTTGTCTAGGGTACCAGACTCTTCACCAATCATGATCATCTGCGTCACCAGGTTGGGAAAACATTGTGCCTGTTTCAGCGCTTGGTAAAGGGGGATCCCAGTAGCGGTAAGGTGAGATGCGTCGTTAAGCTGGTGTGCATAGTAGCTATTTGTCATGGTTTTGGTGGCCGACTGTAAGCCAGAAATAAGTGGGATGCCGGCGCCGAAGGTGGTGGCCAATGTACGCGCAAACTTAGCGATACAGGCTTTAGTGAGTACATCGCCGATAATCGGTAGCTTAAGTAGCCCTCGGTGGTAGTGGTATCGATACTCTGGTTGTCGATGGGCAAGCCATCGGTGAGTCAAGGCGAATACAGTCAGGCCTGCGATGATGAATAGTGCATGGCTGTGTACCCAATGAGACAGCGCAAGCACTTGCCGTGTTAACCAAGGAAGCTGAGCATCAAACGAAGCAAATATCTGTTTAAACTTGGGAATAACAAAAAGAAGCAAGTAGGTGCTCACTCCTAGCGCCACACTCACCACCATGGTGGGATAGATCATGGCTTTCATCACTTTGTTGCGTAACTGAGCTTGTTGCTCGCGGTAAAACGCGAGGCGAGTAAAAGCATGGGCGAGTTGGCCGGTCTGCTCACCGGTTGCGACCAAGTCGCAGTAAAAGCGGCCGAACAACGGGCTCGTTTGCGCCAAGGCTTGGGTCAAACTGGTGCCGGCTTCAAGACGTTGACGAAGGTGGCGAACCACGAGCTGCATTTCGGCTTTGTTTTGGTTTTCAACAATCAGGTGCAATGCTTGGACTATTGGTATGCCAGCATCTAGCAGGGTCGCGAGCTCACGGGAGAGTTGGGTGATGTCGGCAGGTTTGGCAAGGTGGCGGCGTTGCTGCCAACTGGACAGTCGTCGACGTATCAACCGAGAGGGCCAGATAGCCCGTTGGGTTAATTGCTGACGCGCATCATGCTCGGAGTAGGCAAACACTTGGCCTTTTTTATCCGTACCCACCGGCAGCACTTGGCGCCAGTGAAACACGAATAGCGTCTGCTTTTTCATGTTTTCTCCTTAAGCCAGGGGGATCACACGGGTCAGCTCTTGCACACTGGTCACGCCTTGATTCAATTTGGCGATGCCTGACTCGGCCAATCGCCACATGCCGTGTTGACAGGCCAGTTCAGTGATCTCGCTAGCACTGGTATGGCGATAAATCGCATTGGCAATGACCTCATCGATAGGTAGCACTTCGTAAACGCCTGTGCGCCCCTGATAGCCTTGATAGCATCGGTAGCAGCCGCTTTGGTTGGCTTGATAGATCTGATCAGGGCGGCATTGCGGATACAAATTGACCAGCTGCTTTAAGCTTGGGTCATCTTGCGGGTGAGGCTGTTTACAGATAGGGCACAGTTTACGCACCAGCCGTTGCGCCACGACGAGGGCTAATGAACTGGCAAGGTTGTAGGTGGCAATCCCCATATGGGTCAAGCGGGTGATGCTTTCAGCTGCGGAGTTGGTGTGTAGGGTAGAGAGGACCAAATGGCCCGTTTGCGCCGCTTTGATACTGATTTCAGCCGTGTCGATATCGCGAATTTCCCCAACCATCACCACATCTGGGTCTTGGCGCAAAAAGGCGCGCAGTGCGGTGGCAAAGTTCAGCCCTATCTCGGTATTGACATTCACTTGGTTGATACCATTGAGTTGGATTTCCACCGGGTCTTCCACGGTGGCAATATTGCGTTCAGGTTGATTAAGGTGACGTAAGCCGCTGTACAAGGATACAGTTTTGCCACTGCCGGTGGGGCCGGTAAATAAGATCATGCCTTGCGGCCTATCTAGCGCCGCTTGATAGTGCTGACGTTGCCAGCCGGTCAGGCCGAGATCGTCAATTTGCAAGGATTGTTGTTCGTTATTGAGCAGACGCACCACCACTTTTTCGCCCCAAACCGTGGGCAGTGTCGACACCCGCATATCCACGCTTTGCTCAGCATTGATTGATAATTGAATGCGGCCATCTTGCGGTAAACGCCGTTCTGCAATATTAAGTGACGCTAAGATTTTCAAACGCGTGGATAAACGACGTGACACACCTACAGGAGGCTGGGCATAGGTGTGAAGCAAACCATCT
This sequence comes from Salinivibrio sp. IB868, assembly GCF_001995655.1. Classification (NCBI taxonomy): domain Bacteria; kingdom Pseudomonadati; phylum Pseudomonadota; class Gammaproteobacteria; order Vibrionales; family Vibrionaceae; genus Salinivibrio; species Salinivibrio sp. IB868. The sequence continues at coordinate 127,716 of NZ_MUEW01000006.1, forward strand.
TGACGGAAACGAATTTGGTAATGACTTTCAAAAGGCTCAAAATGAATATCTGACGCTCTTTTACGGACGGCATCGACCAGGGTTTGCTGGATATACCGGCTGATCGGAGCCTGATCACTTTGCAGTTCAGTATTGTCCTCTTGCCGGTTATCGCTGACGGCCAGCGTGGCCAGGGTGTGATCACTGATGGTGTCGCTCGCTTGGATGCTGTCAATATTGCTGCCGTACAAATGGCGAAGTCCGGCGTCTAAATCGGGTTGGCTTAATACTGCCACGCGAACCTTTCGTCCAGTGGAAAAACCAAAGTCACTGATGGCTTCATGGTGGCTCGGGTCGCTGACACCCAGTAAAAGCACATGCTCCTCCAGCGTCAGCGGTAACACACGGTGGCGCTGGATAAGATCACGCCTATCTAGCGCGTCACTGGTGGCTTTAAAAGGGTAGTGATGGCTTTCGACAAACGGCACTTGGTAATTGGCCGCTACCACTTCGGCCAATGCGTGCGGGTCGACGCCGGCATCGATTAGCTGCGCAACCCCCAGCGGGCTGTCGTCATTGTGTGTTAGACATTGGCGTTGATCAGCGGAAAGTAAGCCATCGCGTACAAGTTGATCGACTGCTAACATTGTTGCGGCCTGCTATCAGCTACCAGCTGCTTGGCTGGCAACGCAGCCTTTAATATCGCTTTTCTCAAACGCAACCTTGCTACCGATATGGTAGTGACATTGCCAAACGTATTTCTCTTTGGTAAACGTTATTGTTGTGCCTTTAATCGCGCTATTGTCTGTGAAGGTTACCTTAATGCCTGCCTGGTTGTCGTTGTCGCTAGAATCCGCTAGAGCAGAGACGGTGGCTAATTCACCTAGCATGGCTTTCTTGTCATCAGCTTTTAATTGATCAATGAAGTCTTTCACCGTGCCATCCTCTTCATCAAGATACAGGTCGAGCCGGGTCAATAAGGCTCGCCCTGAGGCCAATCCGGCGTTGAATTCGGCAATCTTCTGTTTGTTCACATAGGCGGGAACGGCGATGGCGGATAGTGCCGCGATAATACCGACCACAATCAGTAGTTCAATCAGGCTAAACCCTTGCTGTTTGTGCATGTCACCTCTCCTCTTTAGTCGTGTGCTGCTTGTCACAGGCAGTCAGTGCGGCCAGCCTACGTGGGGTCGTGCGAGGTGAAGAAGTGAAAATGGCTGAGATTTAGAGTGAGGGAATAAAGCAATGTGCAAGAAGGCGGCGTATTTAGTCGAACGCTCGAGTGACCACAAACTTTGTCATCCAGTAGAGCGAAAAAGGCCGCTCAATCAAAGCGGCCTAATGGCAATGTGGAGCGATAATTATTGAAAGCGCATCGACAGGTCAAGGGCGTTTACATGCTTGGTCAGTGCGCCGACAGAAATATAATCTACACCGGTGGCGGCGTATTCTGCCAACGTTTCAAGCGTGACGTTTCCTGAGACTTCCAACGCCACTTTATTTTGGTTTAAGGCTACCGCTTCACGCATCATCGGCACACTAAAGTTATCCAACATCACAATATCGGCCCCAGCGTCGATGGCTTGTTTGAGCTCATCCAAGGTCTCGGTTTCTACCTCTACCGGTTTATCTGGGTTGAGCCGGCGTGCTTCTTTGATTGCGTTCTCAATCCCGCCACAGGCAAGAATATGGTTTTCTTTGATCAAATACGCATCAAACACACCAATACGATGATTATGACCGCCACCGCAGGCAACGGCGTACTTCAGCGCACTACGCAGCCCCGGAATGGTCTTACGCGTATCGAGCAATTTAGTGTGGGTACCTTGGAGCGCAGCCACATAGGTCGCTACCTTACTGGCACAGCCGGAGAGGGTTTGAATAAAATTCATCGCATTGCGCTCGCCAGTCAACAAAACACGCGAGGGCCCCTGTAAGGTACAAAGCGATTGGTTGGCAGTGATGGTATCACCATCGGCGACATGCCACGTCAAGGTGACGTCGCCACCGAGCTGACGAAACACTTCATCCGCAAAGGCTCGGCCGCAAAAAATGCCATCTTCACGGGTGATCAGTGTCGCTGTGGACACCGAGTCTGCCGGGATCAGGCTAGCGGTGATGTCTTTGCTGGCGTCGATGTCGCCACCCAAATCTTCTCGCAGTGCGTCGGCCACCGCGCGGGTCACGTCGGCATTGAGGTGAGAGGTCAGATACGCCAGGCGGCTCTCGCTGTCATGGACAGCATGAAAAGGGGTCGATGTCATCATGGCTTACCGCGGTCATCAAAAAAGTGGTCGAATGATAACGCTGGTGATGACGAAATGCAGCTTTTCTCTCCTGTTTCCCTTTCCCGTCTAGTTTTTTATCCATGATTTGTAGTCAAAGTTGTCTACACTTTAACCAGAGAGAGTGAGAGAGGTGGTGCCATGAAGCGAGGATTGGCTCTGTTGGCAATGGTGGTGATTGCGCTGGTGGGGTATCGCGCCTGGCAGCAATTACGGCTTCCGGCGTCTGCGCCATTATCTCCCCTGACGATTGCGGTATCACTCACCCCTTTATCGGCCCCGATTATTGTGGCCAAAGAACAGGGATTATTTAAAAAGCATGGTATCGATATGACGCTTAAGCCTGTTCACGGCGGGGTGAAGAGTTTTCAAACATTGGCAGCGGGAGAAGCGGATTTAGCGACTACCTCAGAAACCGTGGTGATGTTTAATCGCTTTGAACGTGATGATTTTAATGTGCTAACCAGCTTTGTGGAGTCAGACAATGATGTCAAATTGTGGTCGATTCACCGCAATATTGGCGGCGACCTGGTAAAGGCTTTGGATAAGGCACGCGTGGGTGTGGTCGCTTCTAGTGCCAGTGAGTATTACTTTGACTCGTTATTGCAGTTGCATGACATTTCCAGAGATCAGGTGGAAAAAGTGTATTACCCGCCAGAGGCATTGCCAAACGCACTGCTGAATGAGGAAGTGGATGTTATTGCCATTTGGGAACCCTATGGGTATCAACTGTTAAAGCAGTCGAGCCAGCAAGTGCAATCGCTTGACAGTAAGGGCTTGCACAGCCTGTCTTTTCTATTGGTTAGCGGCCGTTTGTTAGTCAACAAGCAACACCAAGATATGCAGCGCGTGATCAGCGCCCTAGAAGACGCGGTCAGCTTTATTCATCAACATCCTGAGCGGGCTAAGACACAAGTGTCAGCACACCTTGACATGTCAGACGCTAAACTCAGTTGGTTGTGGCAAGACTATTTATTTCGTCTCTCGCTGAATGACTCATTATTGTTGCGGTTAAAAAATCAAGCACGATGGGCACAAGAGGCCGGTTTAGTTGAAGGGAACACACCGTCATTCCGCCATATACTCAACCCAGGCCCCTTGGTTGAGGCCACGCAAAAAGTGAGTTTATTAGAATGAAGATCGGTCAGCAGCTAAACATTGTGGTTTGGGCGTGTACGGCACTCACATTGGTGACCTTGCTGATCACTGTCGAGCTTTTTTATAAGCAAAACCAGATACAAAATCGCCTAGACAGCATTGTGGCAGTACACTCACAAATTGATAGCTTGCGGGGCCGTCTATGGCTATATCGCCAATACCCCAGCGTGCAAACGCGACAGGATGTGAACCAATCAACGAATGCCCTACGAGCGCAGCTAAGTAGCGACAAAGAAGCGATTCCGACACAGGCTGTGCAGTCAATTCGACAAGCCGCGAACAGCATCGATCGTCTTTTGTGGGTCACTGCCAAGCAGTTGGATACCGACAGTCCTGTCGATGAAGGCCGGTTGATGCTGTTTTCACGTTTTAATGTGTTGCTGCAGGCGATGAGTGAAACCGCTTTTTCGGTGCGCCAGCAAGTCATGCACCAGTCGGGGCAGCAACAGAAAACCCTGCTGGTGGTACATGGCGGCGTACTGGTGGTGTTAGCCTTGTTGGTAACTATGTTTGTGACCAGCTTGCGGCGGCGGTTAACGCACCGTCTAAAAGCATTGCATTCGACGATTACACAAATAAAGCAAGGTGATTTAACCACTGAGTTAACTTTGACTGATAAAGATGAGCTGACTGAATTGGCTGATCATGTCAATGAGATGAAGCGTGCGTTGAGCCATACCATGGTCGACAAAAAACAGTTGAGTGAAGAAGTCGCACGTCAAACCCAACAGCTTCGTGAACAGCAGCATCAACTTAAGTTCCTTGCCGAACACGACGAGTTGACTGGTTTGTTCAACCGGCGCGCGTTCGAATCGCATGTCGATGTGGCGTTGATGCGCGCCAACCGCGCGCAAACTAATGCCGCATTACTGTTCATTGACTTGAACAACTTTAAGCAAGTGAATGACACTTATGGGCATGGCGTGGGTGATGAGTTGCTCAAGGTGGTCAGTCAGCGCCTAAAACAGTCCGTGCGCCGCTCTGACTTGGTTGGCCGCTTGGGCGGTGATGAGTTCATTGTCTGGTTGGATTTATTAGCGGATAAATCGGCGTTGAATGAAGTAATTACACGTATTCAAGATGAAATGCATGCGCCGATACAGGCAGCAGATACCTCGCTTTCCTTAGCGATCAGTATTGGGGTAAGTTGCTTCCCAACCGATGGACTCGAGCTACAGCAGATGATGAATCAAGCCGATGCCGCCATGTATTACGCTAAAAACCACCCAGAAGCCAGCTGTTGCTTGTATTCCAATCTCCCAGTAGACCAGATAGAGTAACGATATTTCTCGATTGGATGTGGCATGTCTTTTACTCATATTGACAACCATTGGTTGGTAGGTGCGCGTGCTTGCCTGTCTTCTCATTACAATCAGCGCCCAGATGGCGAGGATATTTCCTTGCTGGTGATCCACAATATCAGCCTCCCCCCCGGCCAGTTCGATGGCCCCTATATTGAGCAGTTTTTTCAGGGGCACCTTGACCCGGCCGCACACCCTTATTTTGCCGAGATCGCCGATCTTCGCGTCTCTGCTCATCTACTGATCCGACGAGATGGAAGTGTGATCCAGTTTGTACCATTCAACGAGCGCGCATGGCATGCTGGCGTTTCGTGTTTTGACGGTCGGCAGCAATGTAACGATTTTTCTATCGGTATTGAGCTAGAGGGCACAGACACACTTCCATACACCGATCAGCAGTACCAATCGTTAGCGGCGATCACGCAGACGCTGATGCAGTACTATCCAGCCATTACCCGTGATCGAATCACAGGACACCAACATATTGCCCCGGGACGAAAAACGGATCCGGGTGTGGCGTTTGACTGGGAAAAATTACACACACTGATTTAAATGCCTATTGATTTTACCCATAAAATGGTCTGACCAATTTTGAGAGGCAGAATATTCGCGGTTGTCAGCCTAAGAATACACAGGTTTCCATGATGTCAATCAAAGTTCAGGTGGACAGAATATCCGCTGTCTGGTAACTTTAGGGATCAATAAAGTAATTGGTCTTACCAATTTACAATCAGTCAGTTTCTGCAGCTGAGCGCCAAGCTTGGGGTGCGGATGGTCAATAAAAACAATGGCATATCAGCGAATTCGTCAACCTAAACTCTCAGATGTAATTGAAAAAGAGCTCGAAGGCTTAATTCTGGAAGGGACCTTGTCGCCAGGCCAGAAGTTACCGCCTGAGCGAGAGTTAGCGACGCAATTTGACGTGTCTCGCCCGTCAGTGCGCGAAGCGATTCAACGGCTTGAAGTCAAAAAGCTACTGACGCGCAAGCAAGGTGGCGGCACCTTTGTCAGTGAACGCCTTTGGCAACGCTTCTCTGAGCCACTGCTAGAGTTATTGGCGGATCATCCAGAAACCCAGCTTGACTTACTGGAGTCACGACATGCCTTGGAGGGGATTTCTTCTTATTTTGCTGCACTACGGGGCACAGAAGAGGATTTTTCTCGCATTGAGGACTGTCACGACGCTATTCGCCAAGCACAAAAAAATGGCGATTTAGAGGCAGAGGCTTCGGCTGTGATGCAGTATCTCGTTGCCGTAACGGAAGCAGCGCATAATGTGGTGTTACTTCATATTATGCGCAGTCTCGCGCCGTTACTGGAACAGAATATTTTGCAAAATTTTGAGCTACTTTATCGCCGTCAAGAGACGGTGGAAAACGTCAGCCGACACCGAGCTGAGATAGTGGATGCGATAACCGCTGGCGAGCCAGAAAAAGCCCGACAAGCGTCGCATGCGCACTTAGCTTACATTGAGGAAACTCTGTTGGATCTTGGCCGAGAAGAAAGCCGTCGCGAACGGTCTCTACGTCGAATTCAACAACGCAAGGACGAGTTGGAGTAGCCTTATTCGCACCGATAACGCGAAGGGCACTGCAGCTGCGACAACGTTTGTTTTGTACGAGTCAATCAACGAAAGGATAGATCGCCATGTCTGAAGTCATGAAACATGACGTGGACGCACTTGAAACACAAGAGTGGTTGCAAGCTCTTGAGTCAGTCGTTCGTGAAGAAGGTGTAGAACGTGCCCAGTTCCTTCTGGAGCAAGTATTAGAGCAAGCACGTTTAGACGGTGTTGACATGCCAACGGGCGTGACCACCAACTATGTAAATACCATTCCTGCTGATCAAGAGCCTGCTTACCCAGGTGATGTGAATCTGGAACGCCGTATCCGTTCTATCATTCGTTGGAACGCAATCATGATCGTGTTGCGTGCGTCCAAGAAAGATTTAGAGCTGGGTGGCCACATGGCATCATTCCAGTCTTCGGCGGCATTTTATGAGACCTGCTTTAACCACTTCTTCCGTGCGCCTAACGAGAAAGACGGTGGCGACCTGGTGTATTATCAAGGTCATATTTCTCCAGGTATCTATGCGCGTGCCTTTGTTGAAGGCCGCTTGAGCGAAGAGCAGCTCGACAACTTCCGTCAGGAAGTGGATGGTAAAGGTGTATCGTCTTACCCGCACCCGAAACTGATGCCTGAATTCTGGCAGTTCCCAACCGTTTCTATGGGTCTGGGGCCGATTGCGTCTATTTATCAAGCGCGTTTCCTCAAATACCTTAATGGCCGTGGCCTGAAAGATACCTCTGAGCAACGCGTATACGCGTTCCTTGGCGACGGTGAGATGGATGAGCCAGAGTCACGTGGTGCGCTGTCGTTCGCGGCCCGTGAAAAACTGGATAACCTCTGCTTTTTGATTAACTGTAACCTGCAGCGTCTTGATGGCCCTGTAATGGGTAACGGTAAAATCGTTCAAGAGTTGGAAGGCCTATTTAAAGGTGCTGGCTGGAACGTGATCAAAGTGGTTTGGGGCTCTGGTTGGGACAAGCTGCTGGCCAAAGACACCTCAGGGAAATTGCTGCAGTTGATGAATGAAACCATCGACGGCGATTACCAGACGTTCAAATCAAAAGATGGCGCCTACGTGCGTGAGCACTTCTTCGGCAAGTACCCAGAAACAGCTGCCTTGGTTGCTGACATGACCGACGAAGAGATCTTTGCGCTTAAGCGTGGTGGTCATGAGCCATCAAAACTGTTTGCTGCGTTCAAAGCGGCACAAGAGTGCAATGACCGTCCAACTGTGATCCTGGCAAAAACCGTTAAAGGTTACGGCATGGGTGAAGCGGCAGAAGGCAAAAACATCGCGCACCAAGTGAAGAAAATGGACATGACTCATGTTCACGCGATGCGCGACCGCCTTGGCCTACAGGACTTGGTGTCGGATGATGACGTGCAAAACCTACCTTACTTGAAATTAGAAGAAGGGTCGACAGAGTACGAATACCTGCACGCGCGCCGTAAAGCGCTGCACGGTTACACCCCACAACGTCTGCCTAACTTTACTAAAGAGCTGACGCTGCCAAAACTGGACGATTTCTCAGCCCTGCTGTCTGAGCAGAAGCGTGATATCTCTACCACTATGGCCTTTGTACGCTCTTTGAATGTATTGCTGAAAGACAAAAATATCGGCAAAAACATTGTGCCTATCATTGCCGACGAAGCGCGTACGTTCGGTATGGAAGGCCTGTTCCGTCAAGTAGGTATCTACAACCCACATGGTCAGACTTACACCCCTGAAGACCGTGGCGTGGTGTCGTACTACAAAGAAGACCAAGGCGGTCAAGTACTGCAAGAAGGGATCAACGAGCTAGGCGCGATGTCATCGTGGGTAGCGGCGGCGACCTCTTACAGCACCAACGATCTGCCAATGATCCCATTCTACATCTACTACTCAATGTTCGGCTTCCAACGTGTTGGCGACATGGCGTGGATGGCAGGTGACCAACAAGCACGTGGTTTCCTATTGGGAGCGACTGCCGGTCGTACAACGCTTAACGGTGAAGGTCTGCAGCACGAAGACGGTCACAGCCATATTCTGGCGAGCACTGTACCTAACTGTGTTTCTTACGACCCAACCTTCGCGTACGAGGTGGCGGTGATCATGCAAGACGGTATCCGTCGCATGTACGGTCCTGACCAAGAAAACATCTACTATTACCTGACGCTGATGAACGAAAACTATCATCAGCCAGCTATGCCTGAGGGTGCGGAAGAAGGTATCCGTAAAGGTATCTACAAGCTAGAAACCTACACGGGCGACAAAGCGAAAGTTCAGCTAATGGGCTCTGGCACCATCATGACGGAAGTGCGCAAAGCGGCGAAACTGCTCAGCGATGAGTACGGTGTGGCGTCTGACGTCTATAGCGTGACTTCGTTCAACGAGCTGGCACGTGACGGCCAAGACGCAGATCGCTTCAACATGCTAAACCCAGATGCAGAGGCACAAGTTCCTTACATTCAAACGGTAATGGGCACAGAGCCAGCGATTGCTGCCACTGACTACATGAAGAACTACGCTGACCAAGTTCGTGCGTTTGTCCCAGCTGAATCTTACAAAGTACTGGGCACTGACGGCTTTGGCCGCTCTGATAGCCGCGAAAACCTACGTCGTCACTTCGAAGTGAACGCAGGCTATGTGGTTGTCGCAGCACTTAATGAGCTGGCTAAGCGTGGCGATGTTGATAAGAAACTGGTCGCAGAAGCGATTAAGAAATTCGACATCGATACCAATAAAGTAAACCCGCTGTTCGCGTAAGAGGCTGAAATAATGTCAATCGAGATTAATGTACCTGACATCGGTGCGGATGAAGTAGAAGTGACTGAGATCCTTGTCAGCGTGGGTGACAAGGTTGAAGAAGAGCAGTCGTTAATCACCGTTGAAGGTGATAAAGCATCCATGGAAGTCCCTGCATCACAAGCGGGTGTGGTCAAGGAAATTAAAATTGCCGAGGGTGACAAAGTCACCACCGGCTCTTTGATGATGATCTTTGAAGAGGAAGGCGCCGCACAAAGCGCGCCAGCGCAAGAGGCGGCACCAGCGGCTGCCCCTGCAGCCGCATCAGAAGTTAAAGAAGTGCACGTGCCGGATATCGGTGGCGATGAGGTTGAAGTCACCGACATCATGGTGGCGGTAGGCGACAGCGTCGACGAAGAGCAATCATTGATCACCGTTGAAGGCGACAAAGCCTCAATGGAAGTGCCAGCGCCGTTTGCGGGTACCGTTAAAGAGATCAAAATTGCTTCAGGTGACAAGGTATCAACCGGCTCACTTATCATGATGTTTGAAGTCGGCAGCAGTGCACCTGCTGAGGCGCCGGCACAAGCTGCACCTGCCGCTCCAGCCGCGTCGGAAAACAAAGACGTAAACGTTCCTGACATTGGCGGTGATGAAGTCGAAGTGACGGACATCATGGTCGCTGTGGGCGATACGGTTGAAGAAGAGCAGTCACTGATCACCGTTGAAGGCGACAAAGCGTCAATGGAAGTCCCTGCACCGTTTGCAGGTACGGTCAAAGAAATCAAAATCGCCGCAGGCGATAAAGTGTCTACTGGCTCGCTCATCATGGTGTTCGAGGTGGCGGGTAGCGCACCGGCCGCACCAGCGCCCGCTGCGCCTGCTGCAGAGGAAAAATCTGCGCCAGCACCAAAGGCGGAAGCTCCAGCAGCGGCTAAAGCTGACGCCGGTAACGACGAGTTTGTCGAAAACAAAGAGTACGCCCATGCGTCACCTGTTGTTCGTCGTCTTGCGCGTGAGTTCGGTGTTAACTTGGCGAAAGTCAAAGGTACCGGTCGTAAAGGACGTGTACTGAAAGAAGACGTGCAAGGCTATGTGAAAGAGGCACTTAAGCGTCTCGAATCTGGCGCGGCGTCTGGCTCAGGCGACGGCAGTGCACTTGGCCTGCTCCCTTGGCCGAAAGTGGACTTCAGCAAATTCGGTGAAACCGAAGTGAAACCACTGTCTCGCATCAAGAAGATCTCGGGTGCGAACCTGGCACGTAACTGGGTGATGATCCCGCACGTGACCCAGTGGGATAACGCCGATATCACTGAAGTTGAAGCGTTCCGTAAAGAGCAAAACGCGATCGAGAAGAAGAAAGAGTCAGGCATGAAGATCACCCCATTGGTGTTCATCATGAAAGCGGCTGCTAAAGCGCTGGAAGCTTTCCCTTCATTCAACGCGTCACTGTCTGAAGACGGTGAAAGCCTGATCATGAAGAAGTATGTCAACATCGGTATCGCGGTTGACACACCAAATGGTCTGGTCGTGCCTGTCTTTAAAGACGTCAACAAGAAAGGCATTCACGAGCTGTCTGAAGAGCTGATGGTGGTATCGAAGAAAGCCCGTGCCGGTAAGCTGACTGCCTCTGATATGCAAGGTGGTTGCTTTACTATCTCTAGCCTAGGTGGCCTCGGCGGTACGGCATTTACGCCAATCGTTAATGCACCAGAAGTGTCTATCTTGGGTGTGTCTAAGTCAGAAATGAAGCCAGTATGGAACGGTAAGGACTTTGAACCTCGCCTGATGCTGCCGCTGTCATTGTCTTACGACCACCGTGTGATTGACGGTGCCGAGGGTGCGCGCTTTATTAGCTACCTCAACGGCCTACTGTCTGATATTCGCCGTTTGGTACTCTAATCGCAATACCAACAACCCGACTGGCCGGTTAAAGGTCAGTCGGGAATTGTTGTGCAGCTCACAGGCTATGGGTTTTTATTTTTCAGCCCATTAACATGGCTGTAAACTGTGGCGCAAAGATACCCACAACAATAAAAAATTACCGCTCTTAGCCTGTCAGGGAATAAGACTATAACGAGGTCAGAATGAGTAAAGAAATCAAAGCGCAAGTCGTCGTCCTTGGCGCTGGTCCTGCTGGATACTCCGCCGCTTTCCGCTGTGCCGACCTAGGTTTGGAAACCGTATTGGTTGAACGCTATAACAACCTTGGCGGTGTGTGTCTAAACGTCGGCTGTATTCCATCTAAAGCCCTACTTCACGTTGCCAAAGTGATTGAAGAAGCCAAAGCCATGGCCGAGCATGGCGTGGTATTTGGTGAGCCACAAACCGATATCGACAAGATCCGCTCTTGGAAAGATAAGGTCATTGGCCAACTGACTGGCGGCTTAGGCGGTATGGCTAAGCAGCGTAAAGTGACAGTGGTCAATGGTACAGGCCGTTTCACTGGCGCTAACACCCTGTTAGTCGAAGGGGAAGAAAGCACCACCATCAATTTTGATAACGCCATCATCGCGGCCGGCTCTCGTCCTATCGAGCTGCCATTTATCCCGCATGATGACCCACGCATTTGGGACTCTACCGACGCGCTTGAGCTCAAAGAAGTACCCGAGAAAATGCTATTAATGGGTGGCGGTATCATCGGCCTAGAAATGGGAACCGTATATCACGCACTCGGCTCACAGGTTGATGTGGTCGAAATGTGTGATCAGGTGATCCCTGCAGCAGATAAAGACGTGATCAAAGTCTTTACTAAGCGCATTAGCAAAAAGATGAACCTCATGCTGGAAACCAAGGTGACCGCAGTAGAAGCCAAAGAAGACGGCATCTACGTCACCATGGAAGGCAAAAAAGCGCCATCAGAACCTGTTCGCTATGACGCTGTCTTGGTTGCCATCGGCCGTAGCCCGAATGGCAAGCTGATCGATGCAGGTCAAGCTGGCGTTGAAGTTGACGATCGTGGCTTTATCAATGTTGATAAGCAAATGCGCACCAACGTGCCGCACATCTATGCGATCGGTGACATCGTGGGTCAGCCTATGCTGGCGCACAAAGGTGTACACGAAGGCCATGTGGCAGCAGAGGTTATCTCAGGTAAGAAGCATTACTTCGATCCAAAAGTTATCCCATCGATTGCGTACACTGAGCCAGAAGTGGCGTGGGTCGGTAAAACCGAGAAAGAGTGTAAAGAAGAAGGCATTAACTACGAAGTGGCGACCTTCCCATGGGCGGCTTCAGGTCGTGCGATTGCATCTGACTGTTCAGACGGCATGACTAAGATGATCTTCGATAAAGACACGCACCGTGTCATCGGTGGTGCAGTCGTTGGTACCAACGGCGGCGAACTACTGGGTGAAATCGGTCTTGCGATCGAAATGGGTTGTGACGCCGAAGATGTCGCGCTAACCGTTCACGCTCACCCAACCTTGCACGAATCGGTTGGTTTGGCTGCAGAAGTGTTTGAAGGCTCAATCACAGATATGCCGAACCCGAAAGCGAAGAAAAAGAAATAAACCACGCGTTTATCGTTTTCTGATTAAGCCCCGCCATGCGGGGCTTTTTTGTATCTGTGAACCCGAGTAGATCGTGAACAATAAAAAAGCGGGCCAAAGCCCGCTTCGTGCGTCAGTAGGTAGAGTCGCAATGGTTTAAAGCTTAAAGCTCCCTACCAAAGTATCAAGACGTTTGGAAAGATCGCGCAGTGACTCGCTGGCTTCTGCCATGGTGTTGGCGGTATCAGCAGTTTGCTGTGAGCTGTGGTTAATCTCCTCGATATTTTGGTTAATATCGTTGACCACGGTTGACTGCTCTTCAGTCGCGGWCGCCACCTGGGTGTTCATGTCCGAGATTTGCACAATTTGCTCGTTGATTGCATTGAGCGATTGTGACGCCTCATCGGAAGCATTGACCCCTTCAGCGGTCATGGTGCGGCTTTGCTCCATCGCATCCACGGCGTTGCGCGCTTCTTGCTGAAGACGGTCGATCATGGTCTGGATTTCGTCGGTGGAATCAGAGGTACGACTGGCCAAACTGCGTACCTCATCGGCAACAACCGCAAAACCGCGTCCTTGCTCGCCAGCTCGAGCCGCTTCAATCGCCGCGTTTAGCGCCAGCAAGTTGGTTTGCTCAGAGATGCCACGAATCACATCCAAAATACCGCCAATCGAATCGGTGTTTTCAGCCAAGGCGCTGATCACTTTCGACATATTTTCCATATCGTCAGCCAGTCGAGCGATGGTATCCCGGGCTTGGGTCACCACGCCTTGGCCGCTTGCTGCATCATCAGAGGCTTGGTTGGCGGCACTGGCAGCGCTGGCGGCATTCCCAGCAATCTCATTGACGGTCGCCCCCATTTCATTGATGGCGGTCACCACTTGCACGGTGCGATCCCGCTGATACTCGCTTTGCGATTGGGTGGCGCTAGCTTGTGATGACACTTGTTCGGCTGCACTACGTAGCTCGCCACCGGTACGGGCAACGTCTGACACCAAGCGGTGGATTTTCTCAACAAAGCTATTAAAGCCCGACGCCAACTGGCCAATTTCGTCTTGGCTGTTGATATCCACGCGCTGGCGTAAATCCCCTTCACCTTCACCAATCTCACGGAACACATTGGCCACGTATTGGATCGGCTTGGTAATAGTCGCAGCGAGCCAGACGGCAACCACCACAAAAATCAGGCCTACGACGACCGATACCATCAAGATTTGATTACGTGTTTCATTGAGGGGGGCATAGACTTCTTCGGCAGGGACATCTGCAATAACAAACCAATCCATGGAGGGCACATAACTGGATGCCAGCAGTACTTCTTCACCATTAATGCTGGTGTCGAGCAGGTTAAAATCGCCTTTTTGTAGCAAGCTGCGCGCTTGCCCACCATAAATATCGCTTAAGGTTTGCTCGCCCATCAGATTGGTGTCGCGGTGCAGCTGCACTAGACCGTCAGCGTTGACCAAGAAGACAAAACCAGACTGTTCAATTTTAAACTGATTCAAAAAGCGGGTCATGTCCTCCAGCGAGCGTGAGAAACCGGCCAATCCTTTACCGTTAAGCTGTTGGAAGTTGACAAATAGCTTGAGTTCGCCGTTTTCTTCTTGGAAAACCTGGGCCATGGTGGCATTGCCACTGTCGAGGAAGTTGTAAAACCAACTGTCTTTTTCACGCGTTAACACCCGTAAAAAACCGTTTTGGTTCCAGTACTGCCCGGTATTGCGGTTGGCGATAGACGCATCATTAAGGTCATATTGCTCACGCAGTACGTTTAGTTGCTTGACCACTCGAGCCTCTTCGGCCGCCGAGATATCCTGGTTGATGATATCCAGCATCACCGGGTTAGAAGCAAGCTGGCGTGCGGCCGATTGTAGCTGGTTTACCTCACTATCAATGGTATCTCTAAACTGGGTGAGGGTGGTAGGAAGCTCATTTTCTAACAGGCGCTTTTCCATGATGTCGCGTGCTTGGCTTAAGCTCATATAACTGATGATGGCGGTGGAGGCGATCACCGCTGAGACAAATGCCAACACGAGTTTTTGTTTGATCGTGAGTTGCTTTAGCTTCATGCCCTTCTCTCTATTTGGTCTATTAACAGACGATAGGTTAGCGTGACAAAAATGTGATGATGTTTATGGCACTAACATCTAAGTTAGCAGATATGTGTGAATGATTAGTTTTATATCGACCATGAAACAATAAAATTGAAGCCTTTGCTCAGAGTTATTGATAAAAATGACACTCTCCTCGCGATTTCAACATAATGCGGTATAAGTTGGCCTGTCTCTGTGCCTCATCGTGGAATAAAGCAATGGTAGTCGGATCACTGCGTGAAGGGAAAAAGCGGTGTAGAATCAACCACAACCGCAGTGTGCTTTGGGTAAAGAGTACCCAGAGGTGTGGAATAGCGTACAGCGCCACTAAGACCTAAGTATTATGTTTCATAAAACGAGTAGATTTTAATTTTAGGTTAAAAATGCTATCCTCACGCAGCGGTTACGTGCTCGAACCCTCGTCTTGCTGGAAAATTTTAATAAACTTCGCCGGATAAGCGTGATACGAGTACTAACACTTTCCAAGGATGTTGGATCACACGGTCTGACCGAGAAAAGAGGAAATAGTCGTGCTTGAAGCCTACCGTAAACACGTCGAAGAACGTGCCGCTCAGGGTATTGTGCCTAAACCGCTTAACGCTGAGCAAACCGCCAGTTTGATAGAACTGCTGAAAAACCCGCCCGCTGGCGAAGAAGAAACCCTCGTTTATTTACTGGAAAACCGAATCCCACCCGGTGTGGATGAAGCCGCTTATGTGAAAGCGGGCTTTCTTGCCGCACTGGCAAAAGGTGAAGCGCAGTCTCCGTTGATTAGCCCTGAGCGTGCCACTGAATTACTTGGCACCATGCAAGGTGGCTACAACATTGAGCCGCTGATCACCTTACTCGATGATGACAAGCTTGCGCCGATTGCGGCGAAAGTGCTGTCTCATACCTTATTGATGTTCGATGCGTTTTACGACGTTGAAGACAAAATGAAAGCAGGCAATGCCTACGCCAAGCAAGTGATGGAGTCGTGGGCGAATGCTGAGTGGTATTTGGAAAAACCACAAATCCCTGAAAAAGTGACTCTGACGGTGTTCAAAGTCTCGGGTGAAACCAACACCGATGACTTGTCACCCGCGCCTGATGCGTGGTCACGCCCTGATATCCCCTTGCACGCGCTGGCCATGCTGAAAAACGAGCGTGAAGGTATCCATCCGGACAAACCGGGTGAGATTGGCCCAATCGAGCAAATGAAAAAGCTGGAAGAGAAAGGCCATCCACTGGTTTATGTCGGTGATGTGGTTGGCACCGGCTCATCTCGTAAGTCGGCAACCAACTCGGTGTTGTGGTTTATGGGACACGATATTCCGAATGTTCCTAACAAGCGCTCAGGTGGTTTCTGTTTAGGTGGAAAAATCGCGCCGATTTTCTTTAATACCATGGAAGATGCGGGCGCTCTGCCGATTGAGCTTGATGTAAGCAAGCTCAACATGGGCGATGTGATTGACTTGTATCCGGCCGACGGCAAAGTGTGTAAGCATGGTACCGATGAGATTCTGTCTACCTTCCAACTGAAAACGGACATCTTGTACGATGAAGTGCGTGCTGGCGGACGTATCCCATTAATCATTGGCCGAGGCCTGACCGACAAAGCCCGCGAAAGCTTGGGGCTTGAGCCGTCTGAGGTTTTCCGTCGCCCACGTCCGGTGGCTGATTCCAATAAAGGCTTTACCTTGGCGCAAAAAATGGTGGGTAAAGCATGTGGCGTTGAGGGTGTGCGCCCGAATACTTATTGTGAGCCCAAAATGACCACCGTAGGCTCGCAAGACACTACCGGGCCCATGACACGCGATGAGCTGAAAGACTTGGCCTGCCTTGGCTTTACCGCTGATTTAACTATGCAGTCGTTCTGTCACACCTCGGCTTATCCAAAGCCGGTGGATGTGGAAACCCACCATACGCTGCCAGACTTTATTATGAACCGTGGTGGTGTGGCGCTGCGTCCCGGTGACGGCGTGATTCACTCATGGCTCAACCGTATGCTGCTGCCTGATACCGTGGGAACTGGTGGTGATTCACATACCCGCTTCCCGCTGGGGATTTCTTTCCCGGCAGGCTCGGGCCTAGTGGCGTTTGCAGCAGCAACTGGGGTGATGCCTTTAGATATGCCCGAGTCAGTGCTGGTACGCTTTAAAGGTGAGATGCAACCTGGCGTCACATTGCGCGACCTGGTGCATGCAATCCCTTACTTTGGCATTCAAAAAGGACTGCTGACGGTAGAGAAGTCGGGCAAAATTAACGAATTCTCCGGTCGCATTTTGGAAATCGAAGGGGTTGAACACCTCACGGTTGAGCAGGCATTTGAGCTGTCAGATGCATCGGCGGAGCGCTCTGCGGCTGGTTGTACCGTTAAGTTATCGCAAGACTCTGTGGCTGAGTATTTAGAGTCGAACATTGTGATGCTGAAATGGATGATCTCTGAGGGCTATGGCGATCGTCGTACTATTGAGCGCCGCATCCAAGCGATGCAACAGTGGTTGGAAAACCCAAGCTTGATGGAAGCAGATAAAGATGCCGAGTATGCGCATGTGCTTGAAATCGATCTGGCTGATATTAAAGAGCCGATTCTGTGCGCGCCGAATGACCCAGATGATGCACGGAGTTTGTCAGATGTGGCAGGCGACAGTGTTGATGAAGTCTTTATCGGCAGCTGTATGACCAACATTGGTCACTTCCGCGCGGCGGGTAAACTGCTGGACAAGTTTGGAGGGAGTTTATCAACCCGTATGTGGGTAGCACCACCGACGAAGATGGACAGAGATCAGCTCACTGCCGAAGGCTATTACGGCATTTATGGTCGGGCAGGGGTGCGTATCGAAACGCCAGGGTGCTCATTGTGTATGGGTAACCAAGCGCGAGTGGCAGAAAAATCCACTGTCCTGTCAACGTCGACGCGTAATTTCCCCAACCGGCTGGGCACGGGCGCGAATGTCTATCTCGCGTCAGCGGAATTGTCTGCTGTCGGTGCGATCCTTGGTCGTATTCCGACCAAAGAGGAGTACCTTGAGTACGCGGAGCAAATTAATGCGACCGCCAGCGATACCTATCGCTACCTCAACTTCCATCAAATGGATGCCTACACCAAAAAAGCGGATGATGTGATTATTAAAGCCGCGGTATAACCGCCTTTTACTTGCATACTTACTGAAAGCGCCCCTCTGTTAGGGGCGCTTTTTTTGTTCAACGCTAGATATCTCTTAAGGGTGACCTGCGAATCGAATCATACGTGCCAGGTTTTCACCGGTGCGCATGAGGTTTTTCTTGCTATCTATCAGCGCGTCGCTTAGAGCACAAGGGCCGGCTTGAATGGGGAAGATGGCCGTGACGCCTTGCTGGTAAAGCGCCTCGCAATCGTCGCCCACACTGCCTGCGAGCACCACGACTGGGATCTGATAAGCTTGTGCAATGCTGGCGATAGCAGCCGGCACTTTGCCGTGCTGCGTTTGCCCATCGACACGCCCCTCGCCTGTGATCACCCAATCGGCATTGGCCAATAATGAATGAGCCTGGGTGCGTGAGAGTAATAAGTCGACTCCGGGTTCGAGTCTTGCCCCGAGTAGCCCTCCTAAGGCAGCACCTATACCTCCTGCTGCGCCGGCGCCAGAAAAGTGGCAAACCGACTGTCCCAGTTGCAAGTGACAGATACTGGCAAAGCGGTGCAGGTATTGCTCTAAGACACGAATATCCTCTTCTTGCCCGCCTTTTTGTGGCCCAAAGATAGTGGTGGCGCCGTGCGGTCCACATAATGGATTATCCACATCGCAGGCGGCGGTCAGTGTCACGGCCTTAAGCCGTGAATCAAGCGTATCAAGATCAATTGTCATCAAGGCGCCGAGTCCTTCCCCGGTGGGCGTGATGGGGTGGCCTGCGCCATCAAGGAGCTTGGCACCGAGGGCGGTCAAGATCCCCGCACCGGCATCATTGGTCGCACTGCCGCCCAACCCGATAATGATTTCGTCAATATCATGGTCAAGTGCGGCGCGAATAAGCTCGCCAGTGCCTAAGCTGGTGGTATGACGAGGGTTGCGTGCGTCTTGTGGGACTAAGGGAAGGCCTGAAGCACTGGCAACATCGATAACGGCCAGACGATGTTCGCGATTGATAACAAATTCGGCGGTCACCGGGCGAAAGTCGGGTCCAGTCACCTCACAGTGATAACGCTCACCGCCGATTTGGTCGAGAAAACTTTGCGCATAACCTTCGCCCCCATCCGCCATTGGCAGTTGTGAAAAGCGAGCGTGAGGCAAAATAGGCGCCATGCCTGCCTCGATCGCCTGTGCAACATGGCGAGCATTCAGGCTCTCTTTAAATGAATCAGGCGCGATCACGATATGCATAAGCCTATCCTTTACTGCTTACTGTTATTCCATTTAAGTATGGTTGAAGTGACATTTTGATGACAGCACTGGCTTGGCAATTCTGACAAAAAGCAGGACAATAGCCGGCCAATTTTGGAGGTCAGTGTGGATTACGAATTTTCTCGCAACAGTTTTGATGACAGCTACCGGATTGTTTTTTCGATGGGACATGAAGCCATAGGACGTTGGCTATTGGATGAACTCGGCACTGAGCTGACTCAAGTGACATCCTGTCTACATACCCTGCAGCAACTTGAGTCAGAGCAGCAGTGGCGCGGGCATACGTTCACGCTTACCGCCAATCGTGATGAGGTCGTGGTGGTGGCGAATGCCATGCTGCAACCTGCCTCGGACGAGGCGCAAACCACGCTCAATGAGCAAGCGCTGACCTTTTACGATGAAGAAAGTTACGCGGCGTGTGGTTACCAAGACTTTGTGGTGATGCTGGACGCCTACCAAGACTTCATTGCCCGTTACGGTCGACGTTAAGCGGGTTCTCTGAGTCAACTCTTCATGGCTGAGCACGTATCACCGTCTGCGTGCTTCGAATGGCTGAACCTCCCCCTCGCTTTTTCTCCTGATTCTCGTTTCGATGTTTCCCCTTGGTGCAATCGCATGCTGCTCTCCCTGGCATGCGCTGTGTTGGTGAATAATTCGCACTTATATGGTGCAAATAAAATCCTTTCTATCCCGAACTTATTTAAGTTATTGATTTTAAATAATTTGAATATTGGCACGGCTCTTGATAGTTAGACGATGATGCAAACACAAGGACTCAGGAGAAGGATATGAAACTGATTAGCGCCATTATCAAGCCGTTCAAGCTTGATGACGTACGTGAAGCGTTGGCGGATGCTGGCATTGACGGCATGACTGTCTCAGAGGTGAAAGGTTTCGGCCGCCAAAAAGGGCACACAGAGTTATATCGTGGTGCTGAGTATCAGGTCGATTTTTTACCCAAAGTAAAATTAGAAATCGCTGTGCAGAGCGAACATGTCGACAGTGTTGTGGAGGCGATCTCTAAGGCCGCACAAACGGGCAAGATCGGCGACGGTAAAATCTTCGTCTTTGATCTTCAGCAAGCGGTGCGGATCCGTACTGGTGAGATGGATCTGGAAGCAATTTAAAAACAGGGAGTAAAGACAATGGAACTGGTAAACACGGTGACTGAATTGCGCTACGCGCTCGACACCTTTTTCTTTCTTTTATCTGGTGCGTTAGTGATGTGGATGGCGGCTGGCTTTGCCATGTTAGAGGCAGGCTTGGTGCGCTCGAAAAACACCACTGAGATACTGACCAAAAATATCTGCCTCTATGCTATCGCTTGTACCATGTACCTGTTGGTGGGCTACAACATTATGTACGTGGACAACAGTGGCGGCGGTTTTGTCCCTTCTTTTGGGGCCTTGATTGGCACCCAAGGCGCCGATGCGGATCATTCGCTCGAATCTGACTTCTTCTTCCAAGTGGTGTTTGTTGCCACCGCGATGTCTGTGGTGTCAGGGGCGGTTGCCGAGCGCATGAAACTGTGGGCGTTCCTCGTGTTCTCTGTCATCTTGACTGCGGTGATTTATCCGGTTGAAGGTTACTGGACATGGGGCGGAGGCTTCCTCTCAGAGGCTGGTTTCAGTGACTTCGCCGGCTCTGGGATTGTTCATATGGCGGGCGCGGCGGCAGCCCTCGCAGGTGTGCTACTTTTGGGGGCGCGTAAAGGTAAATACGGCAAAAATGGTAAAATTAACCCCATTCCTGGCTCAAACCTGCCTCTGGCAACACTGGGTACCTTCATCTTGTGGTTCGGCTGGTTCGGTTTTAACGGCGGCTCACAACTGATGGTGTCAGATTTTGAAAATGCCACGGCTGTCGGACAAATCTTCTTGAATACCAATGCGGCGGCGGCGGCTGGTGCGATAGCAGCATTGCTGGTGTGTAAAACCCTGTGGGGGAAAGCCGACCTGACCATGGTGCTCAACGGTGCCTTAGCCGGCTTAGTGGCCATCACGGCGGATCCGTTATCGCCTTCACCCGTGGCAGCGCTGATCATCGGTGCGGTATCGGGTGTGATTGTCGTATTCAGTATTGTTGGTCTGGATAAGGTCAAAGTGGATGATCCTGTCGGTGCTATCTCCGTGCACGGTGTATGTGGCTTCTTTGGCCTGATGGTTGTGCCATTAAGCAACACAGGGGCGACCTTTGGTGCGCAGCTTCTGGGGGCGGCAGTGATTTTTGCTTGGGTATTTGCGGCAAGTTTCCTCGTGTGGCTGGTGCTGAAAAATACCATGGGCATTCGTGTCACCGAAGAAGAGGAGATGTCAGGGATGGATCTTCACGACTGTGGTATTGATGCGTATCCCGAATTTGTTAGCGTAAAATAGTCAGTTACACGTAACTCGAGTAAACTCTGAAACGAAACCTTACATTTTTGGATGTAAGGTTTCTTTCTTTTTGCGTCTGATCATATTGAGCCCTGAGTCATTAGTTGTATACTAACGAAACTGAGATTCGTTATCATTTATCATCATATTTAAGGACTGCCACGATGAAAAAACTACTGATTGCCTCGGCTATCACCGCAAGCCTATTAGGAACCAGCGCCGCGGTTGCGTCCGAAGAAGTCAATGTTTACTCGTATCGCCAACCTTTCTTGATTGAACCCATGTTCGATGCGTTTACCGAAGAGACCGGCATTGCTGTGAATGTTAAATTCGCTAAAAAAGGCATGGCGGAAAAGGTCAAGCAAGAAGGTGAGTACAGCCCGGCTGACGTACTGCTAACCGTTGATATTTCACGCCTTAAAGAGCTGGTAAACCAAGACGTGGTACAGCCCGTGCAAAGTGATGTTATCGATCAAAACGTGCCTGAGCAGTTCCGAGATAGTGAAGATAAGTGGGTCGCGCTGACAACACGAGCTCGTGCGGTATACTCTTCACGCGAGCGTGTCGGCAAATTGGGTGACGATTTTGATTATCTCGACTTGGCAAAACCAGAATGGAAAGGCAAGATTTGCACCCGTTCAGGTAAACACCCATACAATGTCTCTTTAGTGTCAGCTATCATCGAAAACCACGGTGAAGCGAAAGCCAAAGAGTGGCTTGAGGGCGTAAAAGACAACCTCGCACGTAAACCACAAGGCAATGATCGTGCACAAGTGAAAGCGATCAAAGAAGGCCTGTGTGACGTCTCACTGGGTAATAGCTATTACCTAGGCAAAATGCTGAACGACGAAGAACAAACAGCGTGGGCGGAAGCGGTTTACTTGAACTATCCTGGCCAAAACGCGCACGGTACGCACGTGAACGTGAGTGGCATGGCGATGGCGAAGTACGCACCGAACGAAGAAAACGCGCTAAAACTAATGGAATTTTTAACGTCAGACAAAGCACAGCATATGTATGCTGAGGTGAACTTCGAAGAGCCTGTGAAGCCGGGTGTTGAGCAGTCTGAGCTCGTGGCGTCTTGGGGCGACTACAAGCATGACCCAATGCCGCTTGAGGCGATTGCGGATAACTACAGCCAGTCAGTGAAACTGCTGGATGAAGTTCAGTTCGACCTGTAAGCCATTGCATAGGGGCGGATGTCGCCCCTGTTGTCTTTCTCTGACGCCTTAATGTAGTAGGCCATGCGAGATAGATTACCCATGATAAAAACCAGCAGTTGGGGCTTAGCCCTATTGCTGGTTTTGCCGATCTTAGCGATCTTTTATACCGCGGTGGGCGACACTGGGGATATTTTCCCCCATTTATTCGAGACCGTACTGCCGACTTATACCTTGAACACCAGCTTGTTAGTGGCTGGCGTGGTGGCGATTGCGATTATCCTCGGGGTGCCCACCGCGTGGATGCTGGCCATGTATCAGGTACCGGGCAGCCGGCAACTGCAGTGGGCGATGGTGCTTCCGCTTGCGATGCCGGGCTATATTATTGGCTATATCTATACCGATTGGTTTGATTATGCCGGTCCGCTACAACGTGGCTTGCGGGCATTGTTTGAATGGCAAACGGTCAATGATTACTGGTTTCCCGATATGCGTACCTTGCCGGGTGCGTGTTTTGTGCTGGCGTTAGTCTTATACCCTTATATCTACCTGCTCACCCGTGCCGCGTTTATGGAGCAAAGTGTCACCTTGACCCACTCTGCGCGTTTGCTCGGTTGCTCGCCGATGCAAAGCTTTCGTCGCATTTCTTTACCGTTGGCACGGCCGGCGATTGCTGTGGGGGCCTCTTTGGTGGCGATGGAGGCGCTGGGCGATTTTGGAACGGTCAATTACTTTGCGGTCAGCACCCTTACAACCGCAGTCTATGATACTTGGTTGAGCTACTCGAGCTTAACCGCTGCCGCCAAAATCTCTGCGATCATGCTGGTTGCTATCTTCCTTTTGATCAGTGCTGAACGTTATGGGCGACGTAAACAAGCACAATTTAGTCCAAGCTCGAGCAGTGATGCGATTGAGAAAATGCCCTTAACAGGCTGGCGTAAAGTGGGGGTGTTAGCCTGGTGTTGGAGTCTGCTGTCACTGGCGTTTATTTTACCTCTGCTCCAGCTTTTAGTTTATGCATGGCACTACTACGAAAAAAATGCGGTCAGCGAGTTTGCCACTTTTAGCTATAACAGCTTTTATACCTCAAGTTTAGCGGCGCTCATTGCCGTCGGCATTGCGTGGACAGTGAATGTGTATCGCCGCCTGCGTGGGCATGGGGTCAGTGTGGCGCCCATGCGATTGGCGTCTATGGGGTATGCGGTGCCGGGCACGGTGCTTGCGATTGGCGTGATGTTAGTGCTGACGCGCGGCGATCACTTCATTAACGATATCGCCACGCATTACGGCTGGGGACGGCCTGGCCTCCTATTATCTGGCACCATGGTGGCCTTATTGGTGGCCTTTGTCGAGCGGTTCAGTGCCGTCGCCATTGGCAGCATTGAATCAAGCATGGCCAAAATTCCTCCTTCATTGGATATGGCGGCGCGAACCATGGGGTGCACCACCACAGGGGTGATTCGTCGTGTGCATTTACCCTTAATTCGGCGGGGGACGCTCATTGCGATGCTGTTGGTGTTTATTGAGTCGATGAAAGAGCTTAATGCTGCGATTCTATTACGCCCTTTTAATTTCGAAACACTGGCCACTTATGTGTACAACTTTACCTCGGATGAGCACCTAGAGTATGCCGCCTTACCTGCCATTTTGTTGGTCGTGGTTGGCTTGGTCCCCCTTATCCTGATTAATCGGTCATTGGAGCAAAAATATCAATGAAGTGTGCGCTCGCGATAGAGAATTTGACCTGCAGTTATAACGGCACCCCTGTTTTAAAAGATTTGTCGCTGCAAGTCGCGCCGGGAGAAATTGTGTGCTTGCTCGGCGCCAGTGGCTGCGGGAAGACGACGTTGCTAAAAGCGATGGCAGGATTAATGCCATTATCGTCAGGAAAACTATCGATTGGGTGCAAACTCATGGACGATAATCAGCATTCAATCCCGCCAGAGCAACGTAATATTGGGATGATTTTTCAAGACTATGCGCTGTTCCCACACCTTACGGTGGCAGACAATGTGGGGTTTGGTCTGTCTGGATTCAGCGCGGCAGCGCGAAGTGAAAAAGTGGCTGAGATGCTCAAGCTGGTGCGTCTGGCGGAGCTGGGTGACCGCTATCCTCACCAGCTCTCGGGCGGCCAACAACAGCGCGTGGCGATAGCGAGAGCGCTGGCTTATGAACCGGATCTGTTATTGCTTGATGAGCCCTTTTCAAATATTGATACCCAGGTTCGTCATGATTTAATTGAAGAAATCCGACGCATTTTTAAATCCCAAGGCGTCACGGCGATCCTTGTGACGCACAGTCGGGAGGAAGCATTCGCGTTTGCCGATAAGCTAGCGGTAATGAATCAGGGGCTCATTGAACAGTATGGTGATACCACAGACGTGTATTACCAACCTGCGAGCCGTTTCGTCGCTGATTTTCTTGGCCAGGGCTCTTATGTGCCCGTAACGGTCTCGTCGCAAGAACAAATGCAGACACCGCTCGGTCCGTGGCCACGTCCGGTGCATTGTCACCCCGGCCCGCATTGGTGGTTACTGCGCCCTCAATTTCTAAGCATTCGCGCGGATGCTGAGGGGGAAGGACAGGTGTTATCCCAACAGTTTATGGGTGACAGTAGCCGTTATACCATCGATATCCATGGTCAAAAACTGTCGGTGCACGCGCGTGAGCCGCTATTGGTAGGAGATAAAGTCAGCTTACATATTCGCCCTCACGAGCCAGTCCTGTTCAATGATGGGCCGAGTTTTATTGACGATTAAGGCACCAGAACCAAAAAAGCCAACCGAGGGGTTGGCTTTTTACGGCGTTGACAACGCGGCTAGCTTTGTTGGCACAATACGTCAATATAGTGTTGAGCCATGGCGTTTAAAGCCGTTTTGTCTGGTTGCTGATGCGCCTGTAAAAAGAGCACATAGCATACCCCTGCCAACATACTGGCAAGCTCACGCGGTTGGTGACGGTCGACCATCTCACCTTTTGCCATCCCGTGCTCGAACACTTGCTCGAACTGATCCATCGCGTCTCGACTGCCTTTGACAAAGCGTGGCCAAATATCCTCGCGAATAGAGGTACTCCACTCAAACCAGACTTTCATCCACGCTTTGTCTGCCAGAGCCGTGTCAATAATTTGCGAGGTAATGCAGTTTAGCGATGCCCGCATTGATTGATCTTGCCCGGTGCACTCATTAATCAGTTTAATGAAGTGTTTCTCGGTCTGGGCCAAGATCTCTTCCACCAAGTCTTCACGGGTTGGGAAGTAGTTAAATACCGTTGCGACGGAGACGTCTGCCATTTCGGCAATATCGGCGTGCCCCGCACGACCAATCCCGCGTTTGGCAAACACATCTAAGCCACACCCTAATAACTGCTCTTTGCGGCGCTCGGGCGATAGCCGCGTCCTTGTTCTCTCATTTGATTGAGCCATCCTAAAACCTGCCAACTTATTTTTGGTTTGTACAAATTAATTATTGTTTGTGCTAATGATTTTATTATTAGCGGGATTGAGTTTATACCAGCCATTTATGGCCTGACAACGGCTAGAAGCCTGATCTAGGCCGTAAA
This sequence comes from Salinivibrio sp. IB868, assembly GCF_001995655.1. Lineage (NCBI taxonomy): Bacteria > Pseudomonadati > Pseudomonadota > Gammaproteobacteria > Vibrionales > Vibrionaceae > Salinivibrio > Salinivibrio sp. IB868. The sequence continues at coordinate 153,777 of NZ_MUEW01000006.1, forward strand.
AACGTAATTTTGTCTGCAAAAAAAGTCATTCATTACAAAAAACAAAGGCACGGATTATTTTTTCTTATCAATCAGTGTGATACCCAACTAGTGTGCGGGTGCATAAGCGATGAAACGCGCTCGCTGGGATCCGCAATCGATTTAGTGCTAGACTATGCCACCTTTGTTAGTGACCTCCCTTTTGTGGAGAGACAACCATCGGGGCAGATATGAAACACACCGTTGAAGTGATGATTTCAGAGCAGGACGTACAGGCGCGAGTGAAAGCCTTGGGCGCTGAGATCAGCGAGCACTATAAAGACTCATCTGAGTTGGTATTAGTGGGGCTGCTGCGTGGCTCGTTCGTTTTCATGGCGGATTTATGCCGTGCGATTGATATGCCGCATGCGGTCGACTTTATGACCGCATCAAGTTACGGCAACAGCATGGAAAGTACGCGTGATGTGCGTATTTTGAAAGACTTGGATGATGATATTAAAGGCAAAGACGTACTCTTAGTCGAAGACATCATCGATACTGGCAATACGCTGAGCAAGGTGTGTGAAATCCTGTCTTTGCGCGAGCCAAATTCAGTACGCATTTGTACATTGTTAGACAAGCCAGAGCGCCGAGAAGTTGACGTTAAGGTTGATTGGTTGGGCTTTACGATTCCAGATGAATTTGTGGTTGGTGTGGGCATTGATTATGCGCAAAAATACCGCCATCTGCCGTACGTCGGTAAAGTGATTCCGTTGGACTAAAGGGTTCAAGGAATGCGAAAGGAGAAAGCCGAGCCGATGCTCGGTTTTTTTGATCTATGAACAGGTGAGTGCCAATCTGCTTTGTCAGGGAGGTGTGGAAAGACTAACACTCGACCTTGTCAGACACGAGTTCACACATTGCCGCTTGATAGTTGATTTCCAGTGATTCCCGGCTATTGGCAGTCATCCCCAGATCCCGCAAGATCCCATCGGTCGTATCGTAAAACCAGCCATGGACCTTCACATCTTGGCCGCGCTCCCAGGCCGCCCGCAAAATAGTGGAATTACCAAGGTGGTACACCTGCTCGGCGACATTGATCTCACATAGCCGATTACCGCGTGCTTGTGCAGGCAGGTGGCTAAGATAGCTTTTGTGCTTGAGGTAGAGATCACGAATATGCAGTAACCAATTGTTAATTAAACCCAGCTCAGGGTTTTCAATTGCAGCATGCACCCCGCCACAACCATAGTGGCCACAGACAATAATGTGCTTGATTTGCAGCACATCAACGGCGTACTGCACGACCGACAGGCAGTTTAAATCGGTATGAATGACTTGATTGGCGACATTACGATGGACAAAAAGCTCGCCCGAGTCTAGGCCAGTCAGGCGCTCTGCAGGAACTCGACTATCCGCACAGCCAATCCATAAGTATTCTGGATGTTGCTCCTTCGCCAAGTCGGCAAAAAACTGTGGGTTGGTATCACGAATGTCTTTTGACCAGGCTTTATTGTTGGCGAACAACGCTTTGATTTGGGCCATATCCACTCAGTCTTTTGGCAAGGTTATCAATTGCCACTATACCGCAATGATGAGGTTTGAAATATACTGAGATCAAATTTCACATTCTTTTACATCTTGCGCGCCCAATAGATCACGCTGTTTACCTTCAAAGCCACTGCTCGGATAGGTTAATCCAAGAAAATTCGTATACTGTCTCTTCCACCATCAATGCAGTAGAGGGTAGTGAGTGTTTGATAAGGGACGATTTGCGCAGCTGACATTAAAAGGGGATTTGTTTGGTGGGGTGACCACCGCGATCATCTCTTTACCATTGGCACTTGCATTTGGTGTGGCCTCTGGGGCTGGCGCGGAAGCGGGGCTATGGGGCGCGATTTTAGTCGGGTTGTTTGCCTCGCTATTTGGTGGTTCGTCTACACTGATCTCTGAACCGACCGGCCCGATGACAGTGATCATGACCACGGTGCTAACCGCGATGATGTCTCGCTACCCGGAAGGAGGCGTAGCGATGGCGTTCACTGTGGTGATGATGGCAGGCGCGTTCCAAATACTGATTGGTAGCTTAAGGCTGGGTAAATACGTCACCTTAATGCCATACAGCGTGGTGTCGGGATTTATGTCAGGGATTGGGGTGATTTTGATTTTGCTCCAGCTGGCACCCTTGCTGGGGCAAGCGGCCCCGACAGGCGGGGCGCTTGGCACACTCAAAGCATTGCCTGATTTAATCAGTCAAGCCGACATGAAAGAGGTATTTCTCGGTGTTTTGACGCTTGGCATCTTGTTTTATTTCCCTGCCAAGTATCGTCGTTTTATTCCCGCACAGCTTGTCGCACTCGTGAGTATCACCTTGGTCTCTATTTTGCTGTTTGATACCGACAGCATTCGCCGTATTGGGGAAATACCGACAGGCTTACCCTCGCTGGTGATCCCGCATATCACGACAGAACATTTTACCGCGATGGTAATTGATGCCCTCGTGTTGGGCACCTTAGGGTGTATTGATACCTTGTTAACCGCGGTGATTGCTGACTCACTGACTCGGCAAGAGCACAACTCCGATCGCGAGCTGCGTGGGCAGGGCATTGCCAATATGATTGCCGGGTTATTTGGTGCGCTCCCTGGCGCGGGGGCCACCATGGGCACGGTGGTGAATGTGCAAGTGGGCGCGCGTTCTCCTTTGTCAGGGATTTTGCGGGCGGCGATGTTAGCCGCTGTGGTATTGGTGGCTGGTGCGCTTACCGCGCCGATCCCGATGGCGGTACTCGCGGGTATTGCGGTATATGTCGGGTTTAATATCCTCGATTGGAGCTTTCTTCACCGCGCACATAAAATCAGTTTACAACAAACCGGTATCATGTATGGCGTGATGGCGCTGACGGTGTTTGTCGACTTGATTGTTGCCGTCGGCCTAGGGGTATTCATTGCGAACTTGCTGGTCATTGAGCGTCTAAGCCGAGAGCAAGCCAAGCAAGTACGGGCCATCAGTGATGCCGAAGATGATGAAGTGCCGCTTGATGACGAAGAGCGTGCGCTGCTTGATGCGAGCAATGGCCAAGTGTTGTTTTTCTATCTCTCAGGGCCAATGATCTTTAGTGTCTCGAAAGCAATTGCACGCCAGCATGCCCACATCAACGAGTTTCGTGTGATGATCTTAGATTTAAGCGATGTGCCTATGTTAGACATGACGGTTGGCTTGGCGTTGGAGAACGCGATTAAAGATGCGCGTGAAGCCGAGTGCACGGTATTTTTACTGTGCCCGCACGATGAGACACGTGAGCAGCTGCAGCGCCTGCACATCGGTGATTGGGTCAGAGACGCGCATATTTTTACCACACGCAAACCAGCGCTCGAGGCAGCGAACCGCTTGGTAGAAGTGATGCCCTAACGGGCTGTTCAACGTATGTTACACGTCAATGCACGCAAACTCGCTAACTGGCGTCATCAGCGGGTTTGTGTGCTGTCATGGCCTTTTCGGGGGATCCGCGCGTTACCCGGTTAGAAAAAAACACATCATCAAGATCACTTAAGTACAAGGTTTTTAGTGAATCTTTGCCACATTTCTCATCATTTCATTCTTTTTGGTTGAAAACTAACCATGCGTTTCCCCTCCTGATTTGATCTTGTGCACATTCCTATATACTGGCGCGCGCACTGGGGACCCCCGTGCCAGTGAGTAAAGCCGTCATGGCCGTGATACTGCATACGACTTGAAAGGATCAGCTGTTTTGAAATTCGAACGATTCAAGAACTGGACCCTTAAAGGGGACCTGTTTGGGGGCGTCACCACGGCGGTTATTTCTTTGCCCCTCTCGCTGGCGTTCGGGGTAGCGTCTGGTGCAGGCGCGGAAGCCGGGATGTGGGGTGCTATTTTAGTGGGCCTGTTTGCGGCCCTGTTTGGTGGGTCTTCCACTCTGATTTCTGAGCCGACCGGCCCGATGACAGTGATCATGACTGCGGTGCTGACCACCATGGTGTCACGTTACCCCGAAGGGGGCATGGCAATGGGCTTTACCGTGGTGATGATGGCCGGCTTATTCCAAGTGATTTTAGGGACCTTGAAGCTTGGAAAGTACGTTACGTTAATGCCGTATAGCGTGATATCTGGGTTTATGTCCGGCATTGGCGTTATCTTGATCATTTTGCAGCTTCCGCCTCTGCTTGGGCAAGGCACCCCTGACGGTGGCGTGCTCGGGACCTTGCAAGCGCTGCCAGAGCTTATCGCGCATACCCAGCACAGTGAGCTGTTATTGGGGCTGCTGACCCTTGGCATTCTTTTTTCTTTCCCACAAAAATATCGCCGTTATATGCCGGTGCAACTCGTTGCCTTGGTGGTGGTGACTTTGTTGTCAATGTGGTGGTTTGATCTCGAGGCGATTCGCCGTATTGGTGTGATTCCAACCGGCTTGCCGACCTTGATGCTGCCACACATTGACAGTGACGTACTGACCACCATGGTGGTGGATGCATTAGTGTTGGGTACCCTGGGGTGTATTGATACCTTGCTCTCTGCGGTAATCGCTGACTCGTTGACGCGCGAAGAGCATGACTCGGATAAAGAACTGCGCGGGCAGGGGTTGGCCAATATGGTGGCTGGCTTATTTGGCGCTTTGCCGGGCGCGGGTGGCACCATGGGCACGGTTGTCAATGTGCAAGTGGGAGGGCGTTCACCCTTTGCGGCCATTGTGCGCGCCCTTATTCTAGCGGCGGTGATCTTGGTCGCAGGCTTTTTGACTGAGCCCATTCCCATGGCGGTGCTAGCGGGTATCGCCATCTATGTGGGGTTTAGTATTCTTGATCGCACCTTTATCCAACGTGCCCACAAAGTCAGCTTACATCAAACCGTGATCATGTATGGGGTGATGGTATTGACCGTACTGGTGGACTTAATCGTGGCAGTCGGTGTTGGTGTGTTTATTGCCAATATTATTGCCATCGAGCACTTAAGCCGTGAGCAAGAAAAGCAGGTCAAAGCCATCAGTGATGCGGATGAAGATGACGTCCCTCTGAACGAAATGGAAAGGGCTTTATTAGACAGAGCCAACGGAAAAGTGTTGTTTTTCTATCTCTCAGGCCCAATGATATTCAGTGTCTCGAAAGCGATTGCACGTCAGCACAGTAAAATCGAGGAATTTGATGTCATGATCTTAGATCTCAGTGACGTGCCCATGATTGATATGACCGTTGGCCTGGCGCTGGAGAATGCGATCAAAGATGCGGTGGACGCCAATTGCCAAGTATTTCTGCTCTGCCCCCATCAAAAAACACGGGATCAGCTTGAGCGCTTGCATGTTAAAAATTGGCTCACTGACGATCATACTTTTGATAGCCGTTATGACGCACTTCGTGCTGCGCACCGAGTGACCGAGGTCATGCCTTAAAAGAACGGGAGCTTATGAAAGCCATCGAAATCACTAACCTGGTCAAAACCTATGGGACCAGTGTTAAGGCGCTAAAAGGGGTATCGCTCTCCGTGGAAGAGGGCGATTTTTATGCGCTATTGGGGCCAAATGGGGCGGGTAAATCCACCACCATTGGCATTTTGAGCTCACTGGTGAATAAAACCCAGGGGCAAGTGAGTATTTTTGGCTACGATCTCGATACCCAAAAGGTAGAAGCCAAAAAACAAATCGGGCTGGTGCCACAAGAGTTTAACTTTAACCAGTTTGAGAAAGTGGAGCAGATTGTGGTGAACCAAGCGGGTTACTATGGTGTGCCCCGCGACCAAGCGAAATTACGCGCGAAAAAGTACCTCTCGCAGCTCGATTTGTGGGATAAGCGCCATGAGCCTGCTCGTAATTTGTCGGGAGGCATGAAGCGGCGCTTAATGATCGCCCGTGCGTTGATGCATGAGCCTCGTCTGTTGATTTTGGACGAGCCAACCGCTGGTGTCGATATTGAGCTGCGACGTTCAATGTGGGACTTTCTCACTGAGATAAACCGGCAAGGGATCACCATTATTCTCACTACTCATTACCTTGAAGAAGCGGAAACCTTGTGTCGCAACATCGGTATCATCAATCGAGGAGAGCTGGTAGAAGACACCTCCATGAAGGCCTTGCTGGCGAAATTGGACGCAGAGACGTTTATCCTTGATTTACAGCCAGGGCATAAACTGAGCACCTTAGAAGGAGTTAACTGGCAGAAAACTGATACCAATACCCTGGAAGTGGAGGTGAATAAGTCAGTCGGGCTGACCCCTGTCTTTGATCAGTTGTCGCAACAAGGGGTGCAGGTGCTGTCGATGCGCAATAAGGCAAACCGCCTTGAGGAGCTATTTGTCACCTTAATTCAGCAAAATGGGGAGGAGCGTGCATGAATGCTTTGTATTGGGTGGCCTTTCGCACCCTGATTCATAAAGAAGTGGCGCGTTTTACCCGTATTTGGGTGCAAACCCTGGTCCCGCCAGCGATTACCATGAGCCTATATTTTATCATTTTCGGTAATCTGATTGGCTCGCGGATTGGCCAGATGGAAGGTTTCTCCTACATGGAGTATATCGTGCCGGGGCTTATCATGATGTCGGTGATCACCAACTCTTACTCGAACGTGGCCTCTTCGTTTTTTAGTGCCAAGTTTCAACATAATATTGAAGAGCTTTTGGTAGCGCCGATCCCCAACTATGTGATCATTGCCGGTTATATCGGTGGCGGTATGTGCCGTGGGTTAGCGGTCGGCGCCTTGGTGACCATGACCTCCCTGTTCTTCGTTGATTTGCAGATAGCGCATCCGTTGATTGTGATTACCACTGTGGTGTTGACCTCAGCGGTGTTTGCACTGGGTGGGCTGATTAACGCTATCTTCGCCAAAACCTTTGACGATATTAGCCTTATCCCCACCTTTGTGCTGACGCCTCTAACCTACTTAGGCGGGGTGTTTTACTCACTCTCACTGTTGCCCGATTTTTGGCAGGGGGTATCCAAGCTCAACCCGATTGTGTACATGGTGAACGCGTTCCGGTACGGCTTTCTTGGCGTGTCAGATGTCGGCATCATGACATCGTTTGGGGTGCTGATGCTGTTTATTATCGGCTTGTATGCGCTGGCGTGGGGCTTGATTTCCAAAGGAACGGGCTTGCGTAGTTAACGACCTCACCGTATCTGTGATTCGGATTAATATCGGATAAAAAGCCCCGGCTGTGATAGCCGGGGCTTTTTATTGCGAGCTTGAACGGTGATGCCTGATGGTGTGTTGACGGTTAATTAAATAAACCTTTTAGCCACCCGATTGGGTCTGACTGACCACAGCGCTTGGCAAACTGCCCATTAATATCCCAAACTGGCAGCGATGTCTCACCACGACAACTTAATTGATACTGACTGCCTTGCTGGGTTACGGCGACTGTGGTGACGTTAGCTGGCCAAGATAACGTCAGCGCACTGGCGCCTCGACGACTGAGATAATCATCATAGACACGCAATGCGCCTGAAGCGCCGGTGAGGCCGGTCGATTGGTTATCGTCGCGGCCAAGCCACACAGTGGTCACTTCTTTATCATCGATACCGACAAACCAACTATCGCGGTTATCGTCTGTGGTACCGGTTTTACCCGCGAGCGCCACATTGCCATGGCGACGCGTCAAGTAGCGCCCCGTGCCCTGCTGAACCACCTGTTTCATCGCGTATAACGTCAGCCAGCCTGCTTGCTGAGGCACGACACGCTCTGCTTTGGGCCAGTTTTGATAGAGGCTTTGCCCCTCTTTGGTGGTGACCGCACGTAAGGCGGTTAAAGGGGCACGTTGCCCTCCGCTGCCTAGGGTTTGATAGACCTGAGTGACCTCGAACGGGCTCATACTAAACGCGCCGAGGAGCAATGACGGTACTTCAGGAATGGTATCGGTATTGGCGCCCAGTTTTCCGAAGGTATTGATCACTTCATCTAACCCCAGCTGCATGCCAAGATTCACCGTCGGCACGTTATAGGACTTAGCAAGGGCGGTGAGTAGGGAAACACGGCCACGATATTGACGATCGTAGTTACGCGGTTGCCAGCTACTGCCTTGGCTGCCTTCCAAACGAATAGGTTTATCGTCAATCTTGCTGGTCAGCTGGAAATGTTCGGGTTGGCTCAACGCAGTTAAATATACCGCCGGTTTTGAGAGCGAGCCGATAGGGCGTTTGGCGTTTAATGCCCGGTTAAAGCCTGCAAAGCCTGGGCGTGCGCCGCCGACCATGGCACGGACTTCACCGCTGCGGCGGTCGGCAATCACCGCTGCCGCTTCAAGCTTGTTACCTGCTCGGCCTTTAAGGGCTTTGACCTTATCGACCACTGCGCCTTCAATCGCTTGCTGTGAGACAGGGTCGAGCGTGGTAAATATACGCAGCCCTTCGCCTGCGGCGTATTTCTCGCCGACATTATTGCGGATCTCCTCTTTGAGTTGATCAAAGTAGGCGGGCTGGGGACGCGAGAGCGTCGGGGTGGCTTGAATATCGAGTGGGCGACTGGCGGCGGCATCATAATTGGCACTGGTGAGCAGATTTTGCTCGAGCATCAAGCGCAGCACCAGGTCGCGTCGTGTTTTCGCGCGTTCAGGGTGGCGGAAGGGATTGTAATAAGATGGCCCTTTTACCATGCCAACCAGCAACGCGAGCTGATCGACACGTAGCTCACTGATAGGACGGCCAAAATACAAGCGTGCCCCTAGAGGAAAGCCGTGCACGGGCTCACCACGGTTTTGGCCGAGGTAAACCTCGTTAAGGTAGGCTTCAAGGATTTTGTCTTTGCTGTAGCGAAAATCGAGGATCAAAGCCATGTAGGCTTCTTGTACCTTACGCCACAAGGTGCGATCACGGGTGAGAAACAAGTTCTTAGCCAACTGTTGGGTAAGCGTCGAGCCACCTTGCACAGTACGCCCTGCGCGAATATTGGCAACCAAGGCGCGCAAAATACCGGTAGGAGAAACGCCTTCGTGATGATAGAAGTCTCTGTCTTCGGTGGTAATCAAGGCTTCAACTAAAAACTCAGGGAAACGCTCTCGTGGCAAGAATAAGCGTTGCTCACGAATACCGGATTCTATCATACCCAATAGCTTGGGCTCGATACGCAGTAATCCCAGCGGTTGTTGGCGGCTTACCTCGATGATTTTACCCACTTGGCCATCAGCAAAGCTTAGCATGGCATGACGCGCTGGCGCGGGGCCATCTTCAAAATCAAATGGGCGACGAATGATCTCAAGCCGTGTGCTTGACGCCGAGTATTCGCCAGGACGTTTTGGGGTGCGTACCTTCTGATAATTAAGCGCATCCAGTTGCTGGCGTAACTGTGAGAGGGAAAAGTCACTGCCAGGAGACAGATTGATGACTCGGCCATAAACGACCCCAGGAAGCTGCCAAATCTGGCCGCTGAACCTGTCTTGGATTTTGCCATCCAGGTAAATACCTAAAATAACCACGGCGGCAATCCCGACGAGGCTGCACTTTAGCCCCAAGCCTAACAGGCGCTTTCCCCAACTTGGCTTAGTCGGCGTCTTCTTAGGCTGGTGCTTGGGTGATGAACGTTTTTTATTACTCGGGCGTGAGCGTGTTTTTTTCTCTGCCATACAATAGCTTAACTCTGATTAAAATGGCGCTTGGTTTTTCGGGTTGGCACATGGTTGGCCGGATCATCAGGCCAAAGGTGCTTAGGGTAGCGCCCTTTCATTTCTTTTTGCACCTCTTTGTAACTCCCTTGCCAAAACCCTGCCAGATCTTGGGTGATTTGCAGTGGACGCCCGGCGGGGGAGAGTAACTCCACTTGCACGGCTACTTTGCCGTTAGCCAGGGTGGGTGTATCAGCCTGTCCGTACATCTCCTGCATTTTCACCGCTAAAACGGGCGCGTTTTCCGGGTTATAGCGCAGCGGATAACGCGAGCCGGTTGGGACAGTAATATGTGTGGGCAGCGCCGCGTTCAATTGTTGGGTGACTGCAAAGCCGAACCAAGCCTCTAACACGGGCTTGAGATCCAGCTGCTGCAGCGTTTGCCAGCGCGACATGCCGTGAATAAACGGGGCGAGCCAAGTATCGAGTGATGCCAACAAGTCATCATCGCTAAGTGCTGGCAGCGTGATGTCCAGGCCCCAGGCTTGCGCGCAGCGGGCGCGGGTGAGCAAGGATTGACTGCCGCTTTGCCAGTTCAATGCATCAATGCCTTTTTGGCGTACGGCGTCTAATAGCCCTTGCGCCTGCTGCTCGGCGCTGAGTGTGTCGAGCGGCTCACGGCTCAGCACTAACTCACCAAAACGTTGCTGCTTTTCTGCTTTTAGCATGCCGCGTTTATCATCCCAGGCAACGACTTCATGTTGGCCGAACAAGTCAGGACGCGCCGTCTGTAGCGCGGTGATTGACAGCGCAATAGCACTGTAAGCACGGCTATCGCCTTGGTCGGTGGCGATAAGGTCACACACCACGATAGCGCGAGTATCACTAAGGGGGTCTTGGCTGTCGAGTGTCACGCCGTGACCATTGGCCATCATAAAGCGTCCTGGCTGCCCCCGAGCGAAAGCCACTCTGTCAGGCCAGATATTGGCTGCCAGCAGCGGCAGCATGGTTTCATCAATCTGGTATTGCAAGCAGCCTCCCATCGTGCGTGCCAGTGATTGGGCGCGGTCTTGATAGTCTTTATGCGCCATCGCCGCACGCAAATGATCGGTGAGCGCCAGTGACGGGCCTGAAGTCACCGGTTTATCAGCCCAAGCGGCAAGCCAGCACGCCGTGGATAACACCGAAGCCTGCGACGTTTCAATACGGGCTAGCATTGCGGCGGCGCGGGGAGTGGCAGCTAACTGACTTGCCCGTTGCCCTAGGGCCGTTAACGCGTGGCGCGTATCAATCAGACCCAATTGTGTCAGTCGCAGACACGCGGCTTGCCAGTGTTGGGTAGGGGGCGTGTCAAGCCAATGTAAATCCTTCACGTCACAGCCCCACTGGATCACATTGAGCGCAAGATCGATTAAGTCTTCTCGCAAAATCGGGGCTGCGGGAGCGGCAGGTAAGCGTTGAAACTGCTCTTCGCTGTATAGGCGCAGACACTGTCCTTCCTCAAGGCGACCGGCGCGGCCTGCTCGTTGAATGGCGGCACTGCGCGTGATCTGCCGTGTTACGAGCTTATCGATACCCGTTTGTGCTTGATGGATAACCATCCTCTCAAGTCCCGCATCGATCACTAACCGGATACCCTCAATGGTTAAACTGGTCTCTGCAATATTAGTGGTGAGTACTAGCTTACGCCTTCCCCTAGGTGCGGGGGCGATCGCGGCGTGTTGCGCTGAGGTGTCAAGGCTGCCGTGGAGAAGGTGTAAATCCATATCACTAGGTAACCGCCCTTGTAGCGCTGAATGAACTTGGCGAATAGCACCCATGCCAGGGAGAAAAAGCAGTGCTGAACCACTATGGTGATTAATAAAATCAAGGCTGGCGCTAGCCACTGCGCTGCTCCATTGTGCATGACGTGCTAGCGGGTGGTAGTGATAATGAATCGGGAAGCTGCGCCCTTCAGTGGTGAGGGGGAATGCATCGGGCAAATACTGACGCAGGGCGTGGTTATCTAATGTCGCTGACATCACCACCAGGCGCAGATCGTCCCGTAATCCCGCTTGACAATCCAGGCTGAGCGCAAGGGCAAGATCGGCATGCAGACTGCGCTCGTGAAATTCGTCGAACAATATTAGGCTTACGCCATCTAGCAGCGGGTCGGTTTGCAACAAGCGTGTCAACACCCCTTCGGTGACTACCTCTAACCGTGTTTGAGCACTGACTTTGGTCTCTCCCCGCATTCTCAAGCCGATGGTCTGGCCGATAGGCTCATTAAACTGTTGGGCGAGGAAGTGGGCAATATTGCGAGCCGCGAGTCGACGGGGCTCCAGCAATAAAATTTTTCCCGGTACAACCGCTTGTTCGAGTAACGCAAGGGGTAAGCGCGTCGACTTCCCCGCGCCCGGTGGTGCGGATAAGAGGATTTGCGGATAAGACGCGAGCCCGTCTATCAGATCGGGTATGACGGCATCAATGGGAAGCTGAGACAAGAATTCGCCCTTTGTGTCAGAATCAAAGTGACTATTTTAACGGACTGAACGTAAAAGGAGAGCCCATGCGACTATTTTTCGCATTAGGTTTGGACGAGAAAGCCAATCAAACCGCGCGGGAGCAACTTGTTCGCTATAACCATCATCTTTATGGTGAAGGGCGCGCGGTACCCGATCAAAATTTACATGTCACCTTGGCGTTTTTGGGGGAGGTTCCTGATACCAAGCTCCCCGCGCTTCAAGCTGCGGCAAGTAACCTGTCTCTGCCTGCGTTTAATCTCACGACCTCAAGTGTTGAAGTGTGGGAGCAACCGAAGATTGCGTGTGTGACGTTCAACCAACCACCGCAGGCATTATTTAATTTGGCCAAAAATTTACGCGCGTTGTCAGTGTGGCCTGCCCAATCAGACAGTCATGCGTTTACCCCACATATTACCTTGCGTCGTGGCGTCAAGCATCAACAAGCGTTACACCTTCCACCTCTGCCAGCACAGACATTTGCCTGTCATCGATTTGGACTATATGCTTCGCCTTCCTCCGCGTCGGATGAATCGATACCTCGAGATAATGAGGGGCGGGCGTTATACCAATGCCTGCATCAATTCAGCCTTTGTTAATCATCAGCAGGAACGGCAGATGCAGTTTTCTCCACCGCTAGCGTCGGCAACCTTAGTACGCCGCTATAAACGTTTTTTAACCGATGTGACCTTGGCTAATGGCGAGTCGCTGACCATGCATTGTGCCAATACGGGGGCGATGACCGGTTGTGCGACGCCAGGCGATACCGTTTGGTATTCCACCTCCGATAATACCAAGCGTAAATACCCTCACAGTTGGGAGCTTAATCATACCCAGCAGGGACACTGGATTTGTGTCAACACGGCGCGCGCCAACACCTTAGCGGTTGAGGCGGTGCAGGCGAATCGTATTCCTGAACTAGTGGGGTATCGACAATTACAGACGGAAGTACGCTATGGCAGTGAAAACAGCCGCATAGACCTACTATTACGTGACGATGACAAAGCGGACTGCTATATAGAAGTAAAGAGTGTCACATTATTGGAGGAAGACGGCTGGGGCGCGTTTCCGGACGCCGTCTCGACGCGTGGGCAAAAGCACTTGCGTGAGCTGATGGCGATGGCAGAGCAAGGACATCGTGCGGTTTTATTGTTCGTTGTTTTGCACTCGGGGATTGAAAAAGTCACTGGTGCCCCCCATATCGACCCGGATTATAACCAGTTATTAAATCAGGCGTTGGCGTCAGGGGTAGAAGTGATCTGCTATCAGGCTCAGATGTCGCCGAGTGAGCTAAATCTGGTTAATTCCGTACCTTTTGTTAGTCATACCGCAAAAGTGTAAGCATGTTCACATTGGGCGTTGCGCGGCGTAAATCAAAGATTGCCACCCTAAAGGCTTTCTGCTATAGATAGCGCCCTCATTTGACAGACACGGGTCATGTCAAGGTTTTTTAGGAGAAGCTGAATGCCAGAAAGCAAAGAAAAGAAATCGCTGGGCATCCTGGCCATTGCCGGATTAGAGCCATACCAGGAGAAACCTGGAGAGGAGTATATGGGAGAGGCTCAGCTTGAGCATTTCCGTAAAATCCTCAATGCGTGGCGTAATCAGCTCAGGGAAGAAGTCGACCGCACCATGAATCATATGAAAGATGAGGCGGCCAATTTCCCCGATCCTGTCGATCGTGCAGCACAGGAAGAGGAATTCAACCTAGAGCTGCGTAATCGCGATCGCGAGCGCAAGCTGATTAAGAAGATCGATAAGACATTGCAGCGTATCGAAGATGATGACTTCGGCTTTTGCGACTCGTGTGGTATCGAAATTGGGGTGCGCCGCTTAGAAGCTCGCCCAACAGCAGAGCTGTGTATTGATTGTAAAACACTGGCTGAGCTAAAAGAAAAGCAAATGGCTGGCTAACGCTGGCGCGTTATATTTGCACACATCGATGCCTAGCCGTGGTTAGCGGAGAGAAAATCAGACAGATAAAAGGGAGCCTCGGCTCCCTTTTTGTGTTTTAGGGTGCTTGTGTTAGCGCAAGATCCCCGTACAATTTGCGCTATCCACACTCGCTGCAGGCGTTGCACCTACTGTCTATGCGCTTATCATGACTTTGCAGACCGCTTATATTGGCCGTTTTGCCCCTTCCCCGTCGGGCCCGCTACACTTTGGCTCATTGGTGGCGGCACTTGGCTCGTATTTAGATGCGCGTGCACACCATGGGCAATGGCTGGTTCGGATTGAAGATATCGATCCGCCTCGGGAGCAGCCGGGCGCCGCGAGTGACATTTTGCGTACGCTAGAGGCGTTTGGTTTTGAGTGGGACGGAGAGGTGCGTTACCAAAGCCAGCACCTTTCTGATTATCAAGCACAAATAGAGGCTTGGCTTGCATCGGGACAGGCGTATTATTGCACCTGTACGCGTCGGCAGATTAAAGAGGCGGGCGGCGTCTACCCAGGTTGGTGTCGTGATAAAGGTAAAGGGGCGCAAGCGGCGGCGGTGAGACTAAAAAGTCCCGTTGAGGTGCTCACTTTTCAGGACAGGTTGCATGGTACGCTTGGTCTTGATGCGCATCTTGCCAATGAAGACTTTATCATCAAACGACGCGATGGCTTGTATGCGTATAACCTTGCGGTGGTATTGGATGATATCGACCAAGGCGTGACCGATATCGTGCGTGGGGCGGATTTAATTATGCCGACAGGACGCCATATCGCGTTGTACCAACAACTCGGCCAACCCGTGCCGCGTTATTTACACCTTCCTCTGGCTGTCAATGCAGAGGGACACAAGCTTTCTAAGCAAAACCGGGCTCCTGCCATTGATAATCAAGCGCCGCTGCCAGCTTTACGCGCAGCGATGACGTTTCTTGGTTTGCATGCAGTGGCTGAGCAAGAGGTGGCAAGTCCCACCCAATTATTGGACCTGGCGGTTAAGCGTTGGTCGTTGACACAGATACCGAGAAAAACGGAAGTGACGACAGCATTCTAAAATGGCCCACCCTGATATATTATATGCCGCTGTTTCATGGCCCGAACAATTAAATACGAGGTGAGCTATCTTTAATCGAGTGACCAGCTTTTGCCGTAAGGTTCTGAATCGTGATAGTAAAACACGCGCAATTGAGGATCTTAAGTTGGAAGTTATCCCCCGCAAAGCACATGGCATTTCGCGCAAAGGTATCAGCGAAAATGCGCTGAAAGTGCTTTATCGCCTGCACAAAGCGGGCTTTGAAGCGTACCTCGTTGGTGGCGGTGTGCGAGATTTACTGTTGGGGCGTGAACCCAAAGACTTCGATATTGCGACCGACGCAACGCCAGATGAGGTCAAAAAGCTGTTTCGTAACTGCCGGCTCATTGGGCGGCGTTTTCGTCTTGCCCATATCTTATTTGGCCGCGATGTGATTGAGGTCGCCACGTTCCGAGGCCACCACGGTAAAGGCGAAAAAGATAAGCAAACCGCTCGCTCGGAAGATGGGATGCTATTGCGTGACAATGTATATGGCACCATCGATGAAGACGCGCAGCGCCGTGACTTTACGGTGAACGGGCTGTATTACAATATCGCCGACTTTTCTATTCGGGATTATGCGGGGGGGCTCGATGATCTCAATAACCGCGTTATCCGCCTGATCGGTGATCCTGAAACGCGTTACCGTGAAGATCCGGTACGGATGCTACGCGCCGTGCGCTTTGCGGTTAAGCTTGATATGACGATTAATAGCGCGACAGCGGCGCCGATTGTCGAGCTTGCGCCGTTATTGCAAGACATCCCGGCCGCGCGAATGTTTGAAGAAAGCTTGAAGCTGTTACAGTCCGGTCAAGGGTTCGCGACGTATCAAATGTTGCGCGAGTATAATTTATTTCAGCAGCTTTTCCCTGCCGTGGCCGCGCACTTTACCGAAGCGCAATCTAGCCAAACGGAACAGATGTTAGAGCAGGTATTACGCTCAACTGATAAGCGGGTGGTTAACGAACAGCGCATTAATCCGGCTTTCTTATTTGCTGCCATGCTGTGGTACCCCTTGGTGACACGGGCGGAAGAAATGGCATTTGAGAGTGGTTTGAGCTACTACGATGCCTTCATGGTGGCCGCCAGTGATATTGTGGATGAGCAAGTTAAGACCATCGCCATTCCGCGGCGCTTCACCGCCATGATACGTGAAGTGTGGCAATTGCAAATGCGTATGACTCGTCGCACTGGTGCGCGTGCGTTTAAAACACTGGACGAGAAAAAATTCCGCGCGGCATTTGATTTGCTCGAGATGCGCGGTGCGGTCGAAGGTGAAGAGACCGAAGCGCTGTGTGCGTGGTGGCGAGACTTTCAGCGTGCAGATCAAAGTGGCCGCCAAAAAATGGTGCGTGCGATCAATAAAGTTCATAATACGCGTAAACCCAAGTCTCGTCGGCGTAAGGGACCGCCACGTCGGCGTAAACCGCAGTCAAATTCAGACGCATGAATCGGGTATATATCGCCATTGGCAGCAATCTCGGTGAGCCTGTAGAAAAAGCCAAACAGGCGATTGCTGCGTTAAAGACACTGCCGCAGAGTCGTTTTGTGGCAGTATCAGCCCTTTATACCAGCAAACCCATGGGGCCGACCGATCAGCCCGATTATGTTAATGCCGTCGCGGCGCTGGACACTCAGCTTGACCCTCTGACACTATTGGATGCAACACAAGCCATTGAGCTTGATTATGGCAGGGAACGCAAAGCAGAGCGTTGGGGACCGAGAACGTTGGACCTCGATATTCTACTCTATGGCAATCGCGTCATCGACGAGCCGCGACTGACGGTGCCACATTACGGCATGAAAGTGCGTGAGTTCGTGCTTTATCCACTTGCCGACATCGCCCCCGACTTGTGCCTGCCTGATGGCAGCACCCTCGCCGCGTGCCTGACGCGCGTTGATCGCAATGGTTTAACCCGTATTAGCGATCACGCTTAATCGGTGGGCCCCAGTTTCAGGCTTTGGGAGACACAATGAAAAAAATCACAATTACCGATCTGATCACTTGGAAGCAGCAAGGGCAGAAGTTTGCGTCCTTGACTGCCTATGATGCGAGCTTTGCTCAATTATTTGAGCAGCAGGATGTGCCTGTTTTATTAGTTGGCGATTCGTTAGGCATGGTGTTGCAAGGAAAAAGCGATACCTTGTCAGTCTCGGTTGACGAGCTAGCGTATCACACCCGTTGCGTGCGAGCGGGCAGTCCCAACAGCTTGCTGATGGCCGATATGCCATTTATGAGCTGTGCCACCCCTGAGCAAGCCTGTACCAATGCCGCAGCGTTGATCAAAGCAGGCGCCAACATGGTCAAAATCGAGGGTGGATCATGGCTGGTTGACGCGGTGAAAATGCTAACTGAGCGCGCCGTGCCGGTTTGTGTGCATTTGGGCCTCACCCCGCAATCGGTGAATATCTTTGGTGGCTTTAAAGTACAAGGCCGTGAGGAAGAGAAAGCCGAACAAATGGTGGCCGATGCGGTCGCGCTAGAGAAGGCCGGTGCGCAGATTATCGTACTTGAATGCGTTCCCGCGTCACTGGCTAAACGTATTACCGAGACGGTGTCGGTGCCGGTGATTGGCATTGGTGCTGGCGGTGACACTGATGGTCAAATTTTGGTCATGCATGATATGCTCGGCGTATCGGCAAACTACATGCCCAAGTTCTCGAAAAACTACTTGGCAGAGGCCGGTGATGCGCGCGCGGCGGTGGCTCAGTATGTGCAGGAAGTGGCGAGTGGCGAATTTCCCGGTTCCGCCCACACGTTTAAATAGAGAGACCGAGTATGCAGGTAATTTCTGAGGTGGCGCCACTGCGCGATCAAATCAGCCAGTGGCAAAAAGCGGATAAGCGCATCGCCTTTGTGCCGACCATGGGGAATCTCCACCAAGGGCATTTAACCTTGGTGCGCAAAGCTCGCGAGCGAGGCGATGCTGTCGTGGTTAGCATTTTTGTTAACCCGATGCAGTTTGATCGCGCGGACGATTTAGCCAACTACCCGCGTACATTGGATGATGACCTGGCCAAGTTGCGTGAGGAGGGCGTGGATCTGGTGTTTACACCAACGGCCGACACGCTATATCCACACGGACTCGATGCACACACCACGGTCGAGGTGCCAAGGCTCTCAACCATGTTAGAAGGGGCATCGCGCCCCGGTCATTTTCGTGGTGTTGCCACCGTGGTGAGCAAACTCTTTAATTTGGTGCAGCCAGCGGTGGCCTGTTTTGGCGAAAAAGACTTTCAGCAATTGGCGGTGATCCGCAAATTGGTGGCAGATATGGCCATGCCGATTGAGATTATTGGTGTACCCACCGTGCGTGAAAGCGATGGGTTGGCGATGAGCTCTCGTAATAACAACCTAACCGTCGATGAGCGCCAACGTGCACCAGTATTGGCAAAAACCATGCGCTGGATGAGTGCACAAATGCGCAATGGGCGTCGTGATCTCGACGATCTGATTGAAGATGCTCATGATCAACTGCGTGCAGCGGGATTACAGCCTGACGAATTTTATATTCGTGACGCCACCTCTCTTGCGTACGTGAACGAAGACAGCCGACAAGCCGTGATTTTGGTCGCCGCTTATCTTGGTAATACACGCCTTATTGATAACCTAACAGTGGAATTGCATCGAGCCGTCGATAAAGCGGACAAAGCTGATCCCAGTGGCGACTAATGCGTCGTTGCTTAGCCGTCAGCGTCCATAAAATAGGCAATTCGAGTGCGTGGCTTCAGGTACTCTTTCACCACTTCTGGCAATTTGGAGATAGGCACGGCCGTGTCTATCTCTAGCTCACTGTCGCGCATGTCAATGATGGTGGCTTGATCGGAAGGAATATCCGGATCATAAATCATCACATTGGGTTTAAGCAGGGCAGAGCTGTTCACCGAAATAATAATGCCGACATCGTCATTCGACAATTTCACCACCGTCCCCGGTGGATAGACGCCCATCATCTTGACAAATAATGCCAACAAACGTGGGTTGAACTTGGCTTTGTTGTCTTTAAAAAGATGAGACAAGGCAGCAAAAGGCATCCTTGCTGGTGCGCCAAACTGAGGGCGACATAAGCGGTCAAAAAAGTTCACCATACTGACAATTTGCGCCGCTTCGTCAATGTCATCGCCTAATAGGCCTTTGGGGAAACCACTGCCGTTAGCAAACTCGTGGTGCTGGGCAATGATGGTTTCTACCTCAGGGGTACACTCTTTCATTTCTGATACCAGTTCCGCCCCATAATTAACATGTTGACGGTAGTAATTCATTTCCGGCTCCGTCAGTCGCTCCTTTTTTCGCACGATGGCCGACGGCACCTTCTTTGTACCGATATCATGCAGCACCGCGCCGGTGATCAATGCGCGAAGCTGATCATTGTCGTACCCGTTACTACGTGCCAACATCAGCGCGAGGACGGCCACATTCAGTGAGTGCGCATACATGTCTTCTGCCAGGCTCG
The DNA here is from genome assembly GCF_001995655.1 of Salinivibrio sp. IB868. Taxonomy (NCBI): domain Bacteria; kingdom Pseudomonadati; phylum Pseudomonadota; class Gammaproteobacteria; order Vibrionales; family Vibrionaceae; genus Salinivibrio; species Salinivibrio sp. IB868. The sequence goes on from NZ_MUEW01000006.1 coordinate 173,232, forward strand.
GATCGTCCATTAGATGCAGGGTGACATTCGACTCGCTACCAAAGACCATCATGCTATCGACGAGCATGCGGACATCCTCGTTAGCCGCTTGTGGACGGTTGGCTGCCTTCATATTGATGGCCCGTAGCTGTGCCATCGAACGTTGATAATGCTTCTGCACTTTTTGAATGCGAGCACGAAAGCGGCGTTGTTCCTCTATGCGCTGTTGTTTCTCCTGCTCCATTGCCTCTTTTTCTCGGCTGACCGCATGTGGGTCGACTTCATCCGGGTTTTCTTTTTTTTCTGTCAGTGCGGGTAAGGGCACCGCCGTACTTTTATCCGGGTAATAGTAGACAAAGCTTATCGGGAGCGAGCGTATCACCTTCGCTTGTGCCTCACTTTCTATTTGAAAACGATTGAGCATAAACGGATGATCGCGCCATTTTAGCGGCAGTTTGATGTAAAGACCGGCTTGAAGTCGCTCTGTTGAGAGCTTGATGCTATTGGCTGACATGCGTTAATGACACTCGATCCATGAGGTAAAAGACAAGAATAAACCCCCAACAGATTACCATAAATTGGTGATGTTGAGTAAAAAGCCTAATCGCTATCGCACTGAACGGAAGTCGACTTAAAGAGTAGCAAAAAGTGCCAGAGGGGGGATGCATTTGCTGTCGTGGCAAAGCGTTGCGTACCGTGTTTATAGCGGTGCGGCCTGCAAGGTGCGGCCTGCAAGGTCACCGACACGGTGTCGGCATAAAAAAATCCCCACTCATGTGAGCAGGGATTTTTTTAAGTATGGTGCCCGGAGGCGGAATCGAACCACCGACACGGGGATTTTCAATCCCCTGCTCTACCGACTGAGCTATCCGGGCTAAGGCGCACCATTAAATAGTATTAACCGTCTCTTGTCAAAGCATATTTAACGGCGTCATTCCATTGAAATAAGTATTATTCCCACCTTTTTAACCGTTGCTTTTTGTGATCTCATTCATTCTTTTGAATGAACAGAAATAAATGCAAAGGTGTTGATTTTCTTACATTTAATAAACAGTGCATCACATATTGTATTGTTTTTTAATCATAATTTTAGGTTTTCTTTTTTTAGAAATAACCCTGCTGTCGATAATCCATCTTTAAAAGTAGGGACTAAAATAAGCTGTTCAATTGATTGTTGCTACACTTATTCAACAAGCAAATGAGATGCCTTTTTTTGACAACAGCTTAGGGCGATTCGGCCATGGTAATAGCACTCGGAGAGTCTCTCGATATTTCTCAAGTACAGCAGGTAAAAGCGGAATGGGAGGCGAAAAAGACGGACAATCAGACACACGTCATCGACGCCAGCCAACTGGGCAGAGTGGATGGTGCAGGCCTGCAATTACTGCTGGGGTTGGTACTTTCGTGTGATGATCTTCAGTGGCAAAACGTACCGGATTGCTTACATACTTCGGCACAACATGCCGGCATGACGACTTTATTAAAGCTAAATACTTGATACACGGAGTAGGAGTAAAAGGATGGCCAATATACTAGCAGCGGATGATTCGGTGTCGATTCGGCAAATGGTGAGCCACACGCTAAAAGAGGCGGGTTATCAGGTTGAAACAGCGAATGATGGTGCAGATGCACTGCGAAAAGCAAAGTCTAAAAAGTTTGATCTCATCATTTCCGACGTCAACATGCCGGTGATGGATGGTTTTGAGTTTGTTAAACAAGTGCGAGGCGTGCAGCAGTACAAATTCACGCCGATATTGATGCTCACTACCGAAGCGTCCGCTGAGAAAAAATCGGCGGGTAAAGCGGCGGGCGCGACAGGATGGATTGTTAAACCATTCAACCCAGATACCTTACTGAAAACACTAAAGCGCGTGCTGTAAGGCGCATCAACGGAGGGTGATATGGCCATGGATATGGACCAGTTACGACGCATCTTTTATGAAGAATGTCGTGAGAACCTCGAAGTGCTGGAAAGAGAGCTCTTGGCGCTTGACCCGGGGGCGACAGATCTTGAATCCATTAATACCATTTTCCGTGCTGCGCACTCGATTAAAGGGGGGGCTGCCACCTTTAATCTTGACGATATTAGTCACTTCACTCATGTGATGGAAACCTTGCTTGACGAGGCTCGGGAGGGAAAGCGACAGCTCGACAGCCACACGATCGATGTATTACTGCGTGGTGGCGATTGTATCCTCGCGATGCTTGAAGCATATGAAAATGAGGCTGAGTACGACGAAAGCGAGCGAGATGCGGTGACTGCCGCCCTCAATGCGATTATGGACAGTGACGGTGCGGCTGATTCCTCTTCAAGCGCTTTATCCACGCAGCCGGTATCGAGTGACCTTGACGCGAAGGGGGCGGCGGCCGCAGACATCGAAGAGTGGTTAATCACCTTTGTGCCTCACCCGGATATGTTGTTTTCAGGCAATGACCCTGTCCGGATTTTGCGTGAGGTACATGCATTGCCGGGTGGGGCGGAAATTAGCTGTGATCCGACCCAACTGCCACGTTTTGCGCAGTTAGACCCTGAAAAGCTGTATTTACGTTGGGATATTCGGGTTGATGGACATGTCCCACGTGATGAAATCGAAGCGATTTTTGAATGGGTTGAAGACGAGTGCGATCTTACGATTACGCCTATCCATTGTGGCGTGGCCAGTGATGTGGATACCGAACCGGTTGAGGTGGAACCGTCTGCCACTGTGCCACAATCACCGGAAAAGCCCGTCTCATCTTCTCAGCCCAAATCCGCTGCCAATAAAGCCAACAAACCTGCGGCGAAAAGCGAAGCCAGTGTGTCTTCTATCCGGGTGGAGATAGACAAAGTCGATAACCTAATCAACCTCGTGGGCGAGCTAGTGATTACACAGTCGATGCTGGCAGAGTTAAGTAGTGACTTCTCCCCTGAGCGGCTTGAGCAATTGCAATCTGGCCTTGAGCAACTGATGCTCAATACCAAAGAGTTGCAAGAAAGCGTGCTCGATATCCGCATGTTGCCGATCAGTTTTGCCTTTAACCGTTTCCCTCGTTTGATTCGTGATCTCTCCTCCCAGTTGGGAAAGCGGGTAGAGTTAGTTATTGAAGGCGAGAGCACCGAGCTAGATAAAACCGTGCTCGAACGAATTGCCGATCCGCTGGTGCATTTGGTTCGCAACGCGGTGGATCATGGCTTAGAAACCCCAGAAGTCCGCGCGGAAAAAGGCAAGCCTGAAACAGGGAAAGTGCATCTGAATGCTTACCATCAGGGCGGCTCGATTGTGATTGAAGTCAGTGACGATGGCGCTGGATTACACAAAGAAAGGATCTGGCGCAAAGCGCTGGATAAAGGGCTGATTTCAGACGACCTCCCGCTCAGTGAACTGACCGACGCGCATGTTTTTAATCTTTTGTTTGCGCCGGGTTTTTCAACGGCGGAGCAAGTGTCTGATGTGTCAGGGCGTGGCGTGGGCATGGATGTGGTGCGCCGCAACATTGAGCAACTGGGCGGCAACATTGATGTGCACTCAGCACCAGAGCAAGGCAGTACCTTTAAAATCAGCCTGCCACTGACATTGGCTATCTTAGACGGTCAACTGGTGAAAGTAGAAGGCCAAGTATATGTGGTGCCGCTGATCTCTATCATTGAGTCGCTTCAGATTGATAGCCGCCAAATTAAAACCGCATCTGGTGTTCAGCTTTATCGGTTGCGAGAAGAAAACATTCCCATTCTTCGTTTAAAAGAAGAGTTTGAGCTCGGCAGCAGTGGCGACGATCTTGATAAACAGCTGCTTTGTTTGGTCGAAGCCGGGGATAAAAAGGTCGGCCTGCTACTTGATGAGCTGCTCGGGCAGCAGCAAGTGGTGATCAAAAGCTTGGAGTCAAATTATGCCCGCGTGCCTGGTATTTCAGGCGCGACCATTCTAGGAGATGGCTCTGTCTCACTCATTTTAGATATCCAAGGCTTAATCACTCAGTTTTTAGCACGTGTCAGCGATGCCAGCGGTCATATCGCGGCGGCATAAGGAGAGGCGATGCAGACGGTAACGGAATCAGACAATGTGCTCGATATCGATGATCGTGTTGAGCAACTGCAAGGCAGTGACTATCTGAGCTTCGAACTAGATGGCGAACTGTATGGCGTCGATATCCAAACGGTAGAGGAGATTCGGGTGTGGGAGTCACCGACACTGATCCCGCGCTCGCCCACTTTTATTTTGGGCGTGATCAACCTACGCGGAATGATAGTGCCCGTGATGGATTTACGTATTCGCTTTCAGGCTAAACAGGTCGATTATCACCGAGAAACCGTGGTGCTGATTTTGCGCGCCAGTGAGGTCGCCAATAACAAGGTGATGGGCGTGGTGGTCGATGCCGTTTCCGATGTGGTTGACCAAGGGGAGGGGCAGATTATGCCTCCGTTTGGTGATTCTCAGGTGATTGCTTATGTCAGTGGCTTACTCAATGTCGGCGAGCGGGTGATGTCGTTGGTGAATGTGGATGAGTTGTTGCGTATCGAGCGATGGATATAGGTGGGGATATGGCGCAATCGCGAGAATACTTAAGTTTCTTACTCGAGGATGAAGAATACGGCGTCCATATTCTCGATGTGAAAGAGGTGAGAGGGTGGTCGGAAGTCCGTCGTATTCCTAACACCCTGCCTCACATGTTGGGGGTGCTGGAGTTACGGGGGGAGTACATTCCCATTATGGACATTCGCCAGTGCTTTGGTATGACGCCAGCGACGCTCACCGCCATGAGCGTCATCATTATTGTTCGCAACCAACAAGGGGTGTCGCTCGGTATCGTCGTGGATGCGGTGGCTGAAGTGCACAACTTGGAAAAAGAGCAAATTAAAGCCCCTCCTGGACTGCATCAACACGATGAGTGGTACATGGAAGGCATTGCGTCAGTGAATGACAGGCACCTGGTGTTGATTAACTTGGAACAGTTGTTCGACTTTGATCAGTTACAACAAAGCGCACAACCGGAAAGCGCAAACGAGGACTAGAATATGGCGTGGTTTAAAAGGGAAGTACAGCAAGACAACCAACAGACAAAACAGAATGTGCAGCTGTTAGCGGCACTTAATGTCGCGCCTGCTGCACTTGTGATGCTCGACAGTCAGCAGCAAGTCACCTTGATTAATCGACGTGCGCTGCAACTGTTGCAATGTTATCAGGCAGCGATTCGCGAGCACGGCAATGTCGATTTCACCGCGCAAAGTGAAGTGCTGTTTGGTAAACCGATGAGCAGCATACTTGCGGCGGATTTGGTGGACTACCAACAGTGGCAGCAGCTTATTGACGACAAACCATCGGTCCAAACTGTCGAGTTAGGCGCGGGCAAGTTGCGTGTGTCTGCCAGTAAAGTCGCCGATGGGCAAGGCTACAGTGTTGAGCTGTGTGATGTGACGGCACGCGCCCACCAAACGGAGGAGCACCAACGTCTTAAAGGCGCATTGGATAACACTCACAGTGCGTTCGTTTTATTGGGAAGACAGGGCGAAATCACCCATGTGAATGAGCAAGCGGTAAAACTGTGTAAACAGCATGAGAAAACCTTTCGGGCGAAAAACAGTGCCTTTGTTGCCAGCCGTGACGATATTCTTGGCAAACATATTGATTATCTTTTTCCTCAGCTGCAGCGCGAAACCTTTCATACCCCCGATAAGATGCCTATCAATCGGGATATTCGCTTTAAAGATGCGCGCTTTGAGTTTCATGCCACTGCCAGTTACGACCGTCACGGTAAGCATGTAGGCACCACGATTGAGTGGCGTGATGTCACTGAAAGGCGTAAGAAAGAGTCAGAACGTTCATTATTGGCGGCCGTGGTCGAGGGAATGACCACCAATGTAATGCTAGCAGATAAAGACGGTACCATTCGCTATCTTAACCCGGCAGTGACGGAGCTGTTCAAGAGCCGTGAAGATGAAATGCGCGAGATTTTCCCCGGCTTCTCAACGGATAAACTCGTAGGCACTAGTATTGACCAATTCCACAAAAACCCAGCGCACCAACAGTCTGTGATTGCCAACCCCGACCGTATGCCATTTAAAGCTGAGATTACGGTCGGGGAACTCGAATTTGCGCTTAATTGTATTGCCCTCTACGACGATGACGATGAGTACATTGGCCCTGCGCTGCAATGGGAGGACATTACCGAGCAAATGGATAGTCAGCGCCAAGTTGAGCGTCTTATCGCAAAAGCAGCGGATGGTAATCTGAGCGATCGGATGAATACCAGTAAATATAGTGGCGCGATGGCAAAACTCGGTGAGGGGATCAACCAGTTACTGGATAGTGTTGTCGATCCGCTTAACGAGTGTATTCGCGTGATGCGAGGGGTCTCGAAAGGGGATCTCAAAACGACTATGCCGGAAGACTACAAAGGCGAGTTTGAAGATCTCAGCCAAGCGGTCAATGCATCGATTAATAACGTTCGTAACATGGTCGAAAAGATCACGCATTCGTCGGCACGGGTGGCGTCTGCGTCAGCCGAAATTGCTGAGGGAAATAACGACCTGAGCGAGCGCACTGAAGAGCAGGCGGCTAACCTGCAGGAAACGGCTGCCAGTATGGAGCAGATGACAGCGACCGTGAAGCAGAATGCGGAAAGTGCGTCATCGGCCAATACTCTCTCCACTAAAGCCAGTGAAAAAGCGCGCAAAGGCGGTGAAGTGGTCAAAGAGACCGTGGATGCGATGGCGGAAATTAACGATGCCAGCAAGAAAATTGCTGACATCATTGGGGTGATTGATGAAATCGCATTCCAGACCAATTTGCTGGCTTTGAATGCGGCGGTAGAGGCTGCGCGTGCGGGTGAGCAAGGACGTGGTTTTGCCGTTGTCGCTGGCGAGGTTCGTAACTTGGCGCAACGCAGTGCCGGCGCGGCGAAAGAGATCAAGGACTTGATCAAAGACAGTGTGGAAAAAGTCACGCAAGGGTCGAAGCTCGTGGACGAGTCTGGCGAAATGCTAGAAGAAATTGTCGCGTCGGTGTCGGAAGTCTCCCAGTTGATTGACAAAATTAATGCGGCGAGCCAAGAGCAAGCCACGGGCATTGATGAGATCACACGCTCTGTGGCACGAATGGACCAAATGACACAGCAAAATGCTGCGCTCGTTGAAGAAGCGGCCGCGTCTAGTCAGTCGATGAGAGAAGAGGGCGCGGAGTTAATTAACTTGATTGGCTTCTTCCAAGTGGATATTGATGCCGACAAGCTCGTAGATATTCAAACCCCGAGCTCGAAACCCAAGGTTACCCCGAGTCACACGACTAAGACAGCGCCTAGAGCGAGCAGTGACAGTTACCGCAATGGTGAGGCCGCCAAAGCGCGTCTCAAGGCAGTGAACAGTCAAAAGTCGTCGAGCAATGAAGTCAGTGATGAGTGGGAGGAGTTTTAATCATGTCAGCGCCAGTGAATGCTTCGTCGGCTGGCGCCTATGATTTTAGCCAACGGCATTTCCACTATGTACAGACGTTTATGGAAAGCGAAACGGGTATTTTTCTTGCGGATAAAAAGAAAAGCATGGTGTATGGCCGGCTGGCACGCTGCTTACGCAGAACAGGGATGGCGACTTTTGATGATTATTTTGCGCTGGTGGAGCAGAGCAAAGATGAACGTGTGGCCTTCATTAACGCGCTAACCACCAATAAAACCCAGTTCTTTCGTGAACGTCATCATTTTGAGTTTTTAGCGCATCAGCTTATTCCGCAGTGGCAAGCGGCGAAGCAAAAGCGTATCCGGATTTGGTCAGCGGGCTGTTCGACCGGTGAAGAGCCTTACACCATCGCGTCGGTATTGGCGGGTCATGGGATGTTAGAGGGGCAATTAGATGTACAAATTCTTGCCACTGACTTAGATACCCAGGTGCTCAATACCGCCAGTAATGGCACTTACAGCTTGGAAGTGGCGCACACCATCCCCAAAGCGTATTTGCAAAACGGCTTTTTAAAAGGAAAAGGCATCAAACAAGACTTGTTTAAGGCCAAGCGTCAGCTTCGTGATGCGATCAGTTTTAAACAACTGAATTTAAAAGGGGAGTGGCCTCACAAATACGCAATGGACGCGATCTTTTGTCGCAACGTGATGATCTATTTTGAACGCGATACACAGCAGCGACTCATTGAGCGGTTTTGGCAGCAGCTTGTTCCCGGCGGTGTGCTTTTTATCGGCCACTCGGAAGGGATCGGAAAGATGGCAGAGAGGTTCGATAACTTAGGCCACACCATGTATCGCAAACGGGAGTGATATGCACCAAGCGTTGGAATTACATCATCATGCGCATGAGAAAACACTAAAACGTTTTTTTAGTCCTGAGCATGATAAGCACATGGTGAAGCTCCAGCCTGGCGATGTTTATGTTAGCTCTGATGATGAGCTGATTGCCACAGGCTTGGGCTCATGTATTGCCGCGTGTATTTGGGACCCTTTGGCTCAAGTCGGAGGCATGAACCATTTTATGTTGCCACTCAAGCGTGAAGAGGCGGAGTCCACCTGGACCCCCGAACAGCATTTGTCGCGTGCCGCGCGCTATGGCAACTACGCGATGGAAATTCTGATCAACTCTTTGTTGCAACAAGGTGCGGTGAAAAACCGGCTGCGGGTAAAGCTGTTTGGTGGTGGCAATATCATGGGGCAAAACATCGCGATTGGCCGTAAGAATATCGATTTTGTTCGCCAATATGTCATCAATGAGCAACTCCCCTTGATATCTGAAGACCTTGGGTTGGCATTTCCACGCCGGGTACTTTTCGAGCCGCGCACGGGTAAAGCGTGGGTAAAGAAGATTCAATCGTTGAGCCAAAAAGAGCTGGTGGCGGAAGAAACGCAATACAACCAGCGCTTGCTGCAGGAGTCTTACAATGATGGCGCCGACGAGCAAGATGTGGAGTTATTCTGATGAGCCAATATCGCTACAAAGTGTTAGTTGTCGATGACTCGCCGCTTTATCGCACCTTGATAAGAGAATGCCTAGAAAGTGACGCTGAGTTAGAAGTGGTTGGCGCAGCGGCAGACCCCTACGAGGCGCGCGAGAAGATTAAAAAGCTTAATCCCGACGTGATCACGCTCGATGTTGAAATGCCCAAAATGGATGGCATCCAGTTTCTTAAAAACCTGATGCGTTTGCGGCCGATGCCCGTGATCATGGTCTCGACCCTGACTCAGCATGGTGCAGATGTCACCTTGGCGGCACTGGAAATCGGCGCGGTGGATTATGTGCCTAAGCCCTCAGCGGACAGCGCGACCGCGATCACTCGCGAGCGTGATGAGCTGGTCAGCAAAGTGAAAATGGCTGCCCAGGCCAATGTCGGACAAACAAAGAGTTGGCATAAACAGCCGAATGTCACCATCGATCGTCAGCATTACAACCGCCGGGGCTATCAAGTCATTGGTTTGGGGGCATCGACGGGAGGAACAGAGGCACTGCGTGGCGTCCTCGAACGTCTGCCTGCCCACATGCCACCGATTGTGGTGACGCAACATATCAAAGCGGCGTTTTGTGGCCCTTTCGCCAAGCGGTTAGACCGTGCGTGTCGTTTGCAGGTTGAAGAAGTGACTTCGGAAAGGGTGCCTTTGGTACAAGGGCATGTCTATGTGGCGCCGGGAAACCAACACCTTACCGTCGTTAATCGACAAGGGCATTTGTATTGTCAGCTCTCTAATAGTGACCCGGTTGAGCGACATCGTCCATCGGTTGATGTGATGTTCTCATCCATCGCAGAGTCGGTGGGAGGGAAATCTATTGGTGTGATATTAACCGGGATGGGCAGAGACGGCGCAAATGGTTTGCTGCAAATGTATCAAACCGGTGCACTTACTGCTGCGCAAGACCAAGCGAGTTCTGTGGTATGGGGAATGCCAAGAGTCGCGATCGAACTTGGTGGCGTGGTAAAGACGCTGTGTTTAACCGAAGTGGCAAATTTTTTAGTGGAGGCCGTGTATGGACGCTAATCGCTACACATTTATTTGGCCACCTGCGCTGACAATGGTCAGTGTGGTTGCGTTAGCGCTTTGGTCAATGTCTTGGCAGACCATGGCGCTTGCTGGGCTTGTGCTCGCCAGCATGAGCTGGCACCTGTGGACATTACGCCACACAGCGCAATCTATCACTCAGCATGGCGCCTCTGACAGCACTGAGACGGGCGATGAGCCTCAGCAAATTTTGCGTCGTATCCACCATATTCTGTCTATTGAACTCGTCCCTATCCGTGAGCAACTCTCACGCCAACGTGAGGTGATTGATAACTCGGTAGAAAGCCTTAACAACAGCTTTTTCACGATGCAAAGTGCCTGTCGTGAACAGGTCAACACTGCCACCAAAATGGCTAATGAGCTGCTCTATAATGATGAAAGTGAATACAGTCTCACCAAGGTGTTGCCAGCCACTGAGAAAGCCATTGATGGCTATATCGACATCATGGTGAAGGTCAGTGATAAAAGCGTGGCATCGATTTATATCATCGAAGAGATGTCCGGCAAGCTCAATGAAGTGTTCCAGCTGTTGGATGATGTGCAGGCCATGTCAGAGCAGACCAACTTATTGGCGCTTAACGCAGCGATTGAGGCGGCGCGTGCGGGGGAGAATGGGCGCAGTTTTGCGGTGGTGGCGCAAGAAGTTCGCTCTCTCGCGATTAAAGCGACCGATCTTAATACCGAGATACACAAGCACATCGATTTGGCCCAAGACAGCGTCGATAAAACAAAGTCGACAGTGGGAGAGATCGCCTCGCTCGATATGACCGAATCAATTCGCTCGAAAGACTATATTGATTCGCTCCTTGAAGGGGTTAAAGAGGTCAATGATGAAGTGGGTAAAGAGATAGAACGCGTTTCCTCTCTGGGCGAGCAAGTGCAAAGTGAAGTGAACACATGTATCAAAAACCTCCAGTTTGCCGACATTGTATCGCAACAAGGTGGGCACATACTCGATAACTTGCACATCTTAGAAGAATTGAACGAGCTCATTGTTAACACCATGGCGGACGATACCATCGACTGGCCGCAACTCAACCAACAGGTCAATGAGATAGAGGAAAAAGCGGGGTCTGCGGCGCGAGCGCCAGCGAAACAAGCCTCGTTAGACGAGGGTGACATTGAATTATTTTAAGGATGCTTCATGAATATCAAACGCGACATATCGAGTGATGAAAAACAAGCCGTTTTGCATGTAAAGGGCGAGTTTAACTTCGCTTTGGTTCAGGAAGTGCGTAACGCCTATGTGGATCTTAAAGGGAAGGACGTGATCGTCGATTTACGGGAAGCGACTTATATGGACAGTGCGGGACTGGGGATATTGCTCAATATGCAAGATTATCTCGATAAGCCTAATGGTGCGATCAAGCTGGTCAATTGCTCTGATGCGATAAAACGGGTGCTATTGATTGCCAAGTTTGAAAAGAAATTCCACATTGAGTGAGTAAGCGCCTATGAACGTCTTGGTAGTGGATGATGAACCGGCATTAGTACATTATATTGCCGCGGCATTAAAGAGCGAAACAGACAATATCAGTATGGCGATGAATGGCCAAGAAGCGTTATCGCTCCTCGAGAATATTGATCCTGGAATGTTTCCTGATCTCATCATTTCAGATGTGAATATGCCCAAGCTCAATGGCTTTGACATGGCGCAAGAGATAAGGAATCGCTATCCGCAAAAATTGCTGCCGATTGTGTTCCTTACCGGGGTGAGTGATCCTGATATCTTTGCTAACTGCTTAAAAGCAGGGGATGACTTTGTCAGCAAACCCGTTGACACCGCCGTGCTGATCGCCAAGGTGCGCACGCATTTGCGCCATGTTCGCTTATTCCGAGAAGTTAGTCACCAACGCGACCAACTCAAGCAATTCCAAGAAACCACCGTTTACGAACATGCCATGGCTAGCCAGATATTTGAACGCTTGATGTCGTTCAATGTTGATGGCGTGCCGGGTGTCGAGACGTTCTCAGGCGCATTTAGCCTTTTTAATGGTGATGTGACCATGGTTCTCCGCCGACCATTTGGTGGACTCTATATTATGATTGCGGATGCCACTGGGCATGGCTTACCCGCCGCTATCAGTACTATTCCTGCGGTTAAAACCTTTATCGCCACGGCAAGACGAGGGTTGCCTGTGGGTGATATGGCCATTGAAATAAATGAGCATATCTGTACTTTTATGCCTGTTGGCACCTTACTTGCCGGCGCGTTGGTGGAGGTGATGCCAGATGGTCTGACGGTTAACGTTTGGAGTGGCGGGCTACCCGATGCGTATTGTCTGGATAAACACGGGCAAGTACTCGCCTCATACCAAGGTCGGCATATGGCATTAGGCGCACAAGCAAAAGGGCAGTTTGATGCCACTATCACTCGATTAGCACTTCAGCCGGGCCAACGCTTGTTTTTTGCTACCGATGGCGTAACAGAAGCACGTAATAGCGCAGGTAAGCAGTTGGGCGAAGTAGGGCTGATTCGGACCTTAAGTGGCTGTCAAGGCAGTTTGATAGCACAAACCAAGCGTACCTTAACTGCCTTTGCCGGTGATAATGGTGTCACGGATGATGTGTCCATGCTCGAGCTGACCTTCCCGCTGATAGCCCCTCCTCGTGAGCCGCTTTCCGAAAAGGACGCGACTTATTCGGTCGTCCCTTCAACAACTCACATCGTGTTTGATACGGCTTTGCTAAAAGAAGCGGATATTGTTAGGGACTTGCGCGGCCGTGTAAAAGGGATGGTCGGCGAGAGTACTGACTTAGATTTGATTTGTACCGTGGCGTCAGAGCTTATCACCAATGCGCTGGACTATGGCATTTTAGGCATGCAGTCGGTGAGTAAAGACGATGTGGATGGCCTACTGCATTACTTTAGCGAGCGGCAAGCCAAGCTTAACGCGTTGAGCGGGGATTACGCCATTAAACTTGATTTGGTTTATCAGCCTGTAGAAGGCTTCTTAAACATGCGTTTGTCACACACGGGAGACGGGTTCGACTATCAGTGGCACTTACATGATAAAAATCATGATGCAGATAGCCTTTCCGGTCGAGGGATTACTCTGGTGCAATCAATCTGTGAGGAGGTCATTTACAGTGATGAAGGGCGTCAAGTCGATGTGGTATTCAAATTACAGATGAATGAGTGACATAGTTGGCGATAGCCAAACAAAAAAACGCTAACCTTTCGGCTAGCGCTTCTTTAAAGGTGGCTCCCCCAACTGGACTCGAACCAGTGACATACGGATTAACAGTCCGCCGTTCTACCAACTGAACTATGGGGGAATAATGGTGCCTCGAGGCGGAATCGAACCACCGACACGGGGATTTTCAATCCCCTGCTCTACCAACTGAGCTATCGAGGCAATGGTGCCGGCTGCCGGAGTCGAACTGGCGACCTACTGATTACAAGTCAGTTGCTCTACCAACTGAGCTAAGCCGGCACACAAATCGCGAAATACTGTGTGTCACACCATTATTTCATTATATGGTGCCCGGAGGCGGAATCGAACCACCGACACGGGGATTTTCAATCCCCTGCTCTACCGACTGAGCTATCCGGGCTAACGGGGCGCTATTAAACGGATTTTCCGTGTCACCGTCAACTGTTTTTTTGAAAAAAGTGCTGATATCGCATTGTTTGGATAAAAACCCAGCGAAGTGCGATAAAAACAAGCAAAAATCGGCGCTCATCACCCTTTATTGGGGGAGTTTAGAAAACGCTTTTTGATAGCGTGTGACCTTTTGCAAGTAGCGCCGAGACTCCGAAGAGGGGTGGCGGTGAGTCAATGCCCAATAGACTTGATTCGGGCGCAGCTTGTTTAAATCCTGCATGGCTCGGCGTCTATTGCTGTCAAACGTGCGCAGGACATTCCCTGTTCCGCCGTTATAAGCGGAGATCATGCTGTAGTGCAGAGACAGTGGATCGCGCACGGCTTTAAGATAGCGGTTTTTAAGAATGTAAAAATAGGCAGTGCCTGTATCAATATTTCGCTCAGGATCAAAAAGGTACTTAGGCGTAGGTTGACCACTACGCTTCTTTACCAGCTTGAATACATCGCGGCCAGCCGTTTTGGGAACCACCTGCATTAATCCATATGCATTGGCCCAACTCACTGCATAAGGATTAAAACTGCTTTCGGTTTTGATGATCGCATAAATCAGTTTTTCAGAGATGCCGTAACGCTTGGATGCACGGCGGACGATATCGGCATATTGATAACTGCGCTTGGCAACATGATCGTTCACCATGGGAATGGTGACGTAATACATGTTTTGAAAACGCACTTTTTTCTTTTTTAACCGCTTGTCAATTAGGTAGTTAGCAAAGCGATTGGCGCGCCACTCCCAAGTAATTGTTTTTCCTTCATGATCCACCACTTGTCCTTCGAGAAATGGGCGCCCATTGAGTGGCACTTTCGCTGCAGAATACAGATCGACGGAAGCCGGATCTCGGGGCGTGAGTAAGGTGGTGACGATGGCTTGTTTGAGGTGAGACTTCGGTGCATCAGTGGCGACGGTTTCCACGCGGATAACACCGCGTTCAAAATCAATGCGCGCCCGACTTTTGTAATTGTCCGTGTATTTGACGTAATCCCGTTTGCCTGACACGAACACTTGGTTTTCGCCCCAGCGCACCTCAATGTTGCCGGTGAACTGGCTAATCAGTTGATTCAGGGCGTCGATGTCTTTTTCGAACTGGCCGGGGATAGGCGCTAGATTTTTAGCAAACCGATTGGTGGTTTGATAATCCACGCCTACGTATTTTTCTACGCTTTCGCGGCTACAACCGGACAGCAAGGTGCTAAAACAGCACACCAACAAGCAAAGTATTCGCGTCATCGTTATTGCATTAGTATAAAAAACACCCGCACTGAGATTAACACAATGCGGGTGCTTTGTAGCCTCGGCGATGCCCGAGTGTGGACGGGGCCGCGTTAATTAGGCCTCGGGTGGCACATAACCGTCGATATGCACATCTTGGCCTTCGAATAGAAACTTCACCATTTCTTCTTCGATCACCTTACGGTGCTCAGGATCCATCATGTTGAGTTTTTTCTCGTTAATGAGCATGGTCTGCTTTTTCTGCCACTCAGCCCAGGCTTCTTTGGAAATGTTGTCATAAATGCGTTTGCCGAGCTCGCCGGGATAAAGCTGGAAATCTAGCCCGTCGGCTTCTTTTTGTAGACGTTGGCAAAATACGGTACGGCTCATAATCTAGGCTCCTTGTCATCGCCTGTGAGATGTTGTTGGCGCTCGTGTTCTACTAAGGTTAACAGCTTTTTCACTGGTGCCGCTAACCCAACTTTTGCTGGTTGCGACAAGTTATACCAAAGCCCTTGGTTCGCTTCCATGATGATTTGCGGCCGTTCATTAACACGCACCTTGACGGGGACAATATCGAGGTGAAAGTGGCTAAACGTGTGTCTAAACGCGGTGAGCACCTCAGTGTGAGTCGGTTTGATCCCCTGCAGCTTGTCGGCAATATCGATATCAAGTGTATGCTCTGATGCTTCCGGTAAGCACCATAGCCCGCCCCATAGCCCACTGGGCGGACGCTGCTCTAACCAGATATCGTCTTGGTATTGAATGAGTAAAAAGCTGACTTGCTTTACGGGCAGAGTCTTTTTGGGCTTTTTACCGGGAAAATCAAGCTGACGACCTTGTGCGCGCGCTTCACAGCGCTCTGCGACTGGGCAAAGTTCGCACTTAGGCTTGCTGCGGGTACAGACCATGGCACCCATATCCATCATCGCTTGGTTGTATTTATCGGTATCCGTGGCGGGCGTGAGTGCCTCAGCGATGTCCCAAAGCTTGTTTTCTACCGGCTTTTTTCCCGGCCACCCCTCGATGGCATAGCAACGTGCCAAGGTGCGTTTGACGTTGCCATCCAAAATAGGGTGGGGCTGATTAAGCGATAATGATAGTACCGCGCCGGCAGTTGAGCGCCCGACACCAGGTAGCGCCATGACTTGCTCAAGCGTGGTAGGAAACACGCCGTTGTGTTCGCGTGCGATCACTTGTGCCGCTTTGTGTAGGTTGCGCGCGCGGGCGTAATAGCCAAGTCCTGTCCATAGGTGCAACACTTCGTCTTGTTCGGCATTCGCTAAATCGGTGACTGTTGGAAAGCGCGTCATAAAGCGCTCAAAGTATGGGATCACCGTGCTCACTTGGGTTTGCTGCAGCATGATCTCGCTGAGCCAGACCTTATACGGGGTTTTGTTTTGCTGCCAAGGCAGGGTTTTACGGCCATATTGCTCGTACCAGTTTAAAATGGCGTCGGAAAAAGATTGACTCACTGTGCTCTCTCTTATTGTTTTGCTCACACGTGCACAAAGGCAGGTCACAGGGTACACTAACCCGAGGGCGCACTAATAGGATCCGTGCTGCCAACTTGCGCAATGGCGAAAACTTTGCATAATGCGCAGTCCGTTTAGATTTCCAACAATCGATGGTCTTTTTCACCACCATCACTAACACTGCATCACAGGCACTCAATCATGACTGAAGTCACTAAAACCGAACTGACCGAGGATGGCAAAGTTATTCGTAAAGTACGCAGCTTTGTGCGTCGCGAAGGCCGTTTAACCAAAGGCCAAGAGCAAGCGCTCAACGAGTCCTGGCCGACCATGGGCATTGACTTCGAGGCAACCGAACTGGATTGGCAGCAGGTGTTTGGCAACGATAACCCAGTGGTGCTGGAAATCGGTTTTGGTATGGGCGCATCCTTGGTGGAGATGGCTAAAAATGCGCCTGAGAAAAACTTTGTGGGTATTGAAGTCCACACCCCAGGCGTGGGTGCTTGTTTGATGGCCGCGCGCGAAGCGGGCGTTAGCAATCTACGTGTGATGTGTCATGATGCGGTGGAGGTGTTTGAGCAAATGTTGCCGAAAGACAGCCTCGACACGGTTCAGCTGTTTTTCCCTGACCCTTGGCATAAAAAACGTCACCATAAGCGCCGCATTGTCCAATTGCCATTTGCAGAAATGGTACGCGACAAATTGAAAGTGGGCGGCGTTTTTCATATGGCGACCGACTGGGAAAACTATGCCGAACATATGATTGACGTGATGGAAGCCGCGCCTCACTATCAGAACGTGGCGCAAGAGGGGCTTTATGTACCACGCCCTGACGATCGTCCTCTCACTAAATTTGAGCAGCGTGGGCAGCGTCTTGGCCACGGTGTTTGGGATATCAAATATACGCGCACCGCATAAAAACGCGCGTGTGATTCGGTGTCACAGACACGCTTAAAGCCAACCTAGCGTTGGCTTTTTTGTCCTATGTTGTAGAAGGATCCTGCCGGTGAAACCCAGTGCGCAATTACTCGAGCAAATTCTTGCTGATGTTCGGCCATTAATTGGACAAGGCAAGGTGGCTGACTATATTCCGGCATTAGCGGATGTGGCTAATCACAAGCTCGGTATCGCTGTGTGTTATAACGATGGCGATGTGATCCGTGCCGGTGATGCGGATGAGGCATTCTCTATTCAATCGATCTCCAAGGTGTTGAGCCTGACACTGGCGATGCAAAACTATCAAGCCGAGGAGATCTGGACGCGTGTGGGCAAAGAGCCCTCGGGACAAGCGTTTAACTCGTTAATTCAGCTTGAGATGGAGCAAGGGATCCCACGTAATCCCTTTATTAACGCCGGTGCCTTGGTGGTCAGCGATATGCTACACACGCGCCAATCTGCGCCGCGCCAACGTATGCTAGAGTTTGTTCGCCATCTCGCTGACAACCCGCATCTGTGTTATGACAAAGGGGTGGCGGATTCAGAAATGCTGCACAGTGACAGAAACGCGGCGATTGCGTACCTGATGCGCGCGTTTGGTAACTTTGATAACGATGTGGTACCGGTATTAACCAACTACTTTCATTACTGCGCGTTAGAGATGAGCTGTGTCGATTTAGCGAAGGCGTTCTTTTATCTGGCCAATAAAGGGACACCGCTGTCTGACAGCACCGCGATTTTAAGTCCTACACAAAGTAAACAGATGAATGCGCTGTTGGCGACCTGTGGCTTGTATGATGGTGCGGGCGAGTTTGCATATCGAGTGGGTATGCCAGGTAAATCTGGGGTCGGCGGTGGCATTATTGCCATTGTACCTGGCGAGATGTCGATTGCCGTCTGGTCGCCGGAGCTAGACCCTTCTGGTAATTCACTGGCAGGGACGGCCGCGTTGGAGCTATTGTCGGCGAGAATTGGTCGCTCGATATTCTAATGTGTCTCGATTGTTGTGCCGATCATAAGGGCAATATTCACGCCGCTTTAACCTATAAAGGCCTCGCAGCACGCTGCGGGGCCTTTTTACTGGGCAAATACGCGCTGATGCCGTAATGGGGTTACGCGTCAGCCGCCAATGTCGCGAAAGCGTGATCGGCCGCGGCGAGCGTAGCGTCCACTTCTTTTTGACCGTGAGCTAAGCAGGTAAAGCAGGCCTCAAACGCGGAAGGTGCCAAGTAGACCCCTTGCTCGAGCATTAAGTGGAAGAAACGCTTGAAGCGCTCGGTGTCACACTGTTGCACATCTTTAAAGCAGGTGACGGTCTCTTGCTCGGTGAAGAAGAAGCCAAACATCGCGCCTGCTTGGTTGGTGGTCAGCGCAATACCGTGTTTGTCTGCCAAGGACTTAAACCCTTCTGCGAGCTGATGGGTAACATGGGTCAAGTAATCGTGGTTACCTGGCTGACGTAGCTCAGACAAACAGGCGTGCCCGGCCGCCATGGCGACGGGGTTCCCCGCCAGTGTTCCCGCTTGGTATACCGGACCTGTCGGTGCCAAGTATTCCATCACTTCGCGACGTCCGCCAAAGGCACCCACCGGCATACCACCACCGACAATTTTACCCAGTGTGGTTAAGTCAGGTTTTACGTCGTAGTAAGCTTGTGCGCCACCTAATGCCACGCGGAAGCCAGTCATGACTTCATCAAAAATCAGTAAGGCACCGAACTCATCGCACAGCTCGCGCAGGCCTTGTAAGAAACCCGGTTGCGGCGGCACACAGTTCATGTTGCCCGATACCGGCTCAACAATGATACAGGCAACATCTTCAGGGTAAGTTTCGAATGTGTGGCGTACCGACTCAAGATCGTTATAGGTGCAGGTCAGTGTGTGCTTGGCAAAGTCGGCCGGCACTCCTGGCGAGTTGGGCTCACCGAGGGTGAGGGCACCAGAGCCCGCTTTGACCAGCAAGCAATCGCCATGGCCGTGATAGTTGCCCTCAAATTTAATGAACTTATCGCGTTTGGTAAATCCGCGCGCAAGACGAATAGCGCTCATGGTCGCCTCAGTGCCTGAGTTCACCATGCGTACCATTTCCATCGAAGGCACTAGTTCTGCAACCAGCTCCGACAAGGTTGTTTCACTCTCGGTTGGCGCACCAAAGCTGAGGCCACGCTGTGCGGCATCCACCACGGCTTCGCGGATAGCACTGTGATTATGGCCTAAGATCATCGGGCCCCATGAGCCGACAAAATCGATATAGGCTTTGCCGTCGGCATCAAAAATGTAAGCGCCGTCGGCACGCTCCATGAAGACAGGGTCGCCGCCGACACCGGCAAAAGCACGCACGGGAGAATTCACGCCACCGGGAATGGTGCGTCTAGCTTGTTGAAAAAGTTGTGCTGATTTGGTCATGACATATCCTGTTTGGTAAGGCTTGGCCTAAATTGCGTTGGCGTATTTTAACCAAAGATACGGAACACTGGCGAGGTAGAGTATGATTTCGTTAAGACAAGATTGGCAATTAATACGTACTGATCACAGTTGCGATCAAACGCGCAATACTTGAACACTTTACTCAGGTATTAGATAATCCCATACTTAGCACAAAGAGCATGTGAGGTAACAATGAGCGAAGCACCTTTGCCGTTAGAGTTTTCTGAGGCCGCGGCAACCAAGGTAAAGACGCTGATTCAGGAAGAAGAAAACCCCAACCTGAAGTTGCGCGTCTATATCACCGGTGGTGGCTGTAGCGGCTTCCAATATGGTTTTACCTTCGATGAAAACGTCAATGAAGGGGATATGGAGATCGAAAAAAGCGGCGTGATGCTGGTGGTTGATCCTATGAGCTTACAGTACCTGATGGGCGGTAAGGTCGACTACACCGAGGGCCTTGAAGGATCGCGCTTTTTCATTGATAACCCCAATGCCACGACCACCTGTGGCTGTGGTGCATCGTTTAGCGTCTAACCTTTTTATGGCGACGTTCAGCTTTTTGAGATAAAAAAACGGCGCCTTTGAGCGCCGTTTTTTATGCGCCAAGGCGATTAGCCACCTCGGTTGTAATGATTCAAGCTGCCCACGGTGGCCAGTAACTGATTAAACTTACTTAGCTGAGCCATACGCGATTCGGCCAGTCGCACAAACGCCTTTTTCTGTTCGCCTTGCAACGACTTCGCCTCAGGCAGCTTTACCGTCCGCGGGTTTTTGTGTACCCCATGGACGAGAAACTCATAGTGCAAGTGTGCGCCCGTCACGCGCCCTGTTGAGCCTAGCGTACCAATGATATCCCCTTGTTTGACTCGCTGGCCGGTTTTCACTTTACGCTTGGTCAGGTGCAAATATTTGGTGATATAGGTCGAGCTGTGGCGGATAAACACATAGTTGCCGTTGAAGCGGTTATACGAGGCTTTCATCACCACGCCGTCCCCAGCTGCTTTAATGGGGGTACCCACTGGCGCAACATAGTCGGTACCACGGTGAGGCTTTACACGACCAGTGACCGGGTGCAAACGACGTGGGTTGAAGTTTGAGCTAACATAGCGGAAGTTAACCGGTGAGCGTAAAAACGCTTTTTTCATCGCTTTACCACTCGGCGTGTAGTACTTACCATTTTTTGCGCGTACTGCCGTAAAGGTATCTCCTCGGTTAGTGAAGGTCGCGGCGAGGATATTACCACTGCCAATATGCTCCCCTTCCACAAACTCTTCTTCATACAACACGGAGAAGCTATCACCATTGCGAATATCAAGGGCAAAATCCACATCCCAACCAAAGATCCCCGCCAATTGCATGATCTGATTTGGGTTTAATCCAGCATCCGAGGCTGCTTGCCAGAAGTTTGACTTGATGGTCGCGCGCGCAAAGTTTAGCTGCGTATCCACGTGCTTGGTTTCAATACGTGATTGATAGCTATCATCAATTTTGTTGACGATCAGCGTTTCATTACTGCCTCGAGGCTGAATGAGCTGCACCAGTTCGCCGTCATCGTCTACCCCTAGGCGTACTTCATCGCCTGGATTTAAGTAAGCGAGGGTTTGCGTTCTTTCGTCGGCATTCACAAGGCGATAAAGGGTCGTTGGGCTTAACCCCGCACGGCTGAACAGTAGCGCCATGCTCTCGCCAGGCTGCACTTCATAGGTTTGCCAGTTGATATTGCGCTTAAACTGCGCGGGCATCTCTTCTTTGGGAGGCAGTAATGAGACAGCTTTAACTGGTAACGGGTAATGTTTACCCGGTTCGAAATTAGGTTTAGGGCGCGGCGTATCGGCGCCGTCTGGTACCAAGATTAATAAGACAATGAATGCGCTCAATGCACCGATAACGAGTTTATGTAACTTAGGTAAGGCTGCGAGTTTATTTAACGGCATGAAGACTATGTTGAATCACTACGAATAAAGTTATGACAGTCAGACACCCAATCGGTTTTATTGGGGATGATGCCCTGAAGTAGATTTGACACGGCTGACACAAAGACCACAAACATCTTTTGACGGCAGCCGCTGCGCGCACCCTGTACACACTCTATCAGTTTAACTGGTTTCAAAAACTGTCGCTATTCGAGTAGTATGTCGGTTTATCACATTTTTGCCTATTGGGTAGGAGCAAGAGACTATGGCGAGCCTGGAAGCTGCGCTAGCAGAACTAAAACGTGGCGTAGATGAAGTAATCCCGGAAGACGAGCTGGTGGCAAAGCTGAAAGAGGATCGTCCTCTTCGCATCAAACTTGGCGCGGACCCCACCGCACCCGATATCCACCTGGGTCATACAGTGATCCTTAATAAGCTGCGAGCTTTTCAAGCGCTTGGCCACGAAGTGATCTTCTTGATTGGTGATTATACCGGTATGGTGGGTGATCCAAGTGGTAAAAATACTACCCGTCCACCATTGACACGTGAACAGGTGCTGCAAAATGCAGAGACCTATAAAGAGCAGGTGTTCAAAATTCTGGATCCGGCGAAAACGCGTATCGAATTCAACTCGAAATGGCTAGGGGAGCTGGGCACAGATGGCATGATCCGTTTGGCGGCAAGCTCGACCGTGGCTCGCATGCTTGAGCGTGATGACTTTAAAAAGCGTTATACCAGCAACCAAGCCATTGCTATCCATGAGTTTATCTACCCACTGCTTCAAGGGCACGATTCGGTGGCACTGGAAGCTGACGTTGAGCTGGGCGGCACTGACCAAAAGTTCAATTTGCTGATGGGGCGTGAGCTACAAAAGCAAGCAGGACAGAAGCCGCAAGTGGTGATGACCATGCCACTGCTGGTTGGGTTAGATGGCGTTAAAAAGATGTCGAAGTCAGCACACAACTACATTGGTGTGAGCGAACGCCCGGATGATATGTTCGGTAAAATCATGTCGATTTCTGACGATCTGATGTGGGATTACTATGAGCTGCTGTCTTTCCGTCCCCTCGAGGAAATCGTCCAATTTAAGCAGGACGTACAAGCGGGTAAAAACCCACGTGATATTAAGATTCTGCTAGCCAAAGAAATCATCGCGCGTTTCCACTCCGAAGCCGACGCCGATGCCGCTGAGCAAACGTTCGTCAATCGCTTCCAAAAAGGCGCGATGCCGGATGAAATGCCAAGCTTCACCTTCGAGCAAGGTATGGCGATTGCTAACCTATTAAAAGAGGCGGGGTTGGTTAACTCCACCTCCGATGCGCTGCGTATGGTTCGCCAAGGCGCGGTGAAAATTGATGGCGAAAAAGTCGAAGATACCAAGTTAGTGCCTGCCGCGGGTGAAGCCGTTTACCAAGTGGGAAAACGCAAGTTTGCTCGGGTGACGCTCAGCTAAACCGCACCCTAGCTGGCGTATTCAGCAGCCACTGAGAGTGCAAAACCCTCGCATGACGCGAGGGTTTTTTATATCAAATACTCAACACCGATAGTGGGACTGGCGCTTAGCCACTAGGTGTGCCAAACGCCTTTTAGTGCACGTACCATGTGTTGACCAAGATAAAACGCCGTTTGTAGGCAGGCTTCGTTAGGTTGATCATCTTCTGGCGTGTGTGCAGTCACCCCAAGGCTTGTACCACTTGGATTAATCTTTTCCACCCCTATGTTGGCGCGACCTAGACTTAACCACAGCATGTCATGCTGGCTGGCTAAGGTTTGGAAATACTGCAGTGTCTGTGGCTGGTCACCTCCTGGGTAGGTGCCCACCGTAAAGCCAGCCGCGTACTTTCCTCGCCAGTCTTGGCGCTCCCAGGTGGGGCTAGAGGCATCGGCAAACGCCTTAAATTGGGCGCTCGGTCCACCCATGTAGGTTGGCGCACCGAAGATAATCGCATCAACGTCTTTAAGCTTTTCAAACACCTTGTCATCGACAAAGCGTCCGTTTTCAATCATGTCTGGCTCAATGCGGTAAACCACAGGTTCGGCATCGCCGGCATGAATGCCTTCCGCAATCGTGGTGGCTAGCGCATGAGTATGATCGTCGACAGAATGATAAATAATGGCAATGCTGATCATAGTGGCTCCTTTACTGAGACTGTACGTCAGACCTTAGGGTGTGTTGTCTAAATTTCAACCACTGTCTATTCAGGCTCGGCATACTGTCCCAATAATGGCTTTTAAGACCTGTCTAGCGCGAACGGTGGCAAGGACAAATGCCAGCGGATCGCCGCTAAGCGAATCAATAGTGTGGTGACCATACCCACAATAGAGGCAGTCACAGAGCCCGGGCTGACTTGAACGGCGAGGGTATGAACGATGCCGCCAGCAATACAGGCAGTGGCATACACTTCTGTTCTCAGCACCATAGGTACTTCGCGCGCGAGCACATCACGAATAATGCCGCCGCCACACGCGGTGATCACGCCCATGATCACCGCTACCAAGGGAGATGCGCCATAACTCAGGGCTTTATCGACACCGATACCCACAAAGACCGCCAACCCAATGGCATCGGCACAAGGCAGCACGTACCAGGGGAGACGGCGAGGGTGACGGATAAGTAGCATAGTGGCCACACAGGTGGCTAAAATCACCCAGATATAGGTGGTGTCGGTGATCCAAAACGCAGGTGTGGCGCCCATCGCCATATCTCGCACTGTCCCGCCGCCAATGGCGGTTGCACAGGCGAGAACGACCACGCCAAAGGGATCCATACGCAGACGGCCCGCCACCAGCACCCCGGAAATTGCGAACACGGCCGTACCGAATAAGTCGAATAAATACAAAATCATGGTCTGAGTCATGCTAAATCCTATTGTGCCTGACGGACTTCATCGAGGGCGGTACAAATTTGCTCGGCGGCGTTTAATGCACGAGGGGTCGCGCGAGTGAGCCAATCCGGGTTAAGTGACCAAGTAAACTGGCGCGTCGCCTTAGGCAGCAACTCAGCCATTGAATGCCAACTGTCTGGTAGCTGCTCACCTGTGTGGAAAAGCACTTTGGGGGCACGTGTGATGACTTGTTCCATATTGACTTGTGGATAGGCGGCGGGGCTGTCGGCGAAGATATTTTTCCCTCCACATAAACGAAATAACTGACTCGGCCAGGCTCGGTTACTGGCGGTCATCAGTGGCGTGTCACTGAGTAAGTAAAAGTAGGGAACGGGCTCTGCACTGCGGTACTGGGCGTTTAATTGCGCCAGCTTTTGATCAAAGGCGTTAGCATTGCGTGTGGCGATGTCTGGGCTCTCGCTATAATGACCTAGCTCGCGAATAAACTGACCAATATCACTGAGCGTGTCTGGGTTGAGGTAACGGATGGTAAAGCCTAATTCCGCCAAGGCTTCCAGAGGTTTGGGCGGATTCCCGCCGCGCCAAGCTAAAATAAGATCCGGTTGCAGGGCGATAATGCGTTCGAGTTTGACTCCCCGATAGTTGGCCACGCGTTCGAGCGACTGAGCCGGCTGCGGATAATCACTGTAGGCACTTGCAGCGACCATATTGGGGCCAAGCCCAGCGGCATAAGCCAGCTCTGTGGCGTGGGGGGCGAGACTAATCACTCGCAACGGAGTGGCGTGAGCAAAAGGCATCCATGTTAAGGCCAAGACAAGCCAACAGGCTTGCAAGCGAAAAAGGGTACAAAGGGCACGAAAACGTGGCATCAATCAGTGTCCTTAAACGATTAAAACCAAGGAGCATAACCCGAGCCAGATTAAAACACTGTGGGTTAACTTCAAGCGCAGCAATAAAAGGTGATAACAAGCAGGGGTGACCCCATAGCCAATTTTGGTTCTCAAGGTCTTAGTACCTTGATAAACAGCCGGGCCGCCTAGAGAGAGCTGGAAGCGACTACCTGCACACGCGAGTAGCCAACCTGAACCAGGCGTTCGCCAGCGTCTGCCCTGCTGCCAGCCGGTTTTTAGGTGTGACCAAGGTTGACGGCTCATTGCCACGATCACAGCAAACAGCCCCATTGGCACTATATCCAACAGGTTCAATAAGCGGGCGCTGGCGAGTCCAAACGGGTAATAGCTTAAGCGGCTTGGGGTCCAAACGCGGTGAAGGTGTACCAAGCTGGTGTATAGCAAGGCACCCACACCGCCTGCGAGCAGATAATAAAATATCACGCAAACACAGTGCCGCGCTGTGCCAAGAAGCAGTGTTTCCGCGCCCGCTTTTCCTATTCCGATCAATGACAGAGACTCGGTTTCACGATTGACGCGTGTGGCGAGCAACGCGCGCGCTGCGCCCTTGTCATGTTGGTCTATCGCATGGGCGATGGTGTGGCCAAACTTATCGATTGGCCGCCAATCAAGTGCGAGCCAGAGCAATATGGCATCGAACAGGGGACGCGACCAAACGAGCTCTCGGGTGGCGATTAAAAAAATGGCGAGGGTGCCACCCATCAACATTAAGGCGAGCGCACCGGCAAGCTTACGCTGGCGCTTAGGGTCTGTATCTTTGTTGACTTGGCTCGCGAGCAAGTCGGCATACTGTCGCCAGTATTGAAACGGAGAGTATTGACTGGGCAATGGGAGTAGCCAGTGCACTAATACCGCCAACCACAGCGCCCATAAGCGGCCTTGGTCGGCGGCGTAGATCATCCATTGTTGCGGATTGAGCAAATCATCCATGGGGTCGAGTGATCAGGCGTCGATCATTGCGATCATGTTTTCCACCATGGCCGATGAGCTTTTGGCCGCTAACGGCAGAAACTCTTCAAAGGTCATGGGTGACTCTTTTTCTGCCACGACATCGGAGATGGCGCGCACTACCACAAAAGGCGTGGCAAACTGGGCACACACTTGCGCGATCGCTGCCGCTTCCATTTCGGCGGCCACCGCATCTGGGAAGTGGGTATAGATATGTTGGCGGTGGGCATCGGTGTGCACAAAGGTATCGGCGGTACAGATCAAGCCACGCACC
Organism: Salinivibrio sp. IB868; assembly: GCF_001995655.1. Lineage (NCBI taxonomy): Bacteria > Pseudomonadati > Pseudomonadota > Gammaproteobacteria > Vibrionales > Vibrionaceae > Salinivibrio > Salinivibrio sp. IB868. The sequence goes on from NZ_MUEW01000006.1 coordinate 199,718, forward strand.
ACATGTGTTTGGCTGTCCACTGCTTTTTCTGCGAGTTGCATTAATGCTTCATCGGACTCGAAGACCGCCGGTTGCTGCGGCACTTGTCCCATTTGATAGCCGAATGCAGTGGCATCCGCATCGTGATAGCAGACTTTGGAAGACACTACCACATCACCCAGATTGAGTGAGGGCTCAAACGCACCAGCCGACCCTGTGTTGATCACCCAGTCAGGCTTGAATTGTGATAGCAGCAAGCTGGTACCAACGGCAGCAGCAACCTTACCGATGCCAGACTGAAGTAACACGATATCATGGCCTTGCAAAGTGCCAGTATAAAAGGTGCAGCCGCCTTCTTGGTGAGTGGCGCTGTTTTCCAGCTTGTCGCGCAGTAGAGTGACTTCTTGCTCCATGGCGCCAATTATGCCGATTTTCATGCTGATAATCCTGTTCGTGTAAATGCCGTTAGTGTACATGAGGCAATAAAAAAGTGCCTCCTTTGAGGCACTTCTGGATAGATAGCATCGATGTCTACGTGAACGATGTCGGACGATACCGCTGGAGCGTCGCCCGCGCTATACTTCTAGGTAGTCCATGATGCCTTCTGCTGCTTTGCGACCTTCATCAATGGCTGTCACCACCAAATCGGAGCCGCGCACCGCATCGCCCCCGGCAAAAATTTTGGGGTTCGTAGTTTGGTACAAGATATCACCTTTTGCGGGCGCTTGGATTCGTCCGCGCTCATCAAGGGCGACATCGTAAGGTTCTAGCCACTCCATCGCGTGTGGCTGAAAACCAAAGGCCATGATCACCGCGTCCGCTTCCAGCACATGCTCACTGCCCTCAATTGGCTTTGGGCGGCGGCGACCCGCAGCATCAGGCTCTCCGAGCTGGGTTTTCACCACAGTGACGCCGCTAACATTGCCATTACCGTCGACTTCAATCCCTAACGGTTGCAGGTTGAACATAAAGTTCACCCCTTCTTCGCGGGCATTTTTGACCTCACGGCGCGAGCCAGGCATGTTTTCCTCATCACGACGATAGGCACAAGTGACACTGGCGGCTTGTTGACGAATCGAGGTACGGACACAGTCCATCGCGGTATCTCCCCCTCCAAGCACCACGACACGTTTCCCCGCCATATCGATGAACGGTGGAGCATTGTCCAGTGCCATCACCTTATAGGTGTTGGAGACTAAGAAGGGCAGCGCATCAAAGACGCCGGGCGCATCTTCATTGGCGAGGCCTGCACGCATATACTTGTAGGTGCCAACCCCTAAGAAAACCGCATCGTAGTCATCGACCAAGGTTTGCATGTCGATATCTTTACCTACTTCGGTGTTGAGGCGAAACTCAACCCCCATCTCGGTAAAGACACGCTGACGATGCCGCATCACATCTTTTTCCAGCTTAAAAGATGGAATGCCAAAGGTGAGCAAGCCCCCAATTTCTGGGTAGCGGTCAAAGACCACGGGTTTTACCCCGTTGCGGACCAGTACATCGGCGCAGGCGAGTCCTGCTGGGCCGGCACCAATCACGGCGACTTTTTTATCTGTCCACTCAACGTGTGACATGTCAGGCTTCCAGCCCATCTCAAAGGCTTTGTCCGTGATGTACTTTTCGACATTGCCGATGGTGACGGCGCCAAAGTCGTCGTTGAGGGTGCAGTCACCCTCGCAGAGACGGTCTTGTGGGCACACGCGACCACATACCTCGGGCAGGCTATTGGTTTGGTGCGACAGCTCAACCGCTTCTATAATCCGACCCTCGTTGGCGAGCTTGAGCCACTGCGGAATATAGTTGTGCACTGGGCACTTCCATTCACAGTAGGGGTTGCCACAGTCAAGACAACGATCCGCTTGTGCTGACACCTCTTTTTCAGTGAAGGGTTCATAGATTTCAACGAACTCAATTTTGCGCGTTTCAATCGCTTTTTTGCGCGGGTCAATGCGCTGCACATCAATAAACTGATAGATGTTCTGGCTCATGGGTCCCTCCTTTTACTGCGCCTGAACGCGCAGCTCAGCAGCGCTGCGACTTTGGTGGCCTAATAAGGTATTCACATCAGCGGCTTTCGGTTTGACGAGGTAGAAACGGTGTACCCAAGTGTCAAAGTCATCGAGCAGCTGTTGTGCACGATCCGAGCCGGTCAGCTCGAAGTGTTGGGCTATCAGGCCACGTAAGTGCTCTTGATGGATAGCCAAAGCCTCCAAAGACAGGGCTTCAACCAACTCAGGGTTGATACGACCGTTAAAATCACCCTCTTCATCCAGCACGTATGCGAAGCCACCGGTCATCCCAGCGCCAAAGTTGACCCCGGTGCGACCGAGAATGGCCACAATGCCTCCCGTCATGTATTCACACGCATTGTCGCCCGCGCCTTCCACAATGGCATGGACGCCTGAGTTACGCACGGCAAAACGCTCACCGGCTTTACCGGCCGCAAACAATTTGCCCCCAGTGGCACCGTATAGGCAGGTGTTACCCATGATGGTGGACTCATGGCTGGCAAATGCTGAGCCGATAGGGGGCCGGATCACAATCTGTCCGCCGCTCATGCCTTTTCCGACGTAGTCGTTAGCATCCCCAATAAGGGTGATGTTCACTCCCGCGGCATTCCATACCCCGAGCGATTGGCCAGCGGTACCTTGCAGCTGGACATCCAGCGGGTTAGCTGCCATTCCGGTATTGCCGTAACGCTTGGCAATCGCACCAGACAAGCTGGCACCGACTGAACGGTCGGTATTACGAACAGACTTGTAGACACTGGCACTGTGGTTGGCCGCAATAGCTTCACCCAGCTCACTAAGCAGGGCTTGGTTAAGTTCAGCCTTGTCAAATGGCGTGTTAGGCTCACTGCAATACAAGGTCTTACCTGGCCACGGCGTTGGTGCATCGAGAATATGGCTTAGGTCGAGCTTCAGTTGCTTGGCGGTAAAGCCATCAACCGCCTCAAGGAGGTCGGTTCGACCAATCAGATCGGTAAGCTTTTCCACCCCTAGTTCGGCCAGCAGCTCGCGCACTTCTTCCCCTAGGCCTTTGAAGAAGTTCATCACTTGCTCGGGCAGGCCTTTAAAGTACTCACTACGCAAGGTTTCATCCTGAGTAGCAACGCCAGTTGCACAGTTATTGAGGTGGCAAATACGAAGGTATTTACAGCCAAGTGCGACCATAGGGGCGGTACCAAAGCCAAAGCTTTCTGCGCCTAAGATAGCGGCTTTGACAATGTCTAAACCGGTTTTTAGGCCCCCGTCGACTTGTAAACGGATCTTATGGCGCAAGCCGTTTTCAACCAGTGCTTGCTGAGTTTCAGCGAGCCCCAATTCCCACGGGCTACCTGCATATTTTACCGAGGTGAGCGGGCTTGCACCTGTCCCACCGTCGTACCCTGAGATGGTTATTAGGTCGGCGTACGCTTTGGCCACCCCGGTGGCAATGGTGCCTACGCCCGGCTCTGAAACCAGCTTAACCGACACGAGTGCCTGCGGATTAACTTGTTTGAGATCGAAGATCAGCTGGGCTAAATCCTCAATCGAGTAAATATCATGATGCGGCGGTGGCGAAATCAAGGTCACGCCGGGGACGGAGAAACGCAGTTTAGCAATTTCTGCCGTCACCTTATGGCCAGGCAGTTGTCCACCTTCTCCGGGCTTCGCGCCTTGGGCAACCTTGATTTGCAGCACATCCGCATTGGTCAGATAGTGCGGGGTGACGCCAAAACGGCCAGATGCAATCTGTTTGATGCGTGAATTGCGTTCGCTATTGAAACGACGTGGGTCTTCGCCTCCTTCGCCGGAGTTTGAGTGGCCACCTAGACGGTTCATGGCAATAGCCAGCGCTTCGTGCGCTTCCGGGCTCAAGGCACCGATAGACATCGCCGCCGAGTCAAACCGTTTGAACAGCTCCGTTGCCGGCTCTACACGCTCGAGCGCAACCGGTGAGGCCGCTTTTTTCAGTTGCATTAAATCGCGCAAGGTTGCCACAGGACGCTCATTCACGGTTTTAGCGTAGGTTTTGTAATCCATGGCCTCGCCAGATCGCACCGCGCTTTGCAAGTTGGTCACCACATCTGGGTTATACGCGTGGTACTCGCCATCGTGGACATACTTAAGCAGACCGCCATGTTCAAGCGGTTTACGCTTGATCCATGCTCGGCGAGATAGGTTGATCAAATCTTGTTGGAAATCATCAAAATTGGCCCCTTGAATGCGGCTAGCCACGCCTTTAAAGCAAAGCTCAATCACATCTTGGTGCAAGCCAACCGCCTCGAACAACTGCGAGCAACGGTAAGAGGCAATGGTCGAAATCCCCATTTTTGACATGATCTTGTAAAGGCCTTTATTAATGCCATTACGGAAGTTGACCATCACATCGCGATACGGCTTATCGACGGCGCCAATATCGACCAAGTTCGCCAGTGTTTCATAGGCTAAGTAAGGATAAACCGCCGTGGCACCAAACCCGAGTAACACCGCAAATTGATGGGGGTCGCGAGCACTGCCGGTTTCGATAATGATGTTGGCATCACAGCGTAGGTTTTGGTTAACCAAGCGTTTTTGCACCGCACCGACCGCCATTGCCGCAGGAATCGGAAGCGTATCTTTATTGATACTGCGGTCAGAGAGCACCACAAGAACGGTGCCATCACGGACACAACGCTCGGCCTGATCGCATAAATCGAGGATGGCTTGATGAAGATCTTTTTCGTTCGGATCGTAATTAATATCTAAAATGCTGTTGCGATAATAGGTATCGTCCAGCTCAAGCAGTTGCACCAGATCCGAGAACAAAAGAACCGGAGACTTAAACGCGACCCGCTCGGCGTGCCCATCGGTTTCACAGAACACATTCATTTCACGGCCAATACAGGTGGCCAGAGACATCACGTGGTTCTCGCGCAGCGGATCAATCGGTGGGTTAGTCACCTGGGCAAATTTTTGCCGGAAGTAATCGCTCACACAGCGTGGACGCGACGATAATACGGCCATTGGCGTATCATCACCCATGGAGCCAGTGGCTTCTTGGCCAATATCGCCCAGCACTTTGACGACCTGATCCACTTCCTCATTCGACATCCCAAACAGCTTTTGATAGGTCTTAAGCTGGGCGTCTTTAAGGTTACGGCTGCCTTCACTGGTGTCAGGATCTAAGTCTTCAAACGGTGTGAGACGACGGACATGTTGGTCCAGCCACTCACGATACGGATGACGGCTTTTTAGCTCATCATCGATTTCACCTGAGTGCCAAATCTTCCCTTCGCGGGTATCGATCACTAAAAGCTCACCCGGGCCCACGCGGCCTTTTTCTGACACTTCGTCAGGTGCGTAATCCCAGATCCCAATCTCGGAGGCGAGGGTAATAAACTTATCTTTGGTAACCACATAGCGCGCCGGACGCAGGCCGTTGCGGTCAAGATTACAGGCGGCATAGCGGCCGTCTGACATCACGATGCCCGCTGGCCCGTCCCATGGCTCCATATGCATGGAGTTAAAGTCATAAAATGCGCGCAGTTCATCATCCATATCTGGGTGATTTTGCCATGCGGGCGGCACCAGTAAGCGCATAGCCCGGAATAAGTCCATCCCACCGGCGAGAAAAACTTCCATCATGTTGTCGAGGCTTGAGGAATCAGACCCTGATTCATTCACAAACGGGGCGGCTTGATGTAAGTCAGGCAACAAAGGGGAGTTAAATTTGTATGCACGTGTGCGTGCCCACTGACGGTTCCCCTCAATGGTGTTGATTTCGCCGTTGTGGGCAAGGTATCTAAAGGGCTGTGCGAGCGGCCAGCGTGGTTGAGTATTGGTACTGAAACGCTGGTGGAACAAGCAGATAGATGACTCTAGGCGCAGATCCGCGAGATCGGTGTAAAAACGAGGCAGATCCGCTGGCATACACAACCCTTTGTAAACAATGGTTTGTGTGGATAGGCTGGTGACATAAAAGTCAGCATCGTCTGCCAAGGCTTTTTCTGCACGGCGACGCGCAATATACAGGCGTCGCTCTAAATCGCGTGCGCGCCAGCCTGCTGGACCATTGATAAACACTTGTTCAATGACCGGTTGAGACTGTTTGGCGATATCCCCGAGTACATCTGGGTTGGTCGGTACGGTCCGCCATCCCACCACTGATAGCGTTTCAGCGTTGATTTCTTGCTCGAAGCGTTGTTTGGCTTGTTGGGCTTTTGCCGGATCGGCACTGAGAAAAATCATGCCGACCGCATATAGACGGCTCAGCTTCCATTGGTTTTGCTCAGCAATAAGGCGGAAAAAGCGGTCGGGCTTTTGCAGTAGTAGCCCACAACCATCGCCTGTCTTGCCGTCAGAGTTGATGCCACCTCGGTGGGTCATGCGGTCAAGTGCAGCGATAGCAGTACGAACCAGTTTGTGGCTGGGCTCCCCCTCTTGATGGGCGATAAGGCCAAAACCACAGTTATCTTTTTCCAGCATTGGGTTGTACAGCGACATTGCAATTCTCCCTTGCTACTGCGTTACGCGCAGTGATTGCATTTATTGTCGTGATCCTCCTGACCACTCTGAACAGATTCGCTTTGTGACTGTGCGCTCGTTATGTTGTGATTTTTTAACGAGAAAAGTCGGTGATTTACACTCTAACTCACTGTTTTATCGATGGATTGACAGAGAATACACAGGCAAAGCGCTATTCAGCGACCTTCCAAATTAACGGTAAACCTTGCAAAGGTCAAATTTTTATATGCATCCTTTATGCATAGCAATAGAAGCATGTCTTTATTGTAAATGACTGATGTAAAAGTATTTATTGTGGTTTTTTTGATGAATAATAT